>JBOGWY010000030.1:0-6299 GCA_050694015.1 Actinomycetota bacterium | reverse complement strand
ATCAGCGTCGGCGGGCCGACGAGCGTCACCTCGGCCCCCATGGTGACGAGCCCCTTCACGTTGGACCGGGCGACGCGCGAATGGACGATGTCGCCGACGATCGCGACCTTGAGCCCCTCGAGCTCCTTGAACCGTTCCCGTATCGAGAAGAGGTCGAGCAGCGCCTGCGTCGGATGCTCGTGCGCGCCGTCACCCGCGTTGATGACACTCGCCTTCACCCACCGGGCGAGCTGATGCGGTGCGCCCGAGGAGCCGTGACGGACGATGATCGCGTCCACGCCCATCGCTTCGAGCGTCCATGCCGTGTCCTTGAAGCTCTCCCCCTTCGCGACCGAAGATTTCGCGTCGGCCGAGAAGTTGATCACGTCTGCCGAGAGACGCTTCGCCGCCAGCTCGAACGAGATGCGTGTGCGCGTCGATGCCTCGTAGAAGAGGTTGCACACCGTGCGCCCGCGTAGCGTCGGGAGCTTCTTGATCGGCCGTGATGTGACCTGTTGCAACGACTCGGCCGTATCGAGGACGCGGGTGATGTCGTCCGCGGACAGCTGATCCATAGAAAGCAGGTGCTTGATCACGAGTTGTACTCCCCTATGAAGACGGCGTCGGCGCCGTCGATCTCAGCGACGTTGACCCTCACGATCTCGTTGGACGAGGTGGGCAGGTTCTTGCCGACGTAGTCGGCACGGATCGGGAACTCGCGATGGCCGCGATCGACGAGAACGGCAAGCCGGATCGCACGGGGACGGCCGAGATCGAGGATGGCGTCGAAGGCGGCGCGGATCGTGCGCCCGGTGTAGAGGACGTCGTCGACGATCACGACGACACGTCCGTCGAGATCGGCCGGAACCGTGGTGGATTCGAGGCCTCGCGGCCGGCGCAACGCGACGTCATCGCGATACAGCGTGACGTCGAGCGCCCCGGACGGTACGTCGACGCCCTCGAACTCGGCGATCGACGTGGCGAGCCGGTCGGCGAGAGGAGCGCCGCGGGTCCGGATGCCGACGAGGACGAGGTCGTCGGTGCCGCGATTACCCTCGACGATCTCGTGGGCCACCCGGAGGAGGGCCCGGCGGATCTCATCGGGCTCCATGGCGGTGGATTTGACGACGAAGCGGGGGTCCCGGTCCGGCTGGGACGTCCCTTGCGGCACTAAAAAACGCCTCCCCGAGCGAGGGAAGCGCACGCGTGTAGCACTATCAGGCACCCCTTTCCGGCCTCACGGGGCCGATTTAAAGGACGTTTCGGGCACCTTACATCAGCGTGAGAGTTCCGTTTCGGCTATGCGACCCAGCAGGCCGTTGACGAAGCGGCCCGAGTCGTCGGTCGAGAACGACTTCGCCAGCTCGACGGCCTCGTTGATCGCGACGGCGACCGGGACGTCGTCGGCCCACAAGAGCTCGAACAGAGCGATGCGGATCACGTTGCGATCGACCACCGGCATGCGTTGGATAGCCCACCGATCGGCGTAGCGGGTGATCAGCTCGTCGATGTCGGCGTGATGATCCTCAACCCCTTCGGTCAGGTAGCGCGCGTACGCCAGCGCTTCCTCGGTCGGTTCCTCGCCGGCTTCCTCCGGGCTCGCTTCATCATCTGTGGTGGGGAGCACCCACCCTCCGGACCGGCGCAGCTCGAAGGCATCGCGCGGCAGGACGTCGCGGATCTCGGCTTCGTACAGCACGTCGAGAGCCAGTCGACGCGCGGCACGACGAGCTTGCACTAGTGGAAGCTCAAGCGCGGCTGACGTACTGCCCGGTGCGGGTATCGACCTTGATGCGGTCGCCCTTCTCGAGGAACAGCGGAACCTGCACGATCGCGCCGGTCTCGACCGTCGCCGGCTTAAGGGCGCCCGACACGCGGTCGCCTTTGAAGCCGGGGTCGGTCTCGGTGATCTCGACCTCGACGTTCGGCGGCATCTCTGCCCCCACCGGCGTCCCTTCGTAAACCGGTACCAGCACGACCGTGCCGTCGACGAGGAACTGGGCCGCGTCCCCGAGGAGGTCGGGATCGACGTGGATCTGGTCGTAGGTCTCCTGATCCATGAACACGAGACCGGCCTCCTCCTTGTAGAGGAACTGCATCTCGCGCTTGTCCAGTACCGCGAGGTTGACCTTCTCGTCGGCCCGGAAGGTCTTGTCGGTGACGGCGCCACTCTTGATGTTCTTGAGTTTCGTCTTGACGAACGCCTGGCCCTTGCCCGGCTTGACGTGCTGGTAATTCACGATCGTGAAGAGGTTGCCGCCGATGTCGAGCGTCTGCCCGGGCCTCATGTCGTTCGTGCTGATCATCCCTGTAAGACTCCTCTACAGCTCGATAAGCGTGTCTTTGGGTGCGGAACCTAGGACGCGTGCTCCGTCTTCCTCTATCAGCACGCAGTCCTCGATCCGCACGCCGCCCGTGCCTATCACGTAGACGCCCGGCTCGATGGTCACGACCTCCCCGGCCTTCAACGGCTCGTCGGACAATCGCAGTGCCGGCGTCTCGTGGATGTCGAGCCCGACGCCGTGCCCCAGGCTGTGAGGGAAGTTGTCGCCCTCACCGGCCTCGACCACAACCGCCCGAGCGGCCCCGTCGACGTCGACACCTTTCACTCCCGCACGCGCCGCGTCGATGCCGGCCTGCTGTGCCGCGAGGACGATCTCGTACTGCCGCCGTTGCTCGTCGGTCGCGGGTCCGAGCACGATCGTTCTCGTCATATCGCTGCAGTACCCGTCGAGGCGGGCCCCGAAATCCATCAGGACGAGGTCACCCTTCTCGAAGGTGCGATCGCTGGGGCTGTGGTGGATGTGGGCGGAGAGGGGGCCGGAGCCAACGATCGGCTCGAACGACACATCATCGGCACCCGTCGTGCGCATCCGCACCTCGAGGTCCAACGCCACCTCCCGCTCGGTGGCACCCGGGGACAACCGCTCGAGCGCCCACGAGAACGCCTCGTCGGCCACGCGCACTGCGGCGGTCAGCGCCGCGACCTCCTCGGGATCCTTGGTGCGGCGGAGCTCCTCGACCACGTTACGGACCGGGACGAGCTGCGACGGCAGCTTCTCGGCGAGATCGTCGCGGTCGGCGACCGTCACGGTGCGAGCCTCGATCCCGAGACGCTCAATCTTCAGCGCGCTCAGGCGTTCCGACGCGGTCGGGGCCAAACCGTTCGTATAGATCACGATCTCGGCACCGGTCACGAGATCTCCGGCGCGGGCCGCGTAACGCGGATCCGTGAGGAACCAAGCGCCGCTATCCGCGATCAACACCTGGCCGTTCGTACCCGAGAATCCGGTCAGGTAGCGGACGTTCGTGAGGTTGGTGACGAGGAGCGCGTCCAGCTCGTGCTCTCCCAGCGAGCGTCGGACTCGCTCGAGGCGCTCGATGTAGTCCATCAACTAACCATCCGCTTCAGCGCATTGAGGGCCGCGATGTAAGAACCGACCCCGAGGCCCGCGACAACGCCCGCCGCGGCTTCCGCGGTCACCGAGTGCCGGCGCCACGGCTCCCGCGCGTGGATGTTCGAAATGTGTACCTCGATCACCGGGAACGGGACGGCACGGATCGCATCGGCTATCGCACGTGACGTGTGCGAGTAAGCCGCCGGGTTGAGCACGACGCCGTCACAGGAGTCGATCCCCGAGTGAAGCAGTTCGATGATCCCTCCCTCGCGTGCCGTTTGGTGGAACTCGACCTCGACGCCCAGCTCTTCGGCCGCCACCTGTATCTCTTTGTTCATGTCGTCGAGCGTCGTCGTTCCGTACACCGAGAGCTCGCGCGTTCCGAGCAGGTTCAGGTTGGGTCCATGGATCACCAGGAACTTCACGTAGCGAGCCTTTCGATCGTCTTCTCCAGCGCCTCTCGCGGCGCCTCTACATCTGCTTCCGGTTTCCCGAGGTCGGCCAGCAACACGAATCGAACCCCGCGGCGGTACTTCTTGTCGAGTCGCCACGCGGCCTCGAGGCTATCGAGGTTAAGGGACGCGGTTACCGGCAATCCGACGGAGGACAGGACCCGCCGGTGCAGGGCCAGAACATGGTCGTCGATACGGTCCATCTCGCGGGCCAGGTAGGCGGCGGCCATCATGCCGAGAGCGACTGCTTCGCCGTGCCGGATCCCGCCGAAGTTCTCGTTGAGCTCGATGGCATGCGCGAACGTGTGCCCGTAGTTCAGGTGCGCGCGGATCCCACCCTCGCGTTCGTCACCGGCTACCACGGCGGCCTTGATCGCCACCGACCGAGCGACGATCTCAACGTACATGCGCGGGTCACCCGCAACGAGCGTGCCGGCGTTCGTCTCGACGAAGTCGAGGAGATCGGGTTCGGCGATGAACCCGTACTTGATGACCTCGGCGAGCCCGCTGCGGATCTCCTCTGGCGGACACGTCACGAGCAGATCGGCATCGCACACGACCATGCTCGGTTGATAGATCGTCCCGACGAGGTTCTTTCCCTGAGGGAGGTTCACGCCGGTCTTACCCCCGATGGCGGCGTCGACCTGGCCCAGGAGCGTCGTAGGGACATGCACCAGTGGCATACCGCGGGCATACGTCGAGGCAACGAAACCGGCGGCGTCGGACACCACCCCACCGCCGAAGGTGACGACGACGTCGTGCCGATGCGCGCCGGCCGCGGCGAGCTTCTCGTACAGCGACGCCACGTTCTCCAGGGATTTCGTGGCCTCGCCCTCGGGGATCATGAGGATGCCGACGGCGAGGCTGCGCGTCTGGAGCGATTCGAACGCAGGTCGAGCCTGCGTGTAACGGCTCGGGTGGGTGATGAAGAAGACTTTCTCTGCGTCCGGGAACGACGGGATGATCTCGCCCAACCGCGCCGCTAGGGCTCGTCCGATAACGATCTCGTAGGACCGCTCGCCGAGGTCCACGAGGACGCGCCGTTCCTCCTCCGCGTCGACGGCACCCCCGACCCTGCGAGCGAGCTCGACGGCGATCTCGTCCGGCGTTCGTCCATCCGTCGCGACCGTGATGTCGGCGAACGCCCTGTAGACGTCGGCGCGCTCGTCGTAGACACCGCGGGGGTCGCGTCGCAGCATGGGACGGCCGTCGTCGGTCCCCACTCGTTTCAACGCCTCTGCATACGAGACATCGAGATGAACGACGGTCACGTCGGCTACGAGTGCGCGTACCCCGGGATCGCCGAGCGTGCCACCTCCCAACGCGACCACGGCATCCGGGCCGGTCAGCGCCTGGCGCGCTACCTCTCGTTCGAGGTCCCGGAACGCGTCTTCGCCTTGGGCATCGAAGATCTCCGCGATCGAGCGGCCGGCGCGCGCTTCGACCACTGCGTCGGTGTCTACGAACGGGAGACCGAGCTTCGATGCCACCAGCTCGCCGACCGAGGTCTTACCGGCCCCCATGAAGCCGACCAGGACGATCATCCGTTGTCGTCCGGCCCCCGTGGATGACCCCGTCGTGTTACTCGCTCCGCCCGCCGGGCCGCGGCTGCCTTCACGTCATCGATGGTGTCGCCTCCGAACGTCTCCAGAACCGCATCGGCCAGTACCAGCGCGACGACGGCCTCGCACACCACGCCGGCCGCGGGGACGGCGCACACGTCGGTGCGCTCCTGGAACGCCTCGGCGCTCTTGCCGGTCGACATGTCCACAGTCTGGAGTCGTTTCTTCAGGGTCGACAGCGGTTTCATGGCGGCGCGCACGCGCACGGTGCCGCCCATAGACATCCCGCCCTCCGTACCGCCGGCACGGTCGGTCGCTCGGGCGAGACCGACCTGGATCTCGTCGTGTGACTCCGAGCCGCGCTTTCCGGCAACCTCGAAACCATCACCGATCTCGACGCCCTTGATCGCCGGAACCGCCATCAGCGCGTGCGCGAGGCGGCCGTCGAGCTTCCGGTCCCAGTGCACGTGTGAGCCCAGACCGGCGGGCACTCCGAACGCGATCACCTCGACGATCCCACCGAGCGAGTCGCCGTCCGCTCCGGCGCGTTCGATCTCCGCGACCATGGCCTCCGACGTCGCCGCGTCGAAGCATCGCACCGCGGACGCGTCGATCTCCTCGAGGTCGTCGGGGCCGGGCCTCCGCGCGTCGTCCGGAACCGCGGCCGCACCGATCTGAAGGATGTGCGAGATCACGGTGATGCCGAGTTGCGCCAGCATGCTCTTCGCCACGGTCGCGATCGCGACCCGCGCCGCGGTCTCACGCGCGCTCGCCCGTTCGAGGACGTCGCGGGCGTCGTCGAAGTCGTACTTCAGCATCCCGGGGAGGTCGGCGTGACCGGGCCGTGGCTTAGTCAGCGTCCGACCGCCCGGCGTCCCCTCGACACTCATGACGTGGGACCACTTCTC
>JBOGWY010000029.1:0-6595 GCA_050694015.1 Actinomycetota bacterium | reverse complement strand
GCCGGACGCCGTCCATCTCGTTACAGCTGTTCCGTTTGAACGGATAAACCTTGCAGAGCTGGTTGTTGTCGACCAGCAGGTTGGTGAACATGCGGAGTCCGCCGCGCCATGCGCGCTCCATCCACTTGTAGTAGATCTGCTCGTGCGTGAGGCTCCAGTGCGTCGGCCACCCTTCGAACGTCGGCCACCCATCGGTGTTGTGTCCCTGCACCGGGTTCGTGCGGAACCTGTTGAGCACCGACTCCAGCACGGCGCCGTGACCGTTGGGTTCGTGGTCGGGACAGTCGACGAGCGCGTGCTCGACGCCGAAGCGATGCCACGGTCGCCCACATCTAACGCGCCCCCCGAGGAACTCGAACGCCATCATGTGGAGATGAGCGTCGACGTACCCGCGCACCTCCTGGAACGACGTCTCGCCACCGACGACCGGGCCCTCGACATCGACCTCGATCTCGGGGAACTCCACGCAACCCGTGGTGAGCTCGAAGGCGAACGGCGTTCCGGCGGGGCCGTCGACGAGATCGAGTTGCCCGCCCTCGGTCACGACGAGTGCCTGGTCGGTCTCGGGCAGGGTCACCACGAACGTGCCATCTGAGGCTTCATCGATCTTCCAGTCGGCCAGATCGCCGGGGGCCTCCGCGGAGATCACCGACTCGCCTCGTCCCGACGCGCGATTCGCCTCGCTGTCCGCGAGCGTGTCTGCGGCCGCGTCGGTCTGCTCGAGTGCGACGCCTCCGACCACCTGGCCCGGGTGACTGTCGGTGACGCCGTACGCGGCTTGACCAACGATCCCTTCACCGGCGGCGACGAAGTCGTTGTCCGTTGCGAATAGGAGGTAGCGCCCGAGGTCGGTGGCCTGGAAGTGGAACGGCTCCGCGGCCGCGGCCGACGACTCGGATGCGGCGAACCCGTCGCCGTCACGGACCACGTAGCCGGCACCGGCTCCGCGGATCACGTAGCAACCACCCGCCATCGCGAAGCGGTCCTCGGGGGTCTCGGCGCGGGTGTCGCTGCGCCAGTCCTTGGTTTCCATCCCCGGCCACTCGGGGAACGCCGTGGCGCTTCCCGTGCCGAGAGCTATCAGGGCCGTCGCCACGAGGAGGGCAACAGGGATCGCGGACTTCGGAGGGAGCGAGACCATGGGTACCTTTCGCCGGGCACAACAAAGCAAGGGGTTACCCGCTCAGGTTCGCCGGGGGGCCCTGAACTCCTTTAGGGAGCGTTGCTCACCGACAGGACGATCTTGCCCTTGAGACCCCCTGCTTCCACCGAACGGTGCGCCTCGGCCACCTCCTCGAGGGGCATCACGCGGTCGATCACGGGCCGGAGAAGGCCGCGATCGGCGAGGTCGGCCAGTGCCTCGATCTTCCCCTTGGCGCGCGGCAGGAAGAAGTAATGAACGGTGAGGTTCTTCACGCCGGCAGCATCGAGCGATCCCTTGACCCCCACGACCGACACCATGCGACCGAACGGACGAGTGAGCTCGATGCTGCGCGGCAGGTTGTCTCCGCCGGCGGTGTCGATCACGGCGTCGACGCCTCGCCCTCCGCTGACACGATCGACGGCGCCCACGAGATCCCCATCCCTGTAATCCACCACCTCGTCGGCTCCGAGCTCGCGAGCGAGTTCCAGAGTCGACTCCCCCGACGTCGCGACGACGCGCGCTCCCGCGGCCTTCGCGATCTGGATCGCGAGCGAGCCCACTCCCCCGGCCCCATGGATGAGGACGCTTTCAGCGGCGCGTACCTGCGCCCGTTCGATCAGCCCGTACCACGCGGTCCCTCCCGCGAGAGGCAGCGCAGCTGCTTCGTGGTGGGTCAGCGAACGCGGCTTTCGCGCGACGATCGAGGTATCCGCGACGGTGAACTCCGCGTAGCACCCGTGAGGGTTACCGAAGATCTCGGCCGTGAAGAACACCTCGTCGCCGATGGCCAGGTCGGTCACTTCTCGGCCCGCGTCCTCCACGACCCCAGACACGTCGTAGCCGATCACTGCGGGAGGAACCACTCCGGCCCACGACCCCGCCGCACGGATCTTCGTGTCGACGGGGTTCACCGACGAAGCCACCACACGCACGAGAACCTCACGTGCACGCGGGTCCGGGCGCCGGAGATCCCTCGATTCGAACATCTCGGGCCCACCGAAGTTTCGGATCACCATCGCTCGCATCCGACCTTTGTATCCCCAAGTCCCTTGTGGTGCTCGCCGCCGGACAACAGACTGACCGGGTTGTCCAATCTGGGAGGTCGGCTCGATGAAGAAACGACTCGGGATCGGATCCGTCGTACTCGGTGCTCTTGTGGTGATCGCACTCACGCCGACGGGCGCAGGGGCGACGTTCCCGGGGCGTAACGGCCGGATCATCTTCAACCGTGGCGCCTTCTCGGGCCTCACCTTCCTCGCGTCTATGGAACCCGACGGGTCGGATCCAACGCGGGTCACACAACCAGGGCTCAGTGAATTCGGCGCGAGTTGGTCGCCCGACGGCACGCGCCTGGTCTTCGGTCGTACCGACGGTAACGGTCATGTCGACCTCTTCATCAGCGACGCGGACGGAAGCGACGAGTCGCAGCTGACGGACACGACCGCAGATGAGTTCCAGCCCGCATTCGGACCCGATGGTCGGCACGCGGTCTACGAGAAGTGCCGGTTCCAGTGCGACCTGTTCATCATCGACGTCACCACGGGAGACGAAACACGTCTCACCGATACGCGCAAGGCCGACGAGGTGGCACCCGAGTGGAGCGTCGACGACGTGATCGTCTACGACCGGGCGCCCCGGGGTCGTGGCGGCGACATCGAACTCTTCACGATCAACGCGGACGGGACTAACAAGACGCGGCTTACCGACAACCGGCGCCAGGACGTGTCGGCCTCGTGGTCACCGGACGGTACGAGACTTGTGTTCAGCCGCTGCGGCTTCGAATCCGATTGCGACATGTTCACGATGGATCCAGACGGGGCCGGCGTCGACAGGCTCACCACCACGGTGAGAAGGGACGAGTTCGGCGCGGTGTTCTCACCGAACGGCCGCTTCATCGCGTTCACGAGATCGCGCGGCGAGGGTAGCGGCGACATCTTCCGGATGCGCACGAACGGCTCCGATCTGCGCAACCTGACGCAGACGCCGAACCGCTTCGAGGTCGACGCCGACTGGCAGCCGCTCCCCTAGCCCTCGGCTAGGTTCCCGTCGCCGAGAAGTGCATGTAGTCCTTGGACGAGCTCCAGTGACCGCCCCAGCCCCATCCCTGCCGGCGGAACGCCCGTACGACGGGATCGCCGTCGTGGATCATGCCCCTCCGTCGCTGTGAGCGGTCGACATACTCCCGGCCCTCGCGCGGTGACACGGACCCGTCGCTCCCGACGTAAGGGTTCTCGACGGGGTTGATGTCGATAGCGCGGCCGTAGGCATGCTGAGACCACCGGGTCGTACCGGCGACGAAGCGGCAATTGAACGCCGACGTGTTGTCCGCGCGCATCGTGCGACGATCGTTGCCGTCATAGGTCTCGACGAGGTGCATCCGCCGGATCCTGAAGTCGTTCCGCCACATCGATCGCAGCGCGGCGACCATCGCATCGGTCGCGTCGCGATGGGCTACCAACCGCCCGATGCGACGTTCGCCGTCGAAATTGTGGAAGCTCACACGCATCAACCGGAGCTTGTGGAGCGGCACGGGACACCCTTCGTGCCACGAGACTCCGCGCATCCTCTCCTTCAGGGCGGGCGAGAGTCGAGAGACCTCGGCGAAGAAGGTTTCCTGCGAGCCGGCCGTCGTGACCGGAGCCACGGACGCGAGCAGCACGGCGGTACTCAGCAGTCCGATCCGTCTGATGGCTCGTCTCCTCATGTGCCTAGGTTGCCACCGTTCTAGTCTCTGCGGATGGCCTCCGCCGCCCAACCCCAGGACTTCGGTATCGGACGCCTTTTCGAACACGTGCGCGACGCGGTCATCGTGGCCGACGCCGACTCGGAGCGGATCCTGCTGTGGAACGACGGCGCCACGGAGATGTTCGGCTATTCCCGCGACGAAGCCCTCGAGATGTTCCTTCACCGCCTCGTCGCGCCTCACCTCGTCGGAGCGCACCGCGCCGGGCTACAGCATTACCGGGAGAGCGGACAAGGACGGATCGTCGACACCGGCGCGCCGATGCGCGCGGTGGCGCAGACGAAGAGCGGCGGCCTCCTGCCGGTTGAGCTGACTCTCTCGTCGCTACCCGACGAACGCCCTGAGAAAGCGATCCTCCTGATGGCGCTGATGCGCGATGCCACCGGTCACGTTGCAGCAGAGAGACTCAAGGAGGCTCACGCGCGCCAGCGGAGCGCACTGGAGATCCACGACTCGATCGTGCAAGGCTTGGCGGTCGCGAAGGCGTGGTTCGAGATGGGCGACAACGCGCGCGGCATGGAATACCTGAGCCGGACGCTGAGCAAAGCGCAAGCGATCGTCACGACGGTGATGGATGAGCTCGAGGAGCTCTACGGCGTACGGCCCGGCGACTTCGTCCGCAGTGAAGCGGCGACCCTCGAGATCGAGGACCACTGACTACTAAAGCCGAAGACTAGAAATCCTGCGACGTCCCGATGCGACCGGCGATCTCTTGCAGCCTTTTGACCCGATCCTCGGTCGGCGGGTGGGTCATGAAGAGCCGCATGAGCGTCTGCTTGCGTCCGGCGAACGGATTGATGATGAACAGATGGGCCTCCGCCGGGTTCACGTTCGAGGGGACGGAGCGGGCCGTCGACTCGAGTTTGAGGAGCGCGCGTGCAAGGCCTTCGGGATCGTGGCTCAGGAGAGCACCGGATTCGTCGGCCTGGTACTCGCGCGAGCGCGACACCGCCATCTGTATCAGGCCCGCGGCGAGGGGCCCGAGCAGCCACAGGAACAGGAACCCGAACGCGCCCAGCGGGCTGTCGTCGTCACCGCCGACGAACATCACCATGTAGGCGAGGTAAGTGAACGCGGAAGCGATCGCCCCCGCGATCGACGACACCAGGATGTCGCGGTTCAACACGTGCGACAGCTCGTGCGCGAGCACCGCACGCAACTCGCGGCGATCGAGGATCTCGAGGATCCCCGCGGTCACCGCGACGGCTGCGCGTTCCGGGCTGCGCCCGGTCGCGAACGCGTTGGGTTGTGCCATCTCGCTGACATAGATGCGCGGCATGGGGGCCTGAGCCTGGATGACGAGCTCCCGCACGATCCCGTACAGCTCGGGGGCCTCGTCCTCGGTGACCTGGCGCGAGCGGGTCGCGGCCAGCGCGATGCGATCGCTCGACCAGTACATGACCGCGTTGAACGCGAGCGAGATCACCAGCGCCAGGGTGGCGCCCTGCGCCCCCCCGACGAGCGCGCCGACGGCCACGAACAGCCCGGCGAGCCCGCCGATCAGCAGCCAGCTCTTGACCCGGTTGGAGCCCAACATCCTGCGTCCTCCTCTTGTTGCCCTGCTATCAAGAGTAGGGCGGATGCGGGACTATGGCGTCGATGAAGGCGCGCGGCCCCCTCACGCTGATCGTCTTGAGCTCGATCCCCATCGTGCTGTGGATCGTGGCGCGCCCGCTGGACGAGCGTTTCACCGATCCTGCAACCACGCTGACCAGCATCGCGGTTTGTCTCGCGCTCGCCGGCACGTGCGCGTTCGCCCTCAACCTCGTCCTCGGCGCGCGCCTCGGAGTGATCGACAGGTTCTTCGGCGGGCTCGACAAGATGTTCCGCGTCCATCAGATCAACGGACGGGTCGCGTTCCTGCTGCTTCTAGGACACGCGGTCGGCATCATCGTGAGCCGTGCGACGTTGTCGGTCGACTCCGCGCTGGATCTGTTCACCGCGTCGGCGGGATGGACGATCTGGCTGGGCATCGTCGCGCTCGTTGCGATGACCATCACGATCGGCTTGACCCTCTACGCACGCCTCAACCACGAGGTGTTCGTGTACGTCCAGCGCGCCTTCGGTTTCGTATTCATCCTCGCAGCGCTCCACGTCTTCCGTACTCCGGGCACGAAGGCCTACTCGCCGGCGCTCACCTATTACCTCGCCGCGATATCCATCGCGGGGCTGGCCGCGTTCGCGTACCGCTCCCTGTTCGACAACGTCCTCGTCAAGCGGCACGACTTCCGGGTCACCGACGTGCACCCGCTCGATGAGAGCGTCATGGAGATCGTCATGACCCCGGAGGACCGTCCGCTCAGGTTCAAGCCCGGCCAGTTCCTATTCGTGACGTTCTATTCCGACGCCATGCACAAACACCTACACCCCTTCTCGGTCGTCCTCGAAGGCTCGTCCGCGATCGTGACCCTGCGCCCGGGCGAGAGCCACGAACAGTTCCACCCGTTCTCGATCTCGTCGACGCCGGGGGGTCGAGAGCTCAAGATCGTGTTCAAGGAGGTCGGCGACTACACGCACGCGATGAGATCGCTGGAGCCCGGGACCTGGGCGCGCGTCGAAGGACCGTACGGAACGTTCTCGTATCTCAACCTGTCGAACGAACGCCAGGTGTGGATCGCCGGGGGCATCGGCATCACGCCGTTCCTCAGCATGGCTCGTAGCCTCGACGATCCCCGGTTCCAGATCGACTTCTATTACTCGATGAAGAG
>JBOGWY010000028.1:0-10961 GCA_050694015.1 Actinomycetota bacterium | reverse complement strand
GGCTCATGGTCATCACGCGCACGCCGGTGAGCCGCGTCGTCACGTGGGCGAAGCTCGGCGGAGCCGCGTTCGTCGGCTTCGTGAAGGGCCTCTTCGCCAAGATCGACGAGGACGAGGAAGACGAGATCGACGACATCGAAGAGTACGAGGACTCCTACGAGGACGACATCTACGACGAGGTGGCGGCGGAAGCCGACGAGGATTACGAGGACATCGACGACGACCACCCGGATGCGCCGACCGCGACGGCGCGTCAGCTCGCCATGCCGGGGCTACCCGCCCCGGCAGGCAAGCCCTACAAGCTGCCGCCGGTGGAGCTGCTCGCGAAGGGCGACGAGCGCGAGATCTCGGCCCGTTCGATCGACGACATGACGCGCACGATCGAAGAGACGCTGGAACAGTTCACCGTGGACGCGGCCGTCACCGGATACACCGCGGGCCCGACGGTGACGCGCTTCGAGATCGAGCTCGGCGCCGGGGTAAAAGTCAACCGCGTCCTGTCACTCTCGAACGAGATCAAGTACGCGCTCGCGTCCGGCGAGCTTCGGTTCCTGGCCCCCATCCCCGGTCGCAGCGCGATCGGCATCGAGGTTCCTAACCGTACGCGCCAGCTCGTCACCCTCGGCGATGTGCTCCGCAGCAAGGTCGCGCAGCGCGACACGCATCCGCTCGCGGTGGCGCTGGGCCAGGACATCTCCGGCGAGACGGTGATGGCGAATCTCACCGAGATGCCTCACCTGCTGATCGCCGGCGCCACGAACTCCGGTAAGTCGAGCTGCATCAACTCGATGATCACGTCGATCCTGATGCGTGCGAAACCCGACCAGGTGCGCATGATCCTGATCGACCCGAAACGCGTCGAGCTCACGCACTTCTCGGGCGTCCCGCATCTGTTGACTCCGGTAGTCACGGTGCCGAAGAAGGCGGCCTCGGCCCTCGGCTGGGTCGTCCGCGAGATGGAGATGCGTTACGAGACACTGGCGCATTCCGGCATGAGGAACCTCGAGTTCTATAACGAGGCCGTCGACAGGGGAGCGGTCGTCAAGCGTTCCGACGACGACCCCGACCCGCACCGGCTCCCGTACATCATGGTGATCGTCGACGAACTCTCCGACCTGATGATGGTCGCGCCCCGCGATGTCGAGGCCGCGATCTGCCGCATCGCCCAGATGGCGCGCGCCGTCGGCATCCACCTCGTCGTCGCGACGCAGCGCCCCTCGGTCGATGTCGTAACGGGTGTGATCAAAGCGAACATCCCGTCGCGGCTCGCGTTCAGCGTCGCGTCGCAGCAGGACTCGCGCGTGATCCTCGACCAGGGCGGGGCCGAGAGCCTGATCGGTCACGGCGACATGCTGTTCCTGCACGCGAACTCGTCGAAGCCGCGCCGCATCCAGGGCTCGTGGGTGAACGAGAAGGAGATCGCCGCGGTCGTCGGTCACACGCGTCGCCAGGGTCACCCCGACTACGTGGAGGGCGTAACGGCCGAAGACAACGTGCCGGGCGCGACCGGCGGCGTTTCCGGCGGCGGTGGGGGCGACGAACTCCTGCAGGAAGCGCTCGAACTCGTCGTGCGCTCGCAGCTCGGCTCGACGTCGATGCTGCAGCGCAAGCTCCAGGTGGGTTTCGCACGCGCGGGTCGCATCATGGACCTGCTCGAACAGCGCGGGGTAGTGGGGCCGGGCCAGGGCTCCAAGCCGCGCGACGTCCTGATGACCGTCGACGAACTAGAAGCCGCCAACGAAAGAGAACAAGCCGCCTCCTAGCTCCCTGCCGCCGAGTGGCAGATCAGTCGCGTGAGACACGACTCAGTTGCCGCTCGGCGTCCAGAGCGCGGGGCCGTCGTCGTCGACGAGCCGGCCGATGCCCCCGTCCGGGTAATGCCCACACACCACGAGCGTGTCTCGTCCCGCGAGCCCCGACAGCACGCGCGTCCGCGTCTCCACAGCTTCACCCGGGTCCCGGTCGAACGAATACGTCAGCTCCGGGTCCGACAGTTGCGCGGGATTCACCGCGACGTCGCCTAGAAGGAACGCACGCGCGCCGTTCCACTCGACGTCGAGGCTGAGGTGACCCGGGTAATGGCCCGGCGTCGCGATCGTCGTCACTCCCGGCGCGATCTCGACGCCGCCTTCGACGAGCTCGAGCACGTCGCTGAGCGGCACCAGCAGATCGCGGATGTAGCCCTCGGTCCTGTTCGCGAGCGTCCATTCCCATGCGGTCGTGCCGGTCACGTAGCGAGCGCGACTAAAGCGCGGCCTCCCGTCCACGGTGTTCCATCCGATGTGATCGGTGTGATGGTGGGTGAGGAACACGACGTCGATGTCGTCCACGCCGGCCCCCGCGTCGGCCAGCGAGTCCAGCAGCCACCCCTGACGGTCGGGCATGAAGTCCGGCTCCCGCGCGCCGTCGGGGCCGAGCCCGGTGTCCACGAGCACGGTCGCCCCCGGCCCCCGAAGGAGGAACGACGCGAACGGAACCACCCAGCGATCCCCGTCGAAGAGCGAGGGGAAGCGCGCGCGGTAGTTCTCCCACGCCGCCGCGGGCACCGACGGGTACAGCTCCTCGAAGGTGCCGAAGCTCCCGAGCGCATCGGGCAGCGACGCGATCTCATGGTCCCCGAGCCGAACCGAGCGGACGGGGGGCCTCATGGCACAGCTTTCCGCCGTCTGACCTGCACTTTCTTGTAGTTCACTCCCATCCGCTAGCGGGTTTCGCGTCCCTATAATGGCCGTTCCCACCCAGCCAGCCGAAATCGGAGCGCCGTGAGTCAGCGACCGACGATGGGGGCCTACCTGCGGGCCGCCAGGCGGCGACGCCGAGTCAGTATCGATCGCGCCGCCGAGGACACCAAGATCAGGGCCGACTTCCTGATGCGCATGGAGTCGGATGAGTTCGACTTCCTCGCGCCCGCGTACGTGCGCGGCTTCTTGAAGACCTACGCCCGTTACATGAGGGTCGATCCGGAGCCTCTGCTGGCCGAGTTCGACCACAAGTGGGGCGGGGGACACTTCGACACCGGGCAGTTGGTGGCGCTGGACCGCCGCGGTGCGATGACCGCGCCGAAAGAGCCGCGCCGCATGTCGAACTGGACGCTCGCCGCGCTCTTCGCCGGCGGCCTGCTGGCTCTCTTCGCGGTGATCGGGGTCATCGTGGGCCCGGAGGAGAAGGAGAGGCCGGCGGACCAACTCGCCCAGATCGAGGAGTCGCCGACCAAGTCACCGACGAAGTCGCCGAAGCCCTCGAAGACCGCGACACCCACCCCGACCCCGAGCGAGACCGTCCTCGCTGTAGCCGAGGGCATCGATCTCGAGATCACCGCATCGACCGCGGAGTGCTGGGTGCTCGTCACCGCGGACGGCGTCAAGGCCTATTCCGGAACGATGGCACTGGGCGAGACGCGCTTGTTCTCGGCCGAAAGCGAGATGGAGCTCGTGCTCGGCTTCCCCGAAGGGGTCGAGCTGATCGTCAACGGCAACGACCTCGGGTCCCCGGGCGGCGTCGACCCCATCACGCTCAAGTTCCCCGACGACCTCGAAGTGATCGAGACGACCGGCTAAGTGTCAAAGGTTTCGATCGTCACCCTCGGCTGTCCCAAGAACGCCATCGACTCGGAAGGTCTCGGCGGCATCCTCGGCGCGTCCGGACACGACGTCACCGACGATCCGACCCACGCGGACGTGGTTCTCGTCAACACGTGCGGATTCATCGATCCAGCCCGGCGCGAGACGGTGCAAGAGGTGCTCGAGCTGGCCGAGCTCAAACAGACCGGTGATCTGCGCGGCCTGATCCTCACGGGGTGTCTGGTGGCGCGCAGCGCGGATGAGCTCGCCGACTCGTTACCGGAGGTCGACGCGCTCGTCGACTTCGCCGCGTACCCCCGCATCTCCGAGATCGTGGCCGCCGTCGCCGGCGGACGGCTCGTCGAGAGGATCCACGGGGATCCCGGAACGCGCTTCGATCCCGCGTGGTGGGACGCGACGATCGCCGCGAGCCCGCGTCTCCGGTTCGGGCGCGCGCCGTGGGCGTACGTGAAGATCGCCGAGGGCTGCGACCGGGGCTGCACCTTCTGTGCGATCCCGCTGATGCGCGGCAAGT
Organism: Actinomycetota bacterium; assembly: GCA_050694015.1. GTDB lineage: Bacteria > Actinomycetota > CADDZG01 > CADDZG01 > WHSQ01 > JBOGWY01. The sequence goes on along the minus strand of JBOGWY010000028.1, from coordinate 6,866 downwards.
TCCGGTCTCGTTCGATCGACACGATCGTGACCGAGGCGCGCCATCTCGCGTCGCAGGGCGTCACCGAGCTGTCGCTTGTGAGCCAGGACTCCGTGATGTGGGGGCGCGACACCGGCGAGGGCGACTTCTCGAAGCTTCTAGAAAACCTCGAGACGATCGACGGCATCAAACGCATCCGGCTGATGTACCTGCATCCACAGGGTGTTACCGAGGAACTGCTCGACACGATGCTCGGCTCCGAGGTCATCGTCAGCTACTTCGATCTGTCGCTGCAGCACGTTTCGCCGAGCGTGCTGCGCGGGATGGGCCGGTGGGGCGGACGCGATCGCTTCGACACGATGATCACGCGGATCCGTGACGCCGATCCGCTGGCCGGGATCCGCTCGACGTTCATCCTCGGCTTCCCGGGCGAGGACGAGTCCGATGTCGACGAGGTCGCCGCGTTCATCGAGGACCACGACATCGACTGGCTCGGGACGTTCACCTACTCACCCGAAGAAGGGACGCGCTCGCGGGACATGACCGCACAGGTGGAGCCGGCGGTGGCCCGAGCGCGCGCCGAACGAGTCGCGGGTATCGCCGATGCCGCGATGCAACGACGCGCCGAGATTCTGGTGGGCGAGAAGGTCGAAGTCCTCGTAGAGAGATTCGACATGGAGGACGGCACGTGGTTCGGGCGCTCGAAGAGGGAGGCCCCCGAGGTCGACGGCGAGATCCGCGTGACCGGCGAGGGACATCTCCACGTCGGCGACTACGTCGACGCGGTAATCACCGCAACCGACGGCGCCGACCTCATCGCGCGCCTGGTCTAGGCGGTCCAGCCGAAGAGACGGCTCCCGCCCTCGACGTAGATGAACCACAACCCACCGGCGACGAACGGCGTCCCCAACACGCGCCACGGATGATGGCGGTTGCGCACCGCGTAGGCCGCAAGCACGATCCAGAGGATCCACAGGATGATGAGCCACGGAGCCGGCACGACGAGTCCCGACACCAGGTAGAAGAACCCCGCGACCAGATGGAGCAGGAAGCCAAGCACGACGAGGATCGTCCCGAGGACCGGGTTCATGTGCCGTTCGACGTTCGCATCTGCCACGCGTCCTCCCTTAGTACCCTCGCTCGATGAACGCCGCCAACGCGATAACCATCATGCGGGTCGCGTTAGTCCCGGTGTTCGTCTTCCTGGCGTACCAGGGATCGCGATCGGCAGCGGTGGCATCCCTGGTCGCGTTCGGGGTCGCGTCGGTCTCCGACTGGGTCGACGGCTACATCGCGCGGCGGCGGCGAACCGTGTCCGCGTTCGGTGAGTTCATGGACCCTCTCGCCGACAAGCTGCTCGTCGGTGCGGCCCTCTACGTCCTTGTCGACGCACGCGACTTCCCACTGTGGGCCGCGCTGGTCATCGGCGCGCGCGAGATCGTCGTGCAGGTACTGAGGATCCGCATCGTCCAGAGGGGCGGCGCGCTGCCGGCGTCACCGGCGGCCAAGGCGAAAACCGTGACGCAGATAATCATGGTGAGCTGGTGGCTGCTGCCGTGGGATGCGATCTCGCCGGTGCATCACCTACTGATCGGAGTGGTGTTGATAACGACCCTGTGGTCCGGCTTCGATTACGTCCGCGGCTACCTACGCGTCGTGGAGCCCGCGTCGTGAGGGCCGAGATCGTGGGCGTCGGCACGGAGCTGCTCCTCGGGCAGATCGCCAATACGAACGCACAGAAGATCTCGCGCGCGCTCGCGAACATCGGCGTGGACGATTACTTCCACTCCGTCGTCGGCGACAACCTCGATCGGATGGCCGAGACGATCGCGCGGGCGGTCGACCGCTCCGACGCCGTCCTCGTCACGGGGGGCCTCGGTCCGACCCCGGACGACATCACTCGCGAGGGGATCGCGCAGGCGCTCGGGATCGGCATCTCGCGGCGCCCGGAGCTGATCGAACAGATCGAGTCCGTGTTCAAGAGGATGAACCGCTCGATGCCGGAGACCAACCTTCGTCAGGCGGACATGCCCGATGGGGCGGTCCCGATCGACGCCGAGGGAACCGCGCCCGGTTTCTACATCGAGACCGACGCAGCCATCGTGTTCGCGCTGCCCGGGGTTCCATGGGAGATGGAGGCGATGCTCGGCAAGGTCGTGATCCCGTTGTTGCGCGACCGTTCGGGAGGCGATGTGATCGCGAGCCGCGAGGTCCTCGTGATCGGGCTCGGTGAGTCGCGCACCCACGAGCTGATCGAAGACATCGTCGAGGCTCAGAGCAATCCGACGATCGCGTACCGAGCGGGAGACGGTCAGGTGCGCGTCCGCATCAGCGCCAAGGCGGGGGGCGAAGCGGACGCGATCGGATTGATCAGGCCCGTCGAGGACGCGATCAGGCAACGCCTCGGCTCCGACGCCGTCGCCGGCAACTTCGACACGCTGGCCGAGGCCGTCGGCGACATGATGCGGCAGCGCGGCATCAAGGTAGGCGCCGCCGAATCGCTGACCGGCGGGTTGATCGGTTCCGCGCTCACGCATGCCGGTGGTTCGGGTGACTTCTTCGCCGGTTCGCTCGTCTGTTACACGAACGACGCGAAGATGCGCGTCGCCGGCGTCGACGAAGCGATACTCCTCGGCCCCGGGGCCGTGAGCGAGGAAGCCGCCGCGGCGCTCGCCGAGGGCGCGGCCGCGAAGCTCGGCGTCGAGCTCGGTATCGCGGCGACCGGAGTCGCCGGGCCCTCGGAACAGGAGGGGAAACCACCGGGCACGATCTTCGTCGCGGCCACCTTCGGGGGCCGGACGGAGGTGCGCTCGGTGCGCGGGTACGGCGACCGGGAGAACATACGAGCGATCGCTGCAACCGCGGCCCTCGACCTCGGACGAAGGATGGTGCTTTAACGACGGCTGAAGAGTCTCCCACGCGGCTCCGGCTGTTCGTCGCGGTATCCGTGCCGCGCGACCAGCTCGAGCGCGTCGACGCCGAGATCGCGCCGTTCCGCGACAAGGCGATCAAGGGGCGCTGGGCGCCGATCGAGAACCAGCACGTGACGCTGAAGTTCCTGGGCGGGACGCCGCCCGATCTGTTGCCGGAGGTCGAGAAGGTGTGCTCGATGGTCGCAGCGGGGCGGCACGCGGAGACGGTGTCGCTCGGAAGCATCGGCGCGTTCCCGAATCGCAATCGCGTGCGCGTGCTCTGGGTCGGCCTCGACGATCCCTACGGTTTGTTGCCGCATTTGGCCGGGGACCTCGATGCCTCCCTCGAACCGTTGGGATTCACGACCGAGGCCCGCTCGTTCACCCCGCATCTGACGCTGGCACGCTTCAAGCTGCCCGTCCCACTCAAGGCCGGGTTGCCGGAGCTCGATGTCGCCGACCTGCCCGAGTTCGAGGTCTCCAGCTTCGAGTTGTACCGGAGCCACATGTCGCCGAAGGGCGCGCGCTACGAGGTCCTCAAGTCGTTCCCGCTCAAGCCCGCGGGGTAGGTTCGCGTCGATGCCCGAGCCCGACGTGATCGACACCGCACGGCTGAAGCTCGAGCCGACGACACCCGAGCACGCCACGGGATTGTGGGACGCGGTGGAGGCGTCGCTGCCCGAGCTGCGGCGCTACATGTCGTGGGCGCAAGACGCGTCTGCCGAGCACGTCGAGGCCTTCACGCGGGAAGCGAAACTGCGCTGGGTCGAGGGCACCGGGTGGGACTTCGTGCTCGTCCACGACGGGGTGCCGGCGGGCACGATCGGGCTCAACCGCTACGACGAGCTGTGGCGCGCCGCGAACCTCGGCTACTGGATCCGGACCGACCTCGCCGGGCAGGGCCTCGTGACCGAAGCGGCCCGGGCGGTCGTCGCCTTCGGCTTCGACGTCGTCGAGCTGAACCGGATCGAGCTCGTCACCGACCTCGACAACCACCCCAGCCGGCGGATCGCCGAGAAGCTGGGGATGCAGCGGGAGGGGATCAAACGCGGCGGCTCGTTCGTGGCCGGCGAGTCCGTCGACGTCTACCTCTACGGCCTCCTGGCGTCCGACCCCCGGTAGGACGGCCGGGTACCGTTTTGTGATCACATAGCCGCGTTTTCACGCCCGCGCTTGCAGAAGATTTGGCCGCGAAATATTCGGGCAAGCTTTCGGTTATCCGTTCCATGACACAGACACAGGCTTCCATGGCAGACAAGAAGGTCCACCCCGACACGCACATCGGGCACGTTCATCTGAAGGTGTCCGACATCGCGCGGGCCGAGGAGTTCTACACGACGGCGCTCGGCTTCGAGGTCACCACGCGCTACGGCTCGGAGGCATCGTTCCTGTCGTTCGGCGGGTATCACCACCACCTCGGCCTCAACACGTGGCAGAGCAAGGGCGCAGCCCCGCCGCCGGCGCGTTCCACCGGTCTGTTCCACTTCGCGATCCTGTATCCGACGCGTGGGGAACTGGCGAACGCGCTCAAGCGACTCCTCGAGAACAACGTGCAGATAGACGGCGCGTCCGATCACGGCGTGAGCGAGGCGATCTATCTCCACGACCCCGACGGCAACGGCATCGAGCTGTACCGGGACCGGCCGCGCGAGGAGTGGTCCGTGAACCCGGACGGCTCGCTCGGCATGCCTAGCCTGCCACTCGATCTGCGCGCGCTGCTCGACGAAGCCGATTGACGATCCGCTTCGCGGCACGCCTCGCGAGGTTCCTCGCAACCGGCGCGGCACTCTTCGGGCTCGTCGTCGGCGTCGAGATCTTTCTCGCGTACCGGCGCGACTACCTGCCGACCGAGCCGGTCCTCGACATCCGCGGGACCTTCGGTCCCCCCGGTGGTGACCCGCTCAATCTCGTCGTACTAGGCGACTCGACCGCGGCCGGCGTCGGGGCCGGCGACGTATCCAACGCGTACCCCGTGTTGCTCGCGCAGCGCCTGGGAGAGGAGCACAACCGGCGCGTGACGCTCACCAGCCTGGGGGTGTCGGGCGCGCGGGTGCGCACCGTTCTCACCGATCAGATCCCTCGTGTCGCCGCGACGCATCCCGATCTTGTCTTCGTCGCGATCGGTGCGAACGACGTGACGCACGTGACTCGTCTCGACGACGTCGAACGGGACATGACGCTTCTCATCGACCGGCTGCACGACACGGGAGCCGCGGTCGTGGTAGCCGGGCCCCCGGACATGCGCGCGGCGGCGTTCCACGAGCCGTTGCGAACGCTCGTCGGGTGGCGGGGCAGGAAGGTCGCGGAGACGATCGCGCGTGCCGCGGCCCGGCGCGACGTCCCGGTCGTGCCCCTCGCCGAGCGAGCCGGCCCGTACTTCGCTGCGCATCCCGAGGAGGCCTACGGCGGTGATGACTTCCATCCCGGCCCCGGCGGCTACGCCGCGTGGGCCCGGGCGATCTATCCGTACCTCGAGGCCGCGCTCGTGAGCGCTACTCGGGCTCGTTGAGCTTGAAGGCGCGCACCGAGCCCACTCCTTTCAACCGCACCTTTCCGATGTGCGACACGTCGCGCGGGTTCGTGAGTGCGTCGAGCAATTCCTGAGACGCGACCACGGTCCCGGGACGGGCGAAGTTCACGAGCCGGGCGGCGACGTTGACCGGGTGTCCGAAATAGTCACCACCGCGGGGGAGGACGTCGCCGAAATCGACCCCCGCTCTGCCGTCCGGCAGTCCGTCGGAGCCTCCCAGCTCCGTAACGATCGCCGCGGCCGCGTCGACGGTGTCTTCGGCCGACGATGCCGCCAGCATCGCCGCGTCGCCGATCACCTTGACGACCCTCACGCCTCGTTCGGTGCAACGCTCGATCGCCAGCGTCTCGAACGCGGTCACGAGATTCCCGAGCTCTTCCGTCTCGATCTCGGAGGAGACCTTCGAGAAGTTGACGAGGTCGACGAACGCCACCGCCATCGGCTCGGTGGGACCGCCGTGTTCGATGCCGGTGACGCGTTCCAGCGCGATGGCGAGATGTCGCCGATGAACCCGGTCGATCTGATGGGAGAGCATGTCGAGCATCGTGGGAACGACCTCTTGCAGGCGCGCGACGACCTGGTCTTCGCCGGGCGACGCGGCCCGCAGGGGTTCGACGAACGCCGTTCGGAATACGCGCACCTCCGCGTCCGCGACGCGCGACAGCGATTGTCCGTAGGCCCGCGCGACCTGGATGATGTCGTCTTCCGTGAACCCCGCGTCGCGCAGTGTCGCGATCGAGCGCAGGACGTCGACATCGTCATCGTCGAACTCGACGACGTCGTCTCCGACCTCCGGTAACCCGAGCGCACGCAGCAACCGCTTGGCGAACTCGAGGTCGAGTCCGGCTTTATCGGCGACCTGGGGGCCGGTGAAGGTTGGTTCGGGACGGAACAGATATGGGTCGATTCCGGACACATCTCCCACGCTACCAACGTCTCCTTGTCGTCGTATCGGATAATCGTCGGCGTGGAAGAACGTCTGTCGCGGGACGCCCTGGTAACCGACGACTTCTTCGAGCTTTCGCTCGACCCGATGGTCGTCGTCGGTTTCGACGGATTCATCAAGCGCGCCAACGGCGCGTGCATCGCCCTCACCGGGTTGACCGAGGAGGAGATCCTCACGCGCCCCTACATCGAGCTGATCCATCCCGAAGATGTCGAGAGCGTGACCACCCAGGCGCGCGTCCTCTCGTCCGCGGCCGTCGAGAAGACGAACTACGGGGTCCGCATCCTCCATGTCGACGGGACGCATCGCTGGGTCCGGTGGAGCGCGAAATCGGTTCCCGAACGTGGACTGATCTTCGCGGTGGGCAACGACTTCACGAGACGCCGGGAGACCGAGCATGCGTTGCGAGAGAAGACCGAGAGCTACGAATCGCTGCTCCAGGCATTGAGCGACCTCGGGGAGGGCTTCCTGATCACCGACGGGCAGCGCTACCTGTACG
>JBOGWY010000027.1:0-17803 GCA_050694015.1 Actinomycetota bacterium | reverse complement strand
CCGGGCCCCCGAAGGGCGTCATGCTCACACACTCGAACGTCTGGTGGACCGCGACGCACTCCGAGGAGCACATCCCGATCGGCGACCAGGCGATGAAGCTTCCGGACGGCACCTACGACGGACGCGCCCTGTCGTACCTGCCGCTGTCGCACATCGCCGAGCGCATGATCAGCCACCTCTTGCAGATCTACTACGGCACCACGACGTGGTTCGCGGAGTCGCTCGATACGCTCCCCGCTGATCTGCAGGCGTGCAAGCCGACGTATTTCTTCGCGGTGCCGCGGGTGTGGGAGAAGTTCCACGCGAAGTTCATGGAGATGGCGGCACAACAGCCGAAGGACAAGGGCGAGGCGCGCAAGAAGCAGATCGCGCGCAAGGCGATCGAGCTCGGTAAGCGCGTCACGGAACTCGAGCAGGAAGCCGTCAACCGCGGCGGAACGATGGCCGATGCCAAGATCCCGCTCGGGCTCAAGATCCAGCACTCGCTCCTCGACAAGCTGGCGCTCAGCAAGATCCGGGCCGCGTTCGGGCTCGACGAGTGCCAGCTCGCGTTGTCGGCGGCCGCACCTCTGTCGCCCGAGCTGATCTGGTTCTTCCACTCGATCGGCATCAAGATCACCGAGGGGTACGGACAGAGCGAGGACAACGGTCCCACCACATGGAACAAGTCCGACGCGATCAAGATCGGCACCGTCGGGACCGCACTGTCGGGCCTTGAGATGAAGCTCGCGGAGGACGGCGAGATCCTCGCCCGCGGCGGCAACATCATGAAGGGCTACTACAAGGACGACGCCGCCACGCGCGAGACGGTCGACCAGGACGGCTGGCTCCACTCCGGCGACATCGGCGAGATCGACGAGCACGGCTACCTCAAGATCACCGACCGCAAGAAGGACATCATCATCACCGCGGGTGGGAAGAACATCGCGCCGCAGGAGATCGAGAACCGTCTGAAGATGAAGCACTCGCTGATCAGCCAGGTCGTCGTGATCGGCGACCGGCGTCCGTTCCTCAGCGCGCTGATCACGCTCGACGAAGAGGCCGCTCCCGGCTGGGCCAAGGAGCAGGGGATCGACGGCGGCCTCGCGGCGATCGCCAACCACGAGCGCACCCTGAAGGAGATCGAGGGCGCGATCAACGAGCTCAACAAGACCTTCGCCAAGGTCGAGGGGATCAAGAAGTTCCGCATCCTCGAGCGCGACTTCCTGCAGGAAGAGAACGAGATCACGCCGACGATGAAGGTCAAGCGCAAGCAGATCAACGAGATCTACGGCGACGTGATCGAGGGCATGTACTCCAAGGACTCCCCCCAAGCCGCAGGAGCCGCCGCCCCCACCCGCACCTAACCGAACTAATCTGCACGTCGGGTGCTACCCGGCTGGCTGTACGAAGAAGAAAACGGGAGGCCGCCTCCGGGCGGCCTCTTCGCGTGGCACTCCGCCGCCATCCGGCGACACCGAAAGCCATCGAAGTTCCACAAATCGGCAGGAACCTCACGTTCCGTAACGAACCGTGTGCATAGGCAGACCAAGGGCCGCCGAGCGAGGCCCCTGCGAAGGAGGCACACGTGAAGAGACTCGTCACCGGAATGATCGCCGCGCTGGTCCTCGGAGGCCTCGCCCTGAGCCCGGTTCATGCCCAGGAGGAGCCGACCTCGGATCCCGTAGAGGTGCCCGAGACCGTGCAGATCGAGGATCCACTAGAAGACGCGAACGGATTGAACGATCAGGGCAACCGCGGCGACATCGGCTTCCAGGGCGATCACGGCACGCCCACCGACGCAGGGAGCGTCTCAGACCTGATCAAGGTGTGGTTCACCCACGATGTCGAAACGGTCTCGATCCACTTCAACACGCAGGCCGCGGCACCGGCATCGTCCTCGACGCTGTTCCAAGCGTTCTCCAATCCCGGCGGCGACTTCGCTCTCGGTTGCCTACGGTGGGCGATCTTGATACCCGGCGCCTACCAGGGCCAGCCCACTACCTACCAAGGGCCGCCGCTCGCGAAGTTGATCGATCGTTGTAACGACGAGGGCACGAGCTTCTACAACAACGGGACGGAAGGCACGATCAACATCACCGAGGGGCCGGACGTACCTCAGCAGACGACGGGGGAGGCGGGGCCGAGCGGGATCCTCTCCGCCACCTTCCCCCGGGCCTACTCGCCTCTCCTCGCCGACGGCTTGTCGATCACGAAGGTGTTCGCCGAAACGAAGGTGGCCATCGGCGCCGACGCGGTCGGAAACGCGACTCCGGCGACGCTCGACAACACGATGGAAGGGACCGACTACGTTTTGACCGCGGCCCCCGCGCCTATGGCCGAGCCGACCAAGCCACCGTGGAAGAAGGGCTGCAAGAAGGGGAGCCCCAAGGCCAAGAAGAAGGGCTGCAGGAAGCCCCGTTAGACAGCAAGTTAGAGAGCAAGCCAGGCATACGGAGAGGGTCGCCTTCGGGCGGCCCTTTTTTGCGTAAGCTGGGCCCGAAGCGTCTACCTAGCAAGGAGGCGACTGTGCCCGTAACCGTGCGCGACGTCCGCGCATTCAAAGAACGCGGTGAGAAGTTCGCGATGCTCACCGCGTACGACGCTCTCTCGGCCCGGCTGATCGACGAAGCCGGCATCCCACTGATCCTGGTGGGTGACACGCTCGGCATGGTGATGCTCGGCTACGACAGTACCCTGCCGGTCACGATGGACGAGATGGTCCATCACACGAAAGCGGTGCGGCGCGGTGTTACGAACGCGCTGATCGTCGGCGACCTGCCGTTCATGAGCTACCAAGGCTCGCTCGACGACGGGATGCGCAACGCCGGTCGCTTCCTGAAGGAGGCCGGCGCCACCGCGGTAAAGCTAGAGGGCGGGGGCCGCGTGCTCGACCTGGTGTTCCGTCTCACCGAAGCCGGTATCCCCGTGATGGGACACATCGGCCTAACGCCTCAATCCGTGAACCAGTTCGGGGGCTACCGCGTGCAGGGGCGGACCGACGAGGCCGCGCAACAACTGGTTCAGGATGCGAAAGATCTCGAAGCGGCCGGCGCCTTCGCCGTGGTGCTCGAATGTGTGCCGACCGACCGGGCGCGTGAGATCACTTCGAATCTCGAGATCCCCACGATCGGCATCGGTGCCGGCCCCCACTGCGACGCCCAGGTGCTCGTGTATCACGACTTCCTCGGCATCAATACGGGGCGCGTCGCGAAGTTCGTCAAGCGTTACGCAGACCTGGGCGAGCAGATCAAGGGCGCCGCGGAGCGTTTCGCCGAAGAGGTGCGCACCGGCACCTACCCCGACGAAGAACACAGCTACGAGTAGCGCTTAGCCGCGTAACGTCACCGCCCCTTAAGTAGCATCGCGGGCGTGGCCGAAACGAAGAGATGCCCCAACTGTGGGGCCAGGAACCCCGCGTCGGCGGAGTGGTGCAGCCTGTGCCTCGAACGCTTCGACGTGCCCGTCGCCGTCGACGAGGGCCAGGCGGAGCCGTCGGTTCCGCCGTCGATGGCCGATCCGGAGATCGCGGCCGAGCTGAAAGCGATCGGGGCCGAGGAGCCCAAGCCGGTGGCGCAGGCGGCGGTCGGCGTCGAGCGCGGCGCGTTCAAGGTTTCCGAGGAGGGCATCCGATGGCAGTGCTCGGTCTGCGATCACATGAACTCGTTGCAGGCGCTGCATTGCGAGGTGTGCGGCACACCCTTCGCTGCCGCCGTCAAGCCGAAGGAACAACGCCCGCCGCGTGACCCGGGGACGGTGGCGATGATCTCCCTCTTCTTCCCCGGCGCGGGACACGCGTATCTCGGCATGTGGCCACAAGCGATCACCCGCGGAGTCATCCAGTTCTGGGTGCTGATCGTCGTGCTCTTCGGGCTCGTATGGGACGTCCCGGGTTCTGCCCTACTCGCCGGCTCGTTCGGTCTGGTCGCGTTCGCTCTGTGGCTGATCGCGGCGCACGACGCGTTCCGGGAAGCGCGCGACGAAGCCAATCAGGTCCTCCTGAAGGGCCGGATGTTCCTGTGGCTGACACTCGGGCTCCTCGGTTTCCTGTTTACGATGCTCGTCGTCAGCGGCCTGAGCGCACGGGGGTAACGGCCTCCCCGGCTTACGATTCCTCTCATGCCCACCTACGTCGTGTCCGACCTGCACGGCGCCGCCGATGAGTTGAAGAAGGCCGTGCCGGAAGGTTCGACGCTTCTGCTTCTCGGTGATCTCTTGAACTTCCTCGACTACACCGACATGTCCGGGATCCTGGCCGACGTCTTCGGACCCGACGACGTAAAGAAGGTGGCCGACCTGCGCGCTCAGGGTCGTGTCACCGACGCACGGAACATGATGCGAGAGCGGTCCGCCGGACGCGAGGACGAGATCCGTTCGGACATCGGCCGGCGCGTCCTGGAGCAGTACGACACCATCTTCTCGGCCCTGCCCGACCCGACCTACCTGATCCTCGGCAACGTCGACAACCCGATGGTGGCGCAGAACTTCGTAGAGAACACACCCGCTGCCCGGCACGTCGACGGCGAGATCCTGACGATCGCGGGGGAGCGCTTCGGGTTCATCGGAGGTGCGTTGCCCAGTCCACTGCACGTGGCCGGCGAGATCACCGAAGAGGAGATGGCCGCGAAGGTCGAGAACCTCGATGAGTGCGATGTGTTGTGCTCGCACATCCCGCCGGCGGTGCCGGAGCTCTGCTTCGACACGCTCGCCCAGTACCGTGAGCGAGGCAGCACCGACCTGTTGCGCTACATCGAGGACGTGCAGCCGCGCCGGGCTTATTTCGGTCATGTGCATCAGCCGCTCGTCTCGGCGATGTACATCGGACGCACGTTGTGCATCAACGTTGGTTACTTCCGGGCGACGCGGCGGGCGTTCCCGCACGACTGATAAGGAGCTTCAGATGGCCGACAAGGTGAAGGACACGATCGATATCAAGGCGACCGCGGATGAGATCTTCGAGGTGTGCACCGATTTCGAGAACTATCCGGAATGGAACGCGAACATCAAACAGGTCGAAGTCAGAGAGACCGACGACGAGGGCCGGGCGACCAAGGTGTGCATGGAGGTCGACGCGAAAGTGAAGACGGTTCGCTACATCTTGGCGTACGACTACTCGGAAGCTCCCGACGCGTTCTCGTGGGACCTCGTCGAGGGCGACGTGAAGGCGCTGAGCGGCCGGTACGCCTTCGACGAGTTCGACGACGTCACCGAGGTCGAGTACGAGACCAGCATCGACCCCGGCTTCCCCATCCCCGGCATGATCAAGCGCCAGGCGCAGAAGCAGATCGCGAAGGGAGCCCTCGAGGACCTCAAGAAAAGGGTCGAATCGTTGAGCGGTTAGCCTCCGGCCGATGCGCATAGTCCTCTTCACCGGCAAGGGCGGCGTCGGCAAGACCACGATCGCCTCGGCCACCGCCCTCCAGATCGCCGCCTCCGGTCGCAAGACATTGTTGATGTCGACCGATCCGGCCCACTCCGTCGCCGACGCGTTCGGGGTGGAGCTCGGTCCGGACCCGACCGAGGTCGCGGACAACCTGTGGGCCGAGCAGATCGATCCACAGCAACGTCTCGAGGAGAACTGGCGCGAGATCCAGCGGCACGCCGTCTCGGTGCTCCAGTGGGCGGGCCTGCAGGAGATCGAAGCCGAAGAGCTGTCGGTGATCCCCGGCCTCGACGAGCTGTTCTCTCTCGCCGACGTCAAGCGTCACTACGACGAGGGCCCCTACGACTGTGTGATCGTCGACTGCGCGCCCACCGGCGAGACGCTTCGGCTGCTGTCTCTGCCCGACATCATCCAGTGGTACATGGAGAGGATCTTCCCCGTCGAACGCAAGGTGATGGGCGCGCTCCGGCCGGTCGCGCGACGGATCACGAATCTGCCGTTGCCCGACGACGACGTGTATCAGGCGGTGCGTGGTTTCTACGACCGGCTCGACGGGGTGCGGCAGGTGCTCACGGATGCAGAGACGACTTCGGTTCGACTCGTGGTCAACCCCGAACGCATGGTGATCGCCGAAGCACAACGCACGTACACGTACCTCAACCTCTTCGGTTACCGCGTGGACGCTGTGATCGTGAACCGATTGCTACCGGATGAAGTGTCCGACCCGTACTTCGACCGCTGGAAACAGTTGCAGGACGAGCATCTGCAGACGATCCACGGATCGTTCGCACCGGTTCCGATCCTGAAGGCGCGGCTGCGTGATCAGGAGTTGGTGGGGTCTGAACTGCTGGCGAGCATGGGGGCCGAGATCTATCCCGACGACGATCCCTCCGGCGTTCTCTTCTCCGACGACCCGATGTCGATCACCAAGCGAGGGAGTGACTACGTCCTGACCCTGCGCCTGCCGTTCGCGAAGAAGGACTCGCTGGAGCTGTCGGCGAAAGGCGATGAGATGTTCGTGAAGGTCGGTCCTTACCGCCGAACTATCATGCTTCCTAAGGTGCTGGCGAGCAGAAGGATCGCGTCGGCGCAACTCCTCGAGGAACGTCTCGAGGTCGTTTTCGAGCGAAGGTCAAGTGATGGATGAGCAACAGAGAAGCGCGCGGTACAGCGACCTGTTCGGTACGGAACACGAGCACACCCCGGACTGTGCCTACTGTCCGATCTGCGCAACGATCGGGATCGTTCGCAATACGAAGCCCGAAGTGATGGACCATCTCGCCGCCGCGGCCCGCGAGTTCATGATCGCCGCGGGCATGCTCCTGCAGGAAGCAGGTGAGGTGCTCGGCAACGCCGAGGCCGCGAAGACGAAACCCGCCGACGCAGAAGACGACGGCAAGGTCCGCCGCATCGACATCGTCTGATGGACCGTCCGGCGCCATGACGCTTCGTTCCGCGGCTGTAGGCATCGACGTCGGAGGGACCGGCACGCGTGCCGGTCTCGTCGACATGTCCGGTCGCCTCGTCGAGAAGATCGAGGCCTTAACCGATCGCAGTGCCGCGACCAAGAGCACGATCCAGGTTGCCGAACAGATGGCCAAGCGCGCCGAGGAACTCGGCTACGTCGCGGTCGCGGTCGGCATCGGTGCGGCCGGGTTCGTCGACGTGCACCGGGGTTCTGTCACGTTCTCTCCGAACCTCATCTACGACGACCCCGACCTCGCCGACGCGGTGGCCGCCCGCGTGCAGCTCCCGGTCATGGTCGACAACGATGTGAACGCGCATGCGTGGGGCGAGCGCGCAGTGGGGGCCGCGAAGGGGGCTAACAACGTCGCCGTCCTCGTCCTCGGTACCGGCCTCGGCAGCGGGTTCATCGTCAACGGCCGCGTGCTCCGCGGGCACTCCGGAGCGGCGGCGGAATTCGGTCACACCGTGATCGAGCCGGGCGGTGCGCCGTGTGGCTGTGGACTGCGCGGCTGTCTCGAGCAGTACGCGTCCGGGATCGCCATCTCGCGGATGGCGATCGAGGCCCTCGACGAGGATCCCGACAGCTCGATCCTGAACTTCGCCGGGTCCCGCGAGGGCGTCACCGCGGAGCACGTGGGACAAGCGGCGCGGGAGTTGGACGAGACCGCTCGCGCCGTGCTTCGGCGCGCGGGCCGTGCCCTGGGTATCGGCCTCTCGAACATCGCCAACCTGTTCGATCCGGAAGTGATCGTCCTCTCCGGCGGCGTTATCAAGGCCGGGGAGCCGCTACTCGGACCGGCGCGCGACACGCTGGTCGAGATGACGGAGCTACAGCGGCGCCGTCCGATAAGGCTCGCCGTGACCACGTTGGGCAACGACGCCGGGATAATCGGTGCGGCCGCCCTGGCCATCGACGAGATGAGTCCGGGCGGGGCAGATCGCGATCCCCGGAAGGAGAAGGGTTGATAGAGAAGAGCGATCGCAGGCTCGATCCCGCGACGCAGACGAAGCTCAAGGAGTACGCGCTTCTCGTTCCTCGCCTCGGCAAGTTGCTATGGCGGCTCTCGCGTGACCCGAGGGTGCCTGCGCGCTCGAAGGCGACGTTGTTCCTGCTCGCCGGGTACCTCGTCAGCCCGATCGATCTCATCCCGGACTTCCTCCCGGCTCTCGGCCAGATCGACGACATCATCATCGTCGCGTTCGCGCTCGATCAGATGCTCAACCGGGTACCGGAAGAAGTCGTTCTGGAGCACTGGGACGGCGACGACGATCTCCTCCAGATCGTGCAGGAGATCCTCGACATCTCGACCGCGTTCGTTCCGGGATGGCTCAAGAAGCGCTTCTCGCGCTGATCCACCCCCGAAAGGTATGAGTGGCGCAGAGGCCGTTCTCGGCCTGGTCTTACTCGAGTGGACGGCAGGCCTCCTCGGCGCGGCGGGATGGACCCAGTCGTGGTCGGTGGTGAGACGCGGCCACTTCCGGATCATCGCCTGGTGCGCACTGTTCTTCGCCGTCGGTGGCTACTTCGCGTTCCGCGCGGGGACGCAAGACACCGATGCCACCTTGCAGCGAGGTTTCGTGATCGCACTCGTGGTGATCGCGTTGCTCTATCTGCTCGTGCAGTATTCGCGGACAGACGTCCCGGGGGCCGTGGTGGGGCTCGCGGGCGCGGCGGTGGGCGTGTTGCTCCTCGCGGTCATGGGGAACCTCTTCGACGGGTGGTCGGTGGTCGCGTCGCTCGGTCTCGTCTCGGGCATGTTCGTGCTCGGAGCCGTCACGAACGGAATGTTGCTGGGGCACTGGTATCTCAACCAGCCGGGACTGAAGACATGGGCGCTCGGGCGCATCACCGACCTCGCGCTCTATGCCGTCATCGTGTCGGCGGCTGCCGGATTGATCGCCGTCGGCAGACTCGCGAACGCGTCGACGGAGGGGGCCGTACTGGGGATACCCGGCTTCGGAGAATCTTTCTCGGTCGTCTTCTTCGGAGCGTGGCTCGCGATCCTCGGCCTGACCGGCGCGGTGGTGTGGATGGCCCGGCGTTGCGTGAAGATCAAGTCCATCCAGTCCGCGACCGGATTGTTCTACGTGGCTCTCCTCACGGCGGGAGTGTCCGAGTTCCTCGTGCGATACCTGATGGTGAACGCATGAAGCAGGTCTTGGTGGGCGCCACGCTGCCGCAGTTCACCGATGATCCCGACAAGCTGCTCGACGGTGCACGCCGCGCGGAGGCCCTTGGGCTCGACTCGATCTGGCTCTTCGACCACCTGTGGCCGTTGACCGGCGGAAGGCAGCGGCCGATCTTCGAGTGCTGGGGAACCCTCGCGTGGCTCGCCGCTGCGACCGAACGGATCCGTATCGGGACGCTGGTCACACGATCGACGCTGCGGCATCCGGCGGTCCTTGCGAAGATGGCCGCCACCGTCGCAACGATCGCTCCGGGACGCGTGACGATCGCGATCGGAAGCGGGGACGAAGTGAGCCGGAAAGAGAACGAGGCCTACGGGATCGCGTACCGCGAGGGTGACGAGCGCATCGGGCAACTCGTCTCGACGGTGCGTGTCGTCCGCGACTACCTCCAGTCGCCGACGGTTTCGTTCGACGATGACTTCGTTTCGATCCACGATCTTCCATCGAGCCCGGCCCCCGATCCGGCTCCCACGTTGTGGGTGGGAGGGCGCTCCGACGACGTACTCGAGACGGCGGCGCGGGTCGCCGACGGCTGGAACGGATGGGGCGGTACCGCGAGGAGGTTCCGAGAGGACGCGGTGAGTGTGGCGGAGTACGCGGCCGAGCGCGACGTCGAGCTCTCGTGGGGTGGACTCGTCATGCTCGGCGAGACCGATGCCGCCGCGAGAGGCAAGATGGGGGATCGGAACCCGAAGGAGTGGATCGTCGGCGGTCCCGAGACGGTTGCCGGCCGCTTGAGCGAGTTCGTCGAGGCGGGCGCCCGCCACGTGGTGGCGACCTTCCCCGACCCGGGGGCACCGGGCATCTACGAGCTCCTCGCCGAGCGAGTCCGCCCCGCGATCGGTGGGTAGGCATATACCCCGGGGGGGTATAAGATGACACCATGAGCAAGACCGACGAGGCCGTTCGCGAATCCTTCGACGTACGGGGCATGACCTGCGCGTCGTGCGCCGCACGGGTGCAGAAGGCACTGGTTCAGACGCCCGGCGTGTCCGACGCCGGCGTGAACCTCGCGCTGTCGAAGGCGACCGTCGAGCACGGTCCCGAAGCGGACCGGCACGCGCTCGTCGCAGCGGTCGAGGCGGCGGGATACGAGCTCGTCCTCGCCGACGAGGCGATCGCGCACGCGGGTCACGACGAACACGACCACGGGATCGCGATCGGGCAGGAGGAGCAACTCACCCGCGCCGCGTGGATCCGGTTCGTCGGTGCCGCCGTCCTGACGGCCCCCGTCGTCATCCTCAGCATCACGGGGCTCATGGAGGGATGGATCGGGTGGTTGCAACTGGCGCTCATCACGCCGGTGGAGTTCTGGGCCGGGAGGCCGTTCCTCGTCAGCGCGTGGAAGCAGGCGCGTCACTTCGGCGCCAACATGGACACGCTGATCGCGCTTGGGACCCTCGCGGCGTACGGATACTCGCTCTACTCCCTTGTCTCCGGCGGCGAGCTCTACTTCGAGACCGCCGGCGTGATCATCACGTTCCTGTTGCTCGGTAAGTACTTCGAGCACCGCTCCAAGAGCCGCGCCTCGCACGCGATCAAGAGCCTCCTCGAACTGGGGGCGAAGTCGGCGACGATCGTCCGCGACGGGGTAGAGGTCGCCGTTCCTGTCGATGAGGTGGTCGTCGGCGATCTCTTGCGCGTGAGGCCGGGCGAGAAGATCCCGACCGACGGTGTCGTTCGCGACGGTGCCTCGTCGGTCGACGAATCGATGCTCACCGGCGAGCCCGTGCCGGTGGACAAGGGCCCCGGTGACGAGCTGTTCGGAGCGACCGTCAACGCGAATGGATCGATCCTCATGGAGGCGACGCGCGTCGGCTCGGAGACCGCGCTCGCGCAGATCGCGCGCCTGGTCGAAGAGGCGCAGACGCGCAAGGCTCCGATCGAACACCTCGCCGACCGCGTCTCGGCGGTGTTCGTGCCCACCGTCATCGCGCTCGCGCTGGCGACGCTCGCCGGATGGGTGCTCACCGCTCACACCTTCGAGGAATCGTTGCTCACCGCGGTGGCGGTACTGATCATCGCGTGCCCGTGCGCCATGGGGCTTGCGACGCCCGCGGCCGTCATGGTGGGGACCGGCCGCGGCGCGGCGATGGGGATCGTCATCAAGGGCGGGGACGTGCTCGAGCGATCGGGCGCGATCGACGCGGTCGCACTGGACAAGACCGGAACGATCACCAAGGGCGAGATGAGTCTCGTGGACGTGGTCGCCGCCGACGGTTCGGCCGCCGATGTGCTGCGCGCGGCGGCTTCGGCCGAGTCTCTTTCCGAGCATCCGATCGCGCAGGCGATCGTGGTAGGCGCCCGGGAGCGCGGCCTCGATCTCTCGGAACCGCGCGACTTCGTCTCGGAGCCGGGCCGTGGGGTCACGGCGTCGGTCGAAGGGATGAAGGTCGCGGTGGGGCGTCGCTCCGTCGTGGAAGACGCAACGGCTCCCCCTTCGTTCGAGCCTCGCGTGGAAACGCCGGCAGTGCTCGTTCGAAAGAAGGGGTCGGGCCCGGAGGAACTGGTCTCTGCAGCGACGCGGTTGGAGAACGAAGGCCGGACCGTGATCTGGGTCGCGGTGGACGGACGAGCGGCCGGCATCGTTGCGGTTGCGGACACCCTCAAACAAGGGGCCGCGCGGGCGATCGCTCGATTGCACGAGATGGGTCTCGAGACCACGCTGATCACCGGCGACAACCACACCACCGCTGCGGCGATCGCGCAGCAGGTAGGTATCGACAACGTGAGGGCCGAGGTCCTTCCCGACGACAAGGTCGGGGAGGTCCGCCGGCTTCAGGAGACCGGACGGACGGTGGCGATGGTGGGCGACGGCATCAACGACGCCCCGGCTCTGGCACAGGCGGATCTCGGCATCGCGATCGGCACGGGCACGGATGTTGCGATCGAGGCGGCGGACCTGACCCTCGTCGGGGGCGACCCGGCTCTGGTCGCGAGTGCGATCCAGTTGTCGCGCCGCACGCTCAAGAGCATCAAGCAGAACCTCTTCTGGGCGTTCTTCTACAACGTGGTCATGATCCCGGCCGCGATCCTGGGTTTCTTGAACCCGATGATCGCCGCAGCCGCCATGGCCTTCTCGTCGGTCAGCGTCGTCCTGAACTCCCTCCGCCTGAAACGGACCCCCCTGTAACCCTTCTGTGATTACATAGCCGCGTTTTCACGCCCGCGTCTGCAGAACAAAACCGTCGCAGCCGTCGCGTATCTTGCTCCTGTGCAGCCGACCTTCTATCTCGACGCGCCGAGCCTCGTGTTCCGGGCGTTCTTCGCGTTGCCCAAGACGATCACCGACGACCGCGACCGTCCCGTCAACGCGGTGCGGGGTTTCATGGAGATGGTCACGCGCCTGATCGTCGATCGCCGTCCGGCCCGCATCGTGTCCGTCCTCGATGCCGACTGGCGGCCGCAGTTCCGCGTCGACGCGTACGCGGGCTACAAGTCCGAGCGTCCCGAGGATCCGCCCGAGCTCGCTCACCAGTTCGACATCATCGCTGAGGTCCTCGACGCAGCGGGCATCGTCCGCGCCGAGACGCCGGGCCTCGAGGCCGACGACGTCATCGCGACTCTCGTCGACAACGTCGCCGAGCACGATCGTGCCGTGGTGGTCTCGGGCGACCGCGACCTGCTCTGTCTCGTGCGTGACCCGCACGTGCGCGTCCTGTTCCCGCTGCGGGGCACCAAGGAGATGACGGACTTCGACGAGGCCGCGGTCACCACGGCCTACGGTGTGAGGCCGCAACAGTACGGCGAGTTCGCCATGCTGCGCGGCGACCCGAGCGACGGTCTCCCGGGCGTTCCGGGGGTCGGGCCGAAGACCGCGGTGACCTTGCTGACGAAGTACGGATCGATCCCGGGCATCTACGAGCATCTCGACGAGCTGTCACCGCGGCAGCGCTCGGCCTTCGATGACAGCCGCGACTACCTCGACGCGATGAAGACGGTGGTCGGTCTCGTCTACGACGCGGATGTCGTCTCGACCCAGCCCGGGGCCCCCGACACGCAGAAGCTCACCGAGCTCGCCGAGAGATACAACCTCGGTTCGAGTGCGGCCCGGCTCGCGCAGGCGATACGGTCGGAGCGATGACGACGATCTACCTGGTGCGCCACGGCGCGACCGACTGGAACATCAACAAGCGCGCGCAAGGGACGGCCGACATCCCGCTGAACGAGGTCGGCGAGATGCAGGCGCTGCATACCGCGGAGGAGCTGTCGAAGGTCGAGGTCGACGCCGTCTACACCAGCGATCTCCAGCGCGCCTGCTACACGGCCGAGGCGATCGCCAAGATCCAGGGTCTCGACGTCGTCAAGGAACCCCGCTTCCGCGAGATCAACCAGGGTGAGTGGACCGGCCTAACCGTCGACGAGATCCGCGCCAAATGGCCGGACCGGTGGGGGCCGGCCCGCCACTACAGCGAGCGGCCCGGAGGCGAATCACCGCAACAGGTCAGAGAGCGCGCTCTCGCTGCACTGAGGGAGGTCGTCGAGAAACACCCCGACGAGCACGTCGTGATCGTGAGCCACGGCGGAACGATCCGGTGGATCTCGGCGGAGTCACTGGGCTACGACGACCGCCGCTCGGCCCGCATCCGCGGCGTGGGGAACGGCGAGGTCGTCTGCCTCCAGGCCACTATCAACGACGGGAGGCTGAAGCTCGGTGATCTATCGCGATGGGACGGGCACACGACCGACCTAGACGACCCGAACGACTAGGTCGAGGGCCGCGTCACCCACGCTCTCGTCGCATGCAACAGCAGCAGCACGATGTTCGTCGCGCCGACCACCAGCGGCAGAGCACCTTCGTAGAAACCGACCTGAGTGAAGTTCGAGACGGCGGCCCACCCATAGCCGTTAGACACGACGTGCACGCCCCCGTAGCCCGCGCTCACCACTTGCCACAGGATCGCGAGGAGCCATGCGATGCGCGAGCGGCGCCACAAACCGTTCGCGATGAGGCCGAGGACTATCACGAGGTTCGCCAGGTCGACGAGATATCGCAGTGCGGTGGATCGGTTGTACGTGAGCGCGAACCGGTCGGCCCAATGCTGAGCGGCCGCCATCAGAATCATCAGCACCACGACGACGATGACGGTCCACGGCGCGGCGGCTCTCCGGGTTGCGAGCGCGGGAGCATCCGTCTGAGCAGTCACATCACCAAGGATGGCACGGGCGTCGATGACCCGGCTGCTAGGTTCGACGTATGGAATTCAGGCGCATCGAACGGTTCCCGCCGTACGTCTTCTCGATCGTCAACGACCTGAAGATGGAGGCCCGGCGCGGCGGCGAGGATGTCGTCGATCTCGGCATGGGCAACCCCGACATCCCCACGCCCGACGCGGTCGTCGAGAAGCTGAAGGAGGCCGCCGACAACCCACGCAACCACCGTTACTCGGCGTCGAAGGGCATCCCGAAGCTCCGCCGCGCGATCTGCGACCTCTACGAGCGTGCGTGGGGAATCGAGCTCGATCCGGATACCGAAGCGATCGCGACCATCGGCGCGAAGGAAGGGCTCTCGCACCTCGCGTGGGTACTGCTCGGGCCCGGCGACTCCGTCCTCGTCCCCGAGCCCACCTACCCGATCCACACCTACGCCATGATCCTGGCCGGAGCGAACCTGACCTCGGTCCCGCTATCGATCGAGTCGGATTTCTTCACCGATCTCGTGCATGCCTACGAGCGCTCCGAGCCCAAGCCGCGCGTAGTTCTCTGTTCGTTCCCCCATAATCCGACCACCGCCGTGGTGGACCTCAACTTCTTCGAGCAACTCGTCGACTTCGCCAAGAGCCGCGGCGTGATGGTCGTGCACGATCTCGCGTACGCCGACCTCGTCTTCGACGCCGAGCGAGCGCCGTCGTTCCTGCAGGCGAGGGGTGCGAAGGACGTCGGGATCGAGTTCTTCTCGATGAGCAAGTCGTACTCGATGCCGGGCTGGCGGCTCGCGTTCGGCACGGGCAACGCCGAGATGATCGGCGCGCTCACGAAGCTGAAGAGCTACCTCGACTACGGGGTCTTCCAGCCGATCCAGATCGCCGGGATCATCGCCCTCAACGAGTGCGAGGAGGTCCCGAAGCAGATCCGCGAGATCTATCGCATGCGACGCGACGTTCTCTGCGACGGCCTCGATCGCATCGGCTGGGAGATCGTCCGGCCCCCGGCCACGATGTTCGCGTGGGCCGAGATGCCCGAAGCGTTCAAGCCGATGGGGTCCCTCGAGTTCGCCAAGCACCTGGTGCGCGAGGCCAAGGTCGCGGTCTCGCCCGGCATCGGCTTCGGCGTCGGGGGAGAGGGCTACGTCCGCTTCGCTCTGGTCGAGAACGAACAACGCATCCGCCAGGCGATCCGGGGCATCCGCAAAGCCCTAGAAGCCGGCCCCCCGCCGAACTTTGCTAACTGAGCTACATGTAAGCGCGTCCTAGCACGAGCGGTTCGCTGGATTCCAGAACTTTCTCCGCCTCTCCGCCGTCTAGTAGTCCCATCCACTCGAAGGAGAGGAGAACGTCATGCGACGTGTCTTTGGTGTCGCTCTCATTGCCGCCGTCCAGATGGCTACCTTCGCCTTTGCCTCGCCCGCCGCGGCCGGTGGGGGGAATTCTGTCGAGTTCGACGAGAAGTACAACGTGATCGGCTCCGACGCGACCGTCCGCACGTCGTTCTCCTATGCCCAGAAGAAGACGACCATGGCCCACGCGCCGTACTACGTGTACCTAGAGCGACTCAACTTCGCCGGCCAAGACTGGGAACCGAGGGTCGGAAGGGACGACGTGCACCGGGTGGGCACGGTCGACATCATCTGGGATACGGACCCTGCGTACATTTCGGGTGGCCGCATCATCGCCACCTTCGAGGTCCCTCAGGTCGAGACGGGTCGATATCTCTTGTCGATCTGCGACAGGGCGTGCCAGCACCCGCTCGGCGACATCAGTACCACCGGGTACTTCCGGATCGTCGGCACCCTCGCCGAAGCGCGCGCCCGGGCGCAAGCAGACGCGATCCGCACGCGTTTCCGTGCCTACCGCTCGGCCGATAGACGAGCCGACGGACGGAACGCGCGCCGCCACCAGAGCGAGCTCGCCGCCGCAGTGGATGCGGAAAAAGAGGCCCGCACGGACCTTGCCCTGACCCGCGACACGATCGCGGAGGTGCGCCACGACCTCGATATGACTGCCGGTCGCGTCGACGACGTGGAAACGCAGCGCAACTTCGCGTTCGTCGCGCTCTTGATGACGATCGCCATCGCCGCCGCGGTCCTGTTCCGCCGCCGACAGACCGATCTAAAGCTTGAAGCGCTCCTTGAGGACGTCCGCGAGCGTCGGGACCGAGATCTCCTCGAGTTCGTAGGAGGCCCGGACGGCGGGCTTCTGGATGTCGCAGACCTTCCTGAGGTCGATCGGCGTCGCGATGAGGACCACGTCGGCGTCCGATGAGTTGATGGTCGCGGCGAGATCGTCGCGCTGCCGCTCGGAGTAGCCCATCGCGGGGAGCAACGTGCCCATGTGCGGATACTTCTCGAAGACCTCTCTGATCGTGCCCGTCGCCCACGGACGCGGATCGACGAGCGAAGCGGCCCCCGCGCGCCGCGCCGCGACGACGCCGGCTCCGTAGGTCATCTCCCCATGCGTGAGGGTCGGGCCGTCCTCCACGACGAGGACCTTCTTCCCGCCGAGGTCCGCGCCGTCCTCGACGGTGATCGGCGAGTGCGCTTCGACGACGATCGCGTCCGGGTTCGCGATGCGGATCGTGGCCTTCAGCTTCTCGACGTCCTCGATCCTGGCCGAGTCGATCTTGTTGATCACGACGACGTGGGCCATGCGGAGGTTCGCCTCACCGGGGTGGTACGAGGTCTCGTGTCCGACGCGTAGTGGGTCGGCGACGGTGATGTGGATGTCGCCCTCGTAGAACGGGAGGTCGTTGTTGCCGCCGTCCCAGATCACGACGTCGGCATCCTTCTGAGCCATCTGCAGGATCTCGCCGTAGTCCACGCCGGCATAGACGATCGAACCCTGGGCGAGATGCGGTTCATACTCCTCGCGTTCCTCGATCGTGCAGTCGGCATCGATCAGGTCCTGGAACGTCTCGAAACGCTGCGCGATCTGGTCGGTCAGTCGTCCGTACGGCATCGGGTGTCTGACGACCGCGACCTGCTTCCCTGAGTCGCGCAGGATGCGCGCCACCGCTCGCGTCGTCTGCGACTTGCCCGACCCGGTCCTCACCGCGCAGACCGCGACACACGGGATCTCGGGCTTCAGCATCGTCGAGCCCGGCCCGAGCAGAACGTAGTCGGCGCCGGCGGCGAGGACCCGCGAGCCCAGATGCATCACGGTGTTGTGAGACACGTCCGAGTACGCGAAGACGACCTCGTCGACCCTCAGATCCGCGATCAGCCGCTCGAGTCCCTCCTCGGGATGGATCGGGATCCCCTCGGGGTACAGCGATCCGGCGAGCTCCACCGGGTAGGTGCGGCCCTCGATCCCGGGGATCTGGGTCGCCGTGAAAGCGACCACCTCGTGGGCCTCGTCGTCGCGGTAGTGGACGTTGAAATTGTGGAAATCCCTTCCGGCCGCTCCCATGATCAGGACCCGGCGGCGCTTACTTCCCGGCGGCTGATTCATCCGAGCGGAGCCTATCGGGCTTACTGTGTCTCTCGATGAAGCAGCGCAAACTGACCCAGAGAGGGTCCCGCCGGCGGGAGCAGATCGTCGAGACCGCCCTCCGCCTGTTCGCAGAGAACGGCTATCAGGGCACCACGGTCGGCGACGTTTGCGACAGCCTCGGGGTCGGCAAAGGCGT
>JBOGWY010000026.1:0-4195 GCA_050694015.1 Actinomycetota bacterium | reverse complement strand
TCGCCGTTCTGCGCGGTGATGACCTCGAAGTCGATGCCGAACATCCGCTCGGCATCGCTGCGGACCGCGACGTCGTCGTCGCCAACCAGGATGCGGGCCCGGTTCGTCTTGTTCATCTTCTCCTGGTACATGAGCATGTCGGCCTGCTGCATCAGCTGCTCGATCGAGACCGGGTCGTGCGGGTCGTAGTTCGCACGGCCCACCGACAGCGACAGCTTGTAGGGCCTGATCCCTTGCGCGTTGTGCAGCTCGATGTTCGTCCTGAGACGTGTGAGGGGCGTGTCGACGTCGAGCTCTCCCTCCGACCACATCAACACACAGAACTCATCCCCGCCGACGCGGGCGAGGATGTCGGACTCGCGGAACGTCTCTCGCAGCACCTGCGCGCAATCGGCGATCGCGCGGTCACCTTCCTTGTGACCGAAATTGTCGTTGATCGTCTTCAGGTTGTTGAGATCGATGAAGAGGAGCGTCATCGGCTTCTTGTCGCGCCGGGCGACGCTCGACTGGTGATCCGCGAGGAGAGTTAAGCCGCGGCGGTTGTTCAGGCCGGTCAGCTCGTCGAGCAGCGCGAGCTTGCGCAGCTCCTCGGCCCTCTTCTTCTCGCTGATGTCGCGGGCGATCGTCGAGACGCCGAGTACCTCACCGGCGCCGTCGCGGATCGGCGACACGGTAAGAGACACGTCGACGGGGGTCCCGTCTTTGCGCAGACGGATCGTGTCGAGGTTCTGCACGATCTCACCGCGGCTCACGCGCTCGCCGATGTCTTCCGCCTCGTCCATCTGCTCGGGCGGCACGAGAACGTCGCTCGGCGTTCCCATGATCTCGTCGGCCGCATATCCGTAGAGCCGTTCGGCGGAGGGATTCCAACTCACGATATTGCCGTCGAGGTCGCGACCGATGATCGCGTCGTTCGAGGACTGCACGATCGCGGCCATCTGGCGCACGACGGTCGCACGTTCCAGCTCCGCCGATTGACGAGCGACGACCTCGCTCGCGCGCGCGAGTGAGCGTGCCTGGCCGACGAACACGTCGAGCGCGAAGAGAGTGAGCGCCATCGAGATCGCCGCGAAGAAGAGCAATTCGGCAACCGCGAAGGAGAGCCGCGTCTCTTCCGGGATCTCGATCAGCTCCGGCACCTGCCACGCGATCGCAAGGACGCCGGCGAAGGCGAGCGCCACCGCGGCGGGGAACCGAAACACGCCGCGCTTGCCGAGCAGGTGCGACAGGAATATCAACGCGATCCCCATCGCAGAGAGGATGATCTGTTCGACCGGGATCACTTAGTTCTCGGTCGTCTCTAGGGCACCGGCCCCCGTCCACTCGTTCCTGAGCGGAGCGAGCAGGTAGAGGCCCACAGGCAACAGGATCGCCGCGATGACCCGGAAGATCGGGCTGAACGACTCGAAGGTCGTTCCGCCGATCACCGCCGCGTAGACGGGGATCGCGAAATTGATCAGAGCGAGGCCGATCACCACCGGCCCCGCCCGGTGCTTCACGGTGGCCCGCTCCACGTTGCGCAGCACGACCATGATCAGGACGGCCGCGAACAGCAGCATGATGAACGCGCCCGCTTGCATGAGCTCGATGAACGGATTCACCGGGCCACCCTCGTCACGAGAGCGCTCAATGGCGGGCTATTTCCTTCCGGCGAGCGGACGCTTGCCGTGGTTGGCCTTGTTCTTGCGGCGCCCACGCCGCTTACGGGCCTTCTTGGCCATGGGGACCTCCTCGTTGGGGTTGCGGTACAAGGCGCGAAACGTGTGGCGTCACTTTACCTACGGCGCGACACCGAACACAGGCCTTTTCTCTAAGGAACTTAGGCCCTGTGGTATCTTCGAAACGCTGCCCTGAGCAGGAGTT
This sequence comes from Actinomycetota bacterium, assembly GCA_050694015.1. Classification (GTDB taxonomy): domain Bacteria; phylum Actinomycetota; class CADDZG01; order CADDZG01; family WHSQ01; genus JBOGWY01. The sequence goes on along the minus strand of JBOGWY010000026.1, from coordinate 2,332 downwards.
TTTCCCAAAATTCGCTTTAGTACTTTTTGGAGCCCCTCGCTGAGGGGCTCGCTTTTTGAAAAGGGGGGTCATGGGCGCTCTGGATGAGGTCAGAGAGCTCGCCGAAGCCGTGACCCGGCGACGGTCGTTGACCCTGTGGGACGTGGAGATGGGGGGACAGCCGGGACGTTCGATCGTGCGGGTCTTCGTGGCCCGCCCCGAGAGGGCGACCGGCGGCGTCGACCTCGACACCGTGGCGGAGATCTCCGAGGAGATCTCGCGGGGCCTGGATCTCAGGGATCCGATCCCCGGGCGCTACACGTTGGAGGTGTCGACCCCCGGCCTTGAACGCAGCCTGCGATTGCCGGAGCACTTCGTGCGCTCGGTGGGCGACAAGGTCGTGATCAAGACATCCGAGGTTCTGATCGGTAACAGCCACCGGATCGACGGCTCGATCGCCGCGGCGGGTGAACGGGCTGTCACGGTGGGGACCGAGGGCGGCGAGGTGGAGGTCCCGTACGACGTAATCAAATCGGCGCGGACGGTCTTCGAGTGGTGAGGCGTTGGAGGTCTAGATGAATATCCCTATGGATTCGTTGCGGGAGCTCGAGCGGGAGCGCGGGATCTCCTTCGATCTGGTCGTGGAAGCGATCGAGAAGGCGCTCGCGTCTGCGTACCTACGCGTCATCAACGCGGACGAGACCCGCGATGCACGTGCGGTGATCGATCGCGAGTCGGGCCTCGTCACCGTCTACGCGCAAGAGGTCGAGATCGATGAGGAGACCGAGGAGAAGACGGTCCTCAAGGAGTGGGAGGACACGCCCCCGGACTTCGGGCGCATCGCCGCGCAGACGGCGAAGCAGGTGATCCTGCAGCGCTTGCGCGAGGCCGAGCGCGACCTGACCTTCGGCGAGTACTCGGGCCGCGAGGGCGACATCGTCACAGGCATCGTGCAGCAACAGGACCACCGCTACACGATCCTGGACCTCGGCAAGACCGAGGCTCTGATGCCGCCGGCCGAGCAGATCCCACACGAGCGCTACGAGCACGGCGCGCGCCTCAAGGCCTACATCGTCGAGGTGCGCAAGTCCGCGCGCGGCCCCCAGATCATCGTGTCGCGCACCCATCCTGGGCTCATCAAGCGCCTGTTCGAGCTCGAGGTCCCCGAGATCCTCGACGGGATCGTCGAGATCAAGTCGGTGGCGCGCGAGCCGGGGCATCGCAGCAAGATCGCGGTGGCATCTTCCGACCGCAACGTCGACCCGGTCGGAGCGTGCGTTGGGTCGAAGGGCTCGCGCGTGCGCATGGTCATGAATGAGCTCCGCGGCGAGAAGATCGACATCATCAAGTGGACAGAAACCGTCGAGGAGTTCGTCGCCAACGCGCTCTCGCCGGCGAAGGTCAAAGAGGTGCGTGTGCAAGAAGACGGCGAGACCGCGCTGGTGATCGTCCCCGATTACCAGCTCTCGCTGGCGATCGGCAAAGAGGGCCAGAACGCGCGGCTCGCGGCCCGGCTCACAGGCTTGAGGGTCGACATCAAGTCGGAGTCCCAGATGAAGGCCGAGACGGCTCCGGCCGAGGAGCCCGCGGCCGATGCCGGCCAGGAGGCCAAGGCTGTGGCGTCCAGCGGGGAGGCGGAGTAGCGGAGACTAGAATCGGTACTCCGATCCGCACCTGCGCGGGCTGCCGACGAAGGCGGTCGCAAGCCGAGCTGGTGCGGGTGGTTCGGCGCCGTGACGGTTCGATCGTTGTCGGCCGGGAGCCGGGTCGCGGGGCCTACGTGTGCTGCGATCCCCGCTGCGTGGAGCAAGCGTTCCGATCCGGCGGGCTCCGCCGGACGCTGAGGGTCACGGGAGACCTGCCTCAGGGTCTCCGGGAAGACCTCGAAGGCAAGGTCGCCGCGAGGCATGGCGAGGAAGTTTCGAGACTTAAGGAATAGAAGGAGAGAGATGGCTAAACCCCGGGTCCACGAGCTTGCTAAAGAGCTCGGGCTCACGTCCAAAGAGGTGCTCGCCCACCTGGAGAAGATCGGCCAGGCGGTGAAGAGCCACTCGTCCACCGTCGAGGAGTCGGTCGCCGAGCGCGTGCGCTCCGATCTCGGCAACGGCGCCGCGCCCGCGCCGGCCGCGCCCAAGAAGAGCGCGCCCAAGAAGGCAGAGCCCAAGAAGGCAGAGCCCAAGAAGGCAGACAAGGCCGCGCCGAAAGGAAAGAAGGCAGAGCCGGCCGCAACCAAGCCCGCTCCCAAGAAGCCGTTGACTCCGGCCGGGGGCATGGTCGTCGAGCGTTCGACGCCGCGCCCGAAGCCGGCCCCGAAGCCGGCCCCCAAGGCCGAGCCCGCGCCCGCCCCCAAGGC
>JBOGWY010000025.1:0-5388 GCA_050694015.1 Actinomycetota bacterium | reverse complement strand
GCGCTTCATCTCACCGGCCGCCTTGTTCGTGAACGTGATCGCGATGATCGAATGCGGCGAGATCCCCTGCTTGATCAGGTACGCGATCCGGTAGGTGAGGACGCGCGTCTTTCCCGAGCCGGCGCCGGCGACGACGAGGGCCGGGCCCCCGGCATGCTCCACGGCTTCACGCTGGACGGGGTTCAAATCATCGAGAAGATCCATCCTTGTGATTATCGAGCCCGAAGGTTCCCTAGGACGCCCTTGACGCCGTCTTTCTCCGCCGGAGTGAGCCCGGCCACGAGATAGACCCCCAGATAGACGATCGTTCCGGCCGCGGCCGTGGCCGCGAGATCGACCGGCCAGCTGCCGCCGACGGTGAGATGGACGATCCACATGACTCCCAGGGCCGCCAGCGAGGGTGCGAGAAGACGCCCGTAAGACCGGTCGTAGGGCTGGATGTCGACGAAGCGCTTCACGAACGCGAGCCGCGCCCACTTCGAGAGCGCGAAGGTCACCGAGTTCGCGATCGCGGCTCCCTCCATCCCATAGCGGGGGCACAGCCACACCGCGAGCCCGATGTTGAGGACCAGCGACGCGCCGTAGACGACGAGGTCCCATCCCGTCCGGCCCACCATGATGAGGACGAACCCGACGCTGCCCGTGGCGATGTTGATGAACTGTCCCGCGAGGATGATCAGCAGTGCCGCCTGCCCCCCGGCGAACTCGGCGCCGAAGATCCGCAGCGCGGGGCCGGGTACGACGAGGAGCACGAGGAACAGCGGCATCGTGGCCGCGAGGGTCCAGCGCGTCAGCGACTTGAACAGTTTGTCGAGGCGGTCGCGCTCGCCGCGGTTGTGCAGGTCGGCGACGAACGGACTGAACATCAGACTCACCGACGTGAGGAACAGCACGATCACCTGACCGGCCCGCAGCGCCGCCGAATAGACGCCAACCTCGGTACCGGTCGCGTAACGCGTCAATACGAAGAGATCCGTCCAGAACAACAGTTGTGAGAACAGTGCCGCCGGCGCGCGCGGCCCCGCGTATCGGAACAGGCGCGACATCGCGCCCTCTTCCATCGCCACGGCGTCCCATCCGCGGCTCTCGCGATGCCAGAAGTAGCCCGCGGCGATCGCGGCCCACAGCCACGACACCGAGTAGGCCAGGACGCTCATCCATGGGGTCTCGGAGATCTGCCAGCCGGCAAGCATCAAGAGCACCCACACGACCGGCTGCCCCGCCCAGAAGACGTAGAGCGTGTAGCGCATGATCTTCAACCCGCGTGTCGCCGACAACCACACGTTGGCAAGCGCGAGGAAAGGCAGTCCAAGCGCAGCCGCCTCGACCGCGTACTCCCGCAGCGAAGGATCGAGCGAGAACAGGTCCGCGACCGCGTCGCGGCCGACGAAGACGATCAGTGCGACGAGCGCGCTCACCGCCGCGGCGATCGCGACCGCTCGCGCGACGGGGGTTCGGATGTACGCCCATCGCCCAACACCTGCCTCGACGGCGACGTCCCGTAGCACGGCCATGTCCATCCCCGAACGGGTCAGGAACGACCCCACGAACGCCGCTTGCGTGAGGACGGTGACGGCGCCGAAGCCCTCCGGTCCCAGCGTCCGCGTCATCAGCACCTGGGCGGCCAGGGTCGCCACGGCCGCGATCACGATGCCCACGACGTTCTGGGAGGTGCCGGACAGGATGCTCAGATAGTCGGAGCGCTGGTTGCCGCCGGGGGCCGAGGTCTCGGGCATAGCGGGAGGGTACTCACGTACGGGCTTGAACCGTTCGTGCTTGAACTGGTCCAAATAGGGGAAGAGGTGGGTTAGGAACGGTTCTTACCCATTCGTCCAGTAAGGGAGGGTTCCGATGCGGTCACGGATCGTATTGCTGGTTGTGGCGCTCACCGCCACGCTCTTCATCCCGCAGCCGGCTTCGGCCGAACCGACGTGGGCGGCCGCCGACGTCGCGACGGTCCACCCCGGCGTGCAGACCGTGACCGAGGGGGCCCAGTGCACCGCCAACTTCGTCTTCTTCGACGCCAACAACGACGTCTATATCGGCCAGTCGGCGCACTGCGCCGGCACCGGCGGCGCCACCGAGACGAACGGCTGCGACTCCGGAAGCCTGCCGCTCGGCACCCCCGTCTCGGTCGACGGAGCCGATATGCCCGGCGAGCTCGTCTATTCGTCGTGGCTCACGATGCAGGACCCGAACGTCAACGAGAGCGACGAGAACACATGCGACTACAACGACTTCGCGCTCGTGAAGTTGAACCCGATCGATTACGACGTCGTCAATCCGTCCGTTCCGTTCTGGGGCGGTCCCACGAGCGTCGGCGCGACGTCGAGTCTCGGTGACAAGGTGTACTCGTACGGGAACTCGTCGCTGCGCTTCGGGGTCTCCACATTGAGTCCCAAAGAGGGCTACAGCCTCGGGCAGGCCGCGGACGGATGGACCCACGACGTCTACACGGCGACCCCGGGCATCCCCGGTGACTCGGGTTCCGCGTTCCTCTCCGCGGACGGCGCCGCTCTGGGCACGTTGAGCACGGTCGCGCTGGCACCGTTCCCCGCGTCGAACGGGGTCGGCGACCTCGCGCACGAGTTCGACTACGCGGTGACGCACTCGGGCATCAGCGGTTTGCAGCTCGCGCTGGGGACGGAGGCGTTCGAGGCGGGACTGTTGCCCTGAGCTAAGTGTCCCTCCCGGAACCTCCACTGAAACGCGGCGACCCGTGATCGATCCGTGGATCTCCATCGTCTCCCCCGCACACCGCCGAAGATGGCCCGGACCCGGATGCGCCCGCGTGCGGACCCACGAAGGTCAAGAGAAGCTTCCAACCAACCGGACGACTCCGACAATAAGCAACAGACCGTCGAGATTCAGCTCACCCACGTCGGCCCCGACCTGCATTGAAAAATGGGCCTCCGAACATCCGGAGGCCCATTTTCGTTGGCTTCTAGCGGTCGGTCGCTATCCGGCCCGCGGCAGACACGTGGCTAGGGTCGGATTACTGTGGGCGGTATCTGGGACATCACCGTCGTCCCCAACGATGGTGACCCAAGTCTGCCAAACGCCGGGAGCACACGGGGCAGGACCGCTGATTCCGCCCGCGTCTCCAACGCCTTCGTAGGTCCTGCATGACGTGGCGATGGCAGACCCGTTGTAGTCAAGACAGACAACTACGGTGACATCTCCGTTCGCGCTACAGGTTCCGAATCCACCGCCTCGAACGGTTGTCTGATCGGACGAAACCACGGGCGGGCTGGCGAACGCGCTGCAGATTTCGAGAAACGCGGCGTTTGCCGGAAGAATGGGTATAACGATAAGCAAGAACGCGATAGCAAGTACACTCAAGCGACGCAACTGCTTCCCCCCTTTTTTGGGATCAAGCAAGGTTGGTTTCCCGGCGCCGGTGTTTCGTGCGATGAGTTTTCCTACGTAGTTTGGCCGATACCAATGACCCATCTGAGTTAATTAACGCGTAGCTCAAAGGGCCTAGTGACGGTTCGGCTGTCTTTGACTACTCAGCAATCGCGGACAGGTCTAGAAAGAACGCCGCCGCCGCTGCATGCTCGATCAACTGCGGAGACTCGATCCAGAACCCCAGCCCGCGGGTCCCGTCGAGATTCGGCACGGCGGACTGCTCGTGATAACTGAACCCAAAGATCCGCCCGAACGTATTGCCGCTCGATGATATTTCCCCCTGCCACCCGGATCCGGCGGCGGCGGTTGCGGCGGAACAATGGGGACCGTAGGCAGCGTGCTCTGGCGGAGCGCTGTTGTAGCCACAGATGCCGAATCGCCCCGAACGCAATGGCTCTTTGGCATGGACGAGAAGCATTGAAAGCGCGAGCCCGATCTGACCACCTCTATAGGTACTCCCGGCGGACCACGCCGACGGTCCCGAGAAAACGGACATCCGGGTTTCCGGAAACTTCACGTCAACGTCATCGGTCGCCCGCAGCGAAGGCGACAATATTCCGCCTGGGCCTCCGTCGAACCGCAGCTCGATCCGGACGGGCGATCCGTCAGTGATGAGATATACGGCGTACGAGCCCGGCTTGAGCTTTCTGGTGGAGCCGGTGCCCGGGGCCAGCACCGCATTCACGGGTCTGTATGGACACGGGTCATCCGGACAACCGCTGAACCGACCCGCGATCAGGAAGCGGCCGGTTCGGGCGAGGCGTTTGTAAGGCCGCTCGATAATTGCGGCTCCTACGAACGCTCCATGACCGTCGACGGATATGTCGGGACTGGGATTGCGCGGGCCCCGATTCGGGCCAACCACCCTCAAAGACACCTCGTCTTCCAAGTTGATGAAGGCGACCGAAGACCGAGTGCCCGTCAGGATCAACGTCGTCTGCTGTTGCGCGGCTTGAGACGACGCAGGTGGCAGCGCCGACGTGACTACCATGGCGACTATGAAAACGACATAACGTCTCACGTTGAAGTCATATGACATGCACCCCGTGATTCCTGCGGGCTAGGGCTTGGCGAGAATTCGGACTTGAGATAAGTGCGGCTCGATGAGTTCAATCAGGGGCAATTCCGACACATGCTTGAGATGGCTGCGGGGCGTTCGTTCGCTGCGTGGTCGTCCCGCGCACCTCAGGCCCCGGCGGTGCGGACATCGCGCAGGGTGGTGGCGAGGACTAGCGTCTCGGAGGTCTCCTTGAGAATCGTCGATTCGGGCGGTGGATCACATTTGCAGAGCACCGGTGAGCGGCAGCCCCAGCAGACCAACCATGAAAGCCCAATGGACAACGACCATCAAGCGCGGGACGCGCCCCCTGGTCCCCATAGCGTGATCGTACCTAGCTTCGAACCACACCCTCCGCCCAAGTCCTGACCTCGACGACGAAGTCGAGGGCATCCTGCCGCGACTCCGGTAGCCCGATCGAGAGGAACGGATAACGGTCCTCCACCGCGAAGATCGTGAATCCATCGGCGCGGTCGACATCTATGACCGACGGCGCCCCCGCTCCCTCGGCGCGTCCCAACAGGTAGGCGATGTCATGCACCTTCGGAACCTTCACTTGGAACCGTGCGAGGACGGCCTTGACGTACTTCTCGATCGCTTGCTGAACGTGAAAGCCGTATATCGACTCGGACACCGTCTGGTCATCGACGACGAGTTCGAGAAGCCTCTCGTCCTCCCCGCCCTTGGTCAGGAACTGCTCGGCGAGATCAGGCGGCATACGCGACGCGGCCCTCGGTGAGCGCGGTGTTCAGAACGTGCCCGACGACCTCGCCCCACTCTTCGAGTTCCGCTTGAGAGAAAACGAGCACATCAAACGGCAGCCCCAGCGGTCTGAGTGCTCTCCTCGCCTGCATGGTTAATGCGTGCCGATCGTCGAGCTCTCTCACCACGACGATGAGGTCGATGTCGCTGTCATCCTC
>JBOGWY010000024.1:0-3174 GCA_050694015.1 Actinomycetota bacterium | reverse complement strand
CGTGAGCGATCATGTCGGCCCAGCTCCACTTGGCCTCGGTCGAGCGCGCCCGGCCCCATTCCTCGCCGTTGACCCGGCAGATCATCTGTAGATCGGGCTCGGCTCCGACCTCGTCCGCGGTGACGATGCAGGGTCCGAGAGCGTTCGCGAAGTCCTTCCCTTTGGCGGGACCGAGCCACGCGCTCATCTCGAGCGCCTGCACATCGCGCGCGGAGAAGTCGTTGAAGATCGTGAAACCGAAGATGTGACGATCCGCGTCCTCGCGTGTGATGTCACGACCGCGACGACCGACGATCATCGCCAGCTCGAGCTCGAAGTCGAGGCGCTTCGTATAGGGCGGCCACGGACACTCGTCGTCGGGCCCGATGATCGTGCGATGGTTGCCCTTGTAGTAGACGGGAGCCTCGTACCAGTACTCGGGGACGTCGGTCTCGCGCCGGGCCGCCCCACCCTTGACGTGATCCTCGAACGCGAGGAAGTCGCGCAGCGACGCGAGCCGGTCGAGCGGGCAGAGCCATCTGAAGCCGCGTTCGGTCGGGTCGAGCGCGAACGTCGGCAGCGACGACACCGCGCGCACGACGTCGGCAACCTCGCCCCATAGCTCGGGCCCGTCCTCGATCAGCAGATGCGTCGATGCGAGGAAGTACGCTTGTTCCGGATCCGCCGTCGCTCCGGTGACCTCGCTCCACGCGTCGAGTAGATCGACGGCCGGACCGTCGTCGACGGCCCCCGCGACGCGCGGCTGGAAGCCGCCTCGTCTCGAGGCATACCGATAAAGCCGCAAGCTGGCTACTCGTCTAACAGGCCCATGCCGCGGGCCCACGACGTCTCGTACTCGGTGATCACGACGGCCTCGGCTTCGGGCGACACGACGAGCGGGTTGTGCGTTTCGACCATCACCGCGATCTCGTCGGTGCGCTCCTTGGTCTTCGACGCTTCGATCGCCGCCGGTTGGGGACCGTGATGCACGCCCTGCGGGTGCAACGTCATGTAGCCGACGTCGATGTCGGCGCGGCTGAAGAAGTTGCCTGCGTGATAGAAGAGCACCTCATCCGCGTCGATGTTGGCGTGATAGAAGGGCACCTTCAAGACCTGCGGATCCTCCTCGAGCGGGCGCGGTACGAAGCTGCAGATCACGAACCCGTCGTTCTCCCACGTGCAGTGCGCGCTCGGTGGCATGTGGTAGCTCGGCGAGTAGACCGGACGGTGATCGAGCACGTTCAGTCGCACCGGACTCACGTCGCCTTGCCACCCGACGACGTCCAAGGGATGCCACGCGAACCACAAAGATGTGAAGGTCCCGTCGCGCTTCACTCGGACCTCGAACTCGCCGGCCTCGTCGTGCGGGTCGGGGTCGGGCACCTGCATCACACCGGGATCGAAGTGCGCGTGCTTGCCCATCAGGCCACGGTCCGGCAGCCGGTACTCGCCGGTGCCCTCGATCACGAAGAAGAAGTTGTCGTCCCCGCTCGGGACGAGACGGTGCGTGGTCCCCTTCGGGATGATGAGGTAGTCGCCCGGCGCGAACTCAAGGGGCCCGTAGTCGGTCTCGATCGTCCCCGCACCGCGGTGGATGAAGTAGCAGACGTCGCCGTCGGCGTCGCGCAGGAAGTATGTCATCGGTTCGGCGAGACGCGACACGTACAGACGAACGTCGTCGTTGCCCGCGACCAGTGCCCACGACCCGTTGGGATCGCGCTGGTCCTCGGATTTGAGATCGTTGAGGTTGAGTGCGCGCGGACGCAGGGGGCCGTCGATCTTGGTCCATGCCGTGGGTGGATGGGTCCGGTAGAGATGCGACGCACGCCCGAAGAAGGTCTCGCGACCGTGTTCCTCCTCGTAGGTGCCCTCCGGCACCGCGACGTGCGCCTGCTTGGCGACATTGCCCTTGGAGTGAACGACGTCCATGTATTACCTCCTAGAGGTTCCCGCGAGCGGCTTGCTCACGTTCGATCGCCTCGAACAGCGCCTTGAAGTTGCCGGCGCCGAAGCCCTTGGCACCGTGACTTTCGATCAATTCGAAGAAGACTGTGGGGCGGTCCTGGACGGGCTTGGAGAAGATCTGCAGCAGGTAGCCGTCCTCGTCCTTGTCGACCAGGATGCCGTTGCGCTGCAACGAGTCGATCTGCGCAGTGATCTCGGGGACGCGTTCCTTGGCGTCCTCGTAGTAATTCTCAGGGATGCGCAGGAACTCAACACCGGCGTCGTCCATCGATTCGACGGACGAAACGATGTCATCGGTCGCCAGCGCGATGTGTTGCACGCCCGGCGAGCGGTAGTACTCGAGATACTCCTCGATCTGCGACTTCTTCTTGCCCTCGGCGGGCTCGTTGATGGGCAACTTGATCTTGCCCTCGCCGTCCCACACGACCTTGGACATCAACGCCGAGTATTCGGTCGAGATCTCTTCGTCGGAGAAGTGACGGAGCTCGGTGAAACCCATGATGCGTTCGTAGAACGCGACCCACTCGTTCATCTTGCCGAGCTCCACGTTGCCCACGACGTGGTCGATGTACTGCACGCCGAAACCGGTCGTGTCGGTGGCCTCGAGCGAGAAGTACCCCGGAAGGAACGGGCCCGAGTAGTCGGGGCGGCTGACAAGTGAGTGGATCGTCTCGCCGTAGGTGGCGATCGCCGCCCGCACGAGCTTGCCGTGCTCGTCCTCTAGCACCTCGGGCTCGCTCATGCTCGTGGCGCCGCGATCGAGCGCGACGCGGTAGGCCTCCTCGGCATCGGGGACGCGGAGCGCCACGTCGTGGACGCCGTCGCCGTGAGCCTTGACGTGATCGGTGATCGGATCGTCCGGGGACAATGCACCGGTGAAGACGAAGCGGACGTCGCCCTGCTGCACGCACCACGAGACGCGGTCGCGGCTCCCGGTCTCGAGTCCGCGGTAAGCGATGGGGGTGAACCCGAGCGACCGGTAGTAGTGCGCCGCCTGTTTGGCATTGCCGACGTAGAACTCCAGGTAGTCGATCCCGAGGATCGGGAAAGAGTCGTGTGCGTCAGACAAGCTCCACCTCCAGGTCTCGTCGTTGAGACCTACAGGATAAGGCTGAGGGGAACCCTCTTACCCGTGCGCCACCCTTAAGCGGATGCCGGCCCAGGCCGGGACCGGATCGGGGAAATCGCTTCGGTGGTGGACGCCGCGGGACTCGGTGCGCAGCGCCGCAC
>JBOGWY010000023.1:0-5047 GCA_050694015.1 Actinomycetota bacterium | reverse complement strand
GTGTGGTGCGCACCACACAGCGTCCGTACGGAACGTTTCTGTACCGGGCGGCGGGTTCCGCGGGCGGTCGTTTCCCGTTGGAGTTGTACGTGGCGGTCCCCGAGGGCTCGGCCTTGCCCCCCGGGGTGCACTGGTATCACCCTCACGATCACCACCTCGTTCTCATCGGAGCACCGCCACGCGCGGACGAGCCGAGCATCGTCGTCACCGGGGTCCCGTGGCGGACCGGGTGGCGGTATCGCGAGCGCGGCTATCGGCACGTCTACTGGGATGCAGGGACGATGCTCGCCCAGATGCTGGCGGCCGCGGACTCCGCAGGCGTGACCGCGCATCTCTACACGCGGTTCACTGACGTAACGGTCGGTGAACTCGTATGTGCCGACGGCGCCAACGAGTGGCCCGTGGCGGTCATCGCTCTCGGCGAGGACAAGCCCGCTCTCGACGGTACGGGTTCGACGACAGCAGGAGCCGTCGACTCGGCGCCCGTTGAATTCCCGCTCGTCACGGCCGCGCAGCGGGCGGGGGAGCGCGACACGCTGGGTTCCGCATGGGGCCGGGGCGCGCCGGTCGATGTGTTGGTACAGGACACCGATCCGGTCGAGACCGTGATCCTCATGCGCGGCTCGCAGCGCCGTATGGACCGCACGCGCGGCCTGCCAGAGAGCGTGTTGCGCACATCCATGGCGGTGGCCATGCGCGGGATCGCTGTCCCGCACTTCGTGGTGGTGCATCAAGTGGAGGGACTCCGGCCCGGTCTCTACCGGTGGCCCGATCTCTCGGCCCCCGCGCGCGCCGGTGACATGCGAGATGAGCTCTACCGGATCTGCCTGGAGCAGGATCTCGCGAGCGACGCCGCCTTCGTTGCGATCGGCGCGACCGAGATCCGAGCTCTGGACGATCGGGCGTACCGCGACGCGCAGCTGGCGGCCGGGCTCGTCGAGGGTCGGTTGCATCTCCTCGCGTACGCGCTCGGCGCGAGCGCATCCGGTATGACGTTCATAGACAGCGAGATCCCCGCGTTGCTGGGTGAACCGCTCGACGCGCTGCTGTTCACGTGCGTCGGGGTGCCCGAGTACAGATCCACCCCCGGCGGTTTACCCGGGGCGCCGACGGCCGTAGGGATGGTCACGCCGCGCATGTCGGATCCCAGATTTAAGTCATGACCCTGATCTGAGCGCCTCTGCCCACCTCAGGGGTGGGTAGAGCTCCCGAGAGCCGCGGCGCGGCTAGGCTCCGGCACGTGGAATTCGGATTGCATCTCCCCAGCGCCCAGGCTGGCGCGAACGCGGACGACATCCGCATGGTCGCGACGCGGGCCGAGGCCCTCGGCTTCGACAGCGTGTGGATGTTCGACCATCTCTTCACGCCGTCGAACCTCGAGTCCAAGTATCCGTACAACCCACGCGGCGAGTACGCGCTGACCGACAAGGACCCGTTCTACGACCCGGTCGGTCTCTACGGAGTGCTGGCGGGCGCGACGCAGCGCGTGAAGATGGGCACGAACGTGATGATCGGGGCGTACCGCCATCCGGTCAATCTCGGCAAGACGCTGGCCACTATCGAACGCTTCGCTCCCGGACGCATCATCCTCGGCCTCGGCGCCGGTTGGATGCGCGAGGAGTTCGACGCCGTCGACGTTCCTTACGAGCGCAAGGGAGCGCGCTTCGAGGAGTACATACAGGCGCTGCGCGCGGTGTGGGCGGGTAAGCCAACATCGTTCGAAGGCGAGTTCTATTCGTGGGGCCAGGCGGGTTTCGAGCCCGCGCCGACGCAGCCGATCCCGATCATCGTCGGAGGCCACGGCGACAGGGCTCTGCAACGCGCCGCGAAGTACGGCGACGGATGGGCTGCGGTCACCGCGCCGGGCCAGGGAGCCGGGCTCGACGGCATCGCGGGCCGGATCGAGGTCGTGAGGGAGCATCTCGAGAAGGAGGGCCGCGACCCGGCCGAGTTCATCCTCACGTTCCAGCACGCGGCGTGGTTCAGCGATCATCCGAACCCGAAGCTTCCCCTCACCGGCCCTCCCGACGTCATCGCGGAGTCGCTGAAGCGGCTCGAGGAGCTCGGCGTGAGCATGGTCGACTTCATGATCTTCGGCGCCGGCGACGTGATCGTCGAGAACGGGCAACGACTGATCGAAGAGGTCAAGCCGCTCCTCTGATATCCATTTACCCATGGGTCTGTTCGACAAGCTCAAGGAGAAGAGCCGCGGCATCCTGACCGCGGCCAAACCCCAAGAAGGCGTGGCGCCGGTCTCCGAACACGAGGTGCGGTCGCGACTCCTGGCGATCTCCGGCACGGGGATCGAGACGGCGGAGGAAGGGACCGAGGTCGTCGCGTCGTGGGGCGCGCAAGTCGCGTCGGCCGGCGCCGGTGGCGGTGAATACGAATACCTCTACCGCGCGATCCGTGTCGAGCTGGACGCGTCGAAGAACGAGGCCGCGGGCGTGTGCTTCAAGACCACGACCAACGCCGAGCTCGGTGCGGACCGGTTCTCAGCGTCGAAGAGTTGGGAGCGCGGGCAACACATCGGTGTCGAGAAGCTCCACGTGATCGCATGGCTCGGCCCCCACCACACTTCCGGTGGAGCCGACAAGGAGGGCTACACGTTCGGCTGGTCGCAGTTGCGCGATCCTGTGATCGAAGCAGTCACCGGCGCGGGCTGGACCTACAAGCCGAAGAAGGTCTGAATCAGACGATCTCCCCGCCGGTGATGACGGAACCGGGCGGGACCTCGTAGAGCCGGACCCACACATCCTCGACCGGAACCCCGAAGCCCTCGGCCGCTCTAATGGCGGTACGACGGAGCACCTCACCGGCGACCTCTACCCCTCGAGAACGCATCTCGACGTCGACGAAGACGATCTCGTGTCCGGCCGCCGCCCTGTTCGTTCCGATAGTCAGCGTCGACAGACCCTCGAACGAACACCACACGGTCTGGACGGGACAGGAGGCCGCATCTGCTATCTCTTCGGCGATCGCAATCAACGCGGCGGAGGCGGAGTCGTCGTCGCGACCCTCGATCGCGCGGACGCGGACTACGGGCATCGGAAGTCGGTCAGTCGCGTAGCCGGTGGTAGGTGCGGCGTACCGGCCCCCACGCGGCCCGCACACGCCGGCGTTCGAGCGCGACGCCGAGCGCGACGCCGCCGCCGAACACCGCGGCTCCACCGAGACCGGCGGGGACACCGACCAGCAGCGCCTTGCGCCGCGTGCGCAGCTCGTGTATCGGCCACCCGCGCGTTAACGCGATGCGGCGCAGCTCCGATTCGGGGTTGACGGCGTGTGGGAACCCGACCGACTCGAGCAGCGGCAGGTCGTTGATCGAGTCGGAGTACGCGGCGCACTCGGCGAGGTCGATGCCGTGCTCGGCCGCGATCTCGGCCGCCCCCTTGGCTTTCGACGGACCGTGCATTATCTCGAGCACGCGGCCCGTGTAGTAGCCGCCCCCGTCCACGTCCGAAACCGTCCCCAGTGCACCGGTCATCTCGAGCTCACGAGCGAGCATCGCCGCGAGCTCTACGGGGGCCGCGGTCACCAGGAATGTCTTGTCGCCGCGCTCGCGGTGACTGTCGATGACGCGCACGATGTCTTCGTAGACGCGCGGCAGGATCCGTTCGTGCGCGATCTCTCGTCCCCATTCCATGAGCTCGGCCTGGCTCCGTCCGGTCACGAAGTCGAGCGTCGACTCGCGCGACTTCTCCATCGCGCTGGTGCGCTCCCCGAGCAAACGGAACGACAACTGCCCCCAACCGAAGCGCAACAGGTCACGCACACGGAACAGATCGCGCTCGTAGAGGCCTCGAGCCAGCAGGAACAGGCTCGATCCGGGGATGAGTGTCTTGTCGAGGTCGAAGAATGCTGCTCGCTGCGGGGTGTTCATGAGATGAGAGTATCGGCCCATGCTGATCGGCGCGATGAACTTCCCCGGGCGCTCTGTGGCCAAGGAGATACACCGCATCGCAGAGGACAAGTTCGACTTCGTGGACCTGACGCTGGAGCCTCCTGCCACGTGGCTTCCCGACGGCAAGGAGGTCGGGCGCCTAATCGGCGATCTCGGTCTGAGCGCCGTCGGGCACACCGCGTGGCACCTGCCGATCGCATCGCCGTTCAAGGAGCTGCGCGAGAAAGCACGCGACCTCTACAAGCGCGGACTGGATTGTTTCGCCGACGCAGGGGTCGAGCTCGTCAACGTGCACCCGGATCAGAAGGTCCCGCTCCACTCGAAGGACCAGGTCCGCAAGATGAACGCGGACGCGATCGCCAACCTCGTCGATGACGGGGCCGCGCGCGGCATCAAGATCATGGTCGAGAACCTCGATCGCGGCTTCTCCGGGGTCGACGACCTGAAGGCCATATTCGACTCGGTCCCCGACGCGGGCTTCCATCTCGACATCGGGCACGCGAACCTCAGGCTCGGGCTCGGACAGAGGAACCGGACCCCCGAGCTGCTCGCCGCGTTCGGCGATCGCCTCAGTCACGTGCACCTGTCGGATAACCGTGGGGGAGCAGAGGACCTCCATCTGCCCCTCGGAGCCGGCGCGATCGACTGGAAGTGGGCCGCGCGTCAGCTCAAGGAGGCCGGCTACGACGGCACCGTGACGCTCGAGGTGTTCTCGCGTGAACGTGAGCATCTACGCACGTCGCGTCGCCTCTGGCTCGAGTGGTGGAGCGAGAACTAGGCGCCCAGTAATCCGGCTTCTCTGAGGGGCACACTCCTATGCTTGAAGGCTATGGGGCTCAAGAAGATCGCGTGGTACTTCCTGGTCGCGCTGTTGGTGATGTTCCTGATCCAGTCGCCGGACGAAGCCGCCAAGGTCGTCAAGGCCTTGGGCGAGAACGCCGGCGAGTGGTTCTCGACCGCGTCCAGCGCGTTCTCGGAGTTCCTCAAGTCGCTGGTCTGATCTCTTATGGGGTATTCCCGCTACCTCGCCGACGGCGAGCGCATCGTCCTCACGGTCCGTAGACATCCGACCGTCCTCTTCCGTCCGTTCTTCGACGCGTTGGGGGTTCTTCTCGGGGCGCTCGTCCTCGGGGTCGTGTTCAG
>JBOGWY010000022.1:0-12376 GCA_050694015.1 Actinomycetota bacterium | reverse complement strand
GTTGGCGGGAGCCGTGTCCGGTTCGCCCCATTCCCCCGACCGCAGGAACGCCCTGGGCGGCGGCGAAAACCTCTCTGAGGGATAACCAAACCGGAGGTGGACGCCGTGAAGAAGGTCGTAACTCTTGCTATCGCAGCACTCGTATTCGGGGCGATGCTCCCGGCCGCACAGGCCGGCAAGCCCAAGCAGAAGGTCGAGGGCAGCATCCTGTTCCCGGCCCCCTTCGCGCAGGCGACATTTGACGGTTGCTGGGGCGGACTGCATCGTCGCCTGTCCACGCCGACGGGCAATGCCGCAGGGAACGGAGTGGTCGGGTTCGAGTTCGACGTGGACAAGGCAACGTGGAACAAGAAATTCAAGCTCGAGGTGACCGGTGGCCAGGGTGACGTAGACCTCGACCTCTTCCTCTACAGCCACGTGCCACCTGTTACCGAGTGGCCGGACGACCCCCAGAACGCAGGCTTCCCGGTATCCGTGGATTACCAGACGCGCGAACCAGGTGGAGAGGCCGGCAAGGTCCCGCCCAAGACGATCAAGGCGATCGTGTGCATGTATGCCGGCCCGACTCATCAGGGCTTCGACGCGACGTTCACCTACACGGCCGGTTAGGAGCAGAACATGAGAAAGACGCTCGGAATCATCCTCGCAAGCGCCCTCCTGTTCGGGCTCGCGCCCGGCTCCGCGGGCGCAGTCGCACCCAAGCAGACGGAGGAAGGCACCATCCTTCTACCCGCTCCGTTCACCGACGACAGCGGATGCTTCGCCGGGCTTCACCGCCGCGGAGCGATCATGACGATGGAGAACAACAACGGCGTCGTCGGTTGGCACTTCGACGTCGATCACAAGACATGGAACAAGAAGTTCGTGCTCGAGCCGTCCGGCGGCGTCGGCACGATCGACCTGGACATCCTCTTCTATCAAGAGTTCGGTACGCCCCAACAAGTCGTCGAAGATCCCGGCGGCGCCGGCGCACCGACCTCTGTCGGCTTTCAGACGCGCGAGGCCGGCGGCGAGAAGGGCAAGGTACCCAAGAAGTTCAACAAAGCCATCATCTGTATCTACAGCGGAGCGCTGTACCAGGGTGGGGGCGCCGACTTCACCTACACCGCTGGTTAGGAGAAGAGCATGAAGAAGACGATCGCGCTCATCCTTGCAAGCGCTCTGGCATTCGCGTTCGTTCCATCCACCGCGGGCGCGGCGAAAAAGCCGGTCCAGACCGAGGAAGGCATGGTTCTCCTCCCGCTCCCGTTCACCGACGACTCCGGTTGCTACGCGGGCGTCTGGCGCCGCGCGCACGCATTCACCGGCGACGCCGCCCGCGGCCTGATCGGCTGGAACTTCGAGATCGACAAGAAGACCTGGAACAAGAAGTTCAACCTGAAGGTCTCCGGTGGGCAGGGTTACGTCGACATGGACATCTACTTCTACCTCGGGCCCCTGACCACGCCGGGCGACTTCGTCGAGCAGGGCGGCGACCCGGCCGCTCCGGCGGCCGTCTCGTACAACACGCGCGAGGCCGGCGGCGAGAAGGGGACCGTGCCCAAGGGTGCCGAGAACGTGATCCTGTGTCTCTACGGCGGCGCGCAGGGCACCGGCGGCGGGGCCAACTTCGTCTACACCGCGGGGTAAACAGGACACGATAGACAAGCACAGGGGGCGGTCTTCCGCCCCCTCGTCGTGTCCGGTGCCCTAACCTCGGGGGCATGTTCGGGACCACCTCGGGGATCGCCGCCGCTTTCATCGGAGCGCTGGCGCTCGGCTTCTGGGAAGCGATGGGACGCTTCTATCCGGCCCGCCAGACCTGGCGGCGCTTGCGCCGAGTCCGCGGCCGGATCGCGGTGCGTCTGATGCGTGAGCGTTTCGAGCAGTCCGCCAAGCACCGCGCCCCCCGGATCCTCGCCCTCGTATCTCTTATCGCGATCGTCGCGTGGGTCGCCACCGCGAGCCTCCTCGACAAACGCTGGTACGAGGTCGTCGCCGACGTCCTGCCATGGGTCGTCGTGGGGGTCGCGCTGTTCCGGACCCCGAAGATCCTCGCCGCGATCGGCGAACGGATGCGCGAGTACGAGAAGGAGGCGGGGGAGGACCCCGACGCCGATGTGAACGATCTCTTCGACGATGGCGGCGACGGAGGTCCGACGGCGATCGCGCTATGAGGGATCTCACCGACGCGCGGTTGTACCTGGTCGCGCCCGCCGAGTTCGGGGGCCGCAACCTGGCGGATCTCGTTGCCGAGCTCACCGGCGCCGGTGTGGATCTGATCCAACTACGCGAGAAAGAGATGGACGCGGGAGACGTGCTGCGTGTCGCGGAGCCGATCGCTCACGCGTGCCGCGCGGCCGGCGTTCCGTTCATCGTGAACGACCGTCCCGATGTCGCGCAGGCAGTCGGCGCCGACGGCGTGCATGTCGGACAGAACGATATCCCGGTCGGGGTCGCGCGGAGCATCGTGGGGGCCGACGCCATCGTGGGTCTGTCTACCCATCGCCGCGAGGAGGTGGACTCCGGCGCCGCGACCGAAGCCGATTACATCGCGGTCGGACCCGTCTACGAGACGCCGACCAAGCCCGGTCGTCCGGCCGCGGGCCTCGAGCTGATCCGTTACGCGGCTCCCCGCGTCGAGCGGCCGTGGTTCGCGATCGGTGGCATCGACGAGGGCGATCTGCCCGAGGTGATCGACGCGGGGGCGCGGCGGATCGTCGTCGTCAGGGCGATCACGGAGGCGGCCGACCCACCCGCGGCGGCCGCACGGCTCAAGAAGATGCTCCTGGACGCGCCCGGTTAGTCTCCCGCCCCATGTCGCTCAAACCGAGGATCGAATGGCTGCTGGCCCTCGTGCCCGTTGCCATCGTTATGGAGTTCACGCACGGTCCGGAGGTAGCGATCTTCGTCGTGGCTGCGCTCGCGGTCATCCCGCTCGCCCTGTTGATGGGTCACGCTACCGAGGAGCTCGCGGTTCGTTCGGGTCCCCAGTTGGGCGGTTTCATGAACGCGACGTTCGGCAACCTCGCCGAGCTGATCATCGCCTATTTCCTGATCGTCGAAGGGGAGATCGAGATCGTCAAAGCGTCGCTGACTGGAGCCATCATCGGGAACGTCCTACTGATCCTCGGGTTGTCGTTCCTGGCCGGTGGCTGGAAGCGCGTCGAGCAAACCTTCTCCACGGCATCTGCCGAGCTCCACTCGTCGACGCTCGTCATCGCCGTCATCGCGCTGCTGATGCCCGCGCTCTTCCACAGCACCTCGGGATCGACGGAGTTCCGCGACGAGGCGGTGTCCATCGGTGTCTCGGTCGTGTTGATCCTCACCTACGTCGCGAGCTTGCTGTTCTCGCTCAAGACGCATCGCTCGTTGTTCGCGCACGAGGGCGCCCACGGCGAGACCGCCACGTGGTCGCTGCGACGCGCGGTCTCGACTCTCGCGGTTGCGACGGCGTTCGTTGCCTGGATGAGTGAGATCCTCGTGGGCGCTCTGGAGCACACGACCGAGGAGCTGAACCTTTCTCCGCTGTTCGTGGGTCTGATCATCGTGCCGCTCATCTCCAACGCGGCGGAGCACTTCTCCGCGATCCTGCTCGCGATGAAGGACAAGATGAGCGTGTCGGTCGAGATCGCGATCGGTTCGTCGGTGCAGATCGCGCTGTTCGTGGCCCCCGTCCTAGTGTTCCTGTCGCTGGCCGTCGGCAACCACATGGATCTGGTCTTCACGAGCTTCGAGATCGCGGCGGTCGGTTTCTCGTCGCTGATCCTGGCTTTCATCGCCCTCAACGGGAAGTCGAACTGGTTCGAGGGCGTCCTGCTCCTGGCCGCCTACATCATCATGGCGGTCTCGTTCTTCTTCTTGTAGGAGGTCACAATTGCCACGCGCTATCGATTTCCACGTCCATGCGTCGATCGCCGAGTGGCTGGAAGGCTCGCTCGGCCCGATGCTCGAGGTCACCGCGAAGTACTTCCGTAGCGAGGTGCGCGTCCGCACCGTCGAGCAGATGGCCGACGAGTACAAGCAGTGGGATCTCCTCGGGGTGCTGCTCGCATGGGACGCCGAGACGGCGACCGGACTCCCGGCGCTGACCAACGATCGCGTTGCCGAGATCTGCACCGCCTACCCCGAGCAGTTCGTCGGGTTCGCCAGCGTCGACCCACACAAGCCCGACCACGTCGAAGAACTCGAACGCGCCGTCACCGAGCTGGGGATGCGCGGGCTCAAGATCCACCCGCAGGTGCAAGCCTTCTATCCCGACGACCCGAAGTTCACACCGCTGTGGGAGAAGTGCGAGGAGCACTCGTTGCCGATCGTCGTGCACGTGGGCCAGACCGGGCTCGGCGCCGGCGTCCCCGGCGGATCGGGCATCGCCTACGACTACGGGCGTCCGATGCTGATGGACATGGTCGCGGCCCGGCATCCCGGTCTCACCGTCGTGATGGCGCACTTCGGGTACCCGTGGCACCTCGAGGTCCTCGCCAGCGCGATGCACAAGACCAACGTGTGGGTCGACCTCTCCGGGTGGCGTCCCAAGTACATCCCGGACGAAGTCAAGCGCGATTGCCGCGGCCGTCTCAGCGACCGCTTCGTGTGGGGAAGCGACTACCCGATGCTGGACCCGGGCCGGATCCTGGACGAGTTCGACCTGATGGGCCTGGGCGACAAGCAAGACGACGTCCTGAAGAACAACGCCGCCCGCCTGCTGAAGCTCGACATCTGACCGCGACGGGACTGCCGAGCGGCAGATCAGTCGCGTGAGACACGACTCAGTTGCCACTCGGCGGCGGCGGGGGCCGGAATATCTCGCCGGCCTCACGCCTTACCCGAGGTATATGGCTACTAAGGAAGAGATCCGCGAGGAGGTCGAGGCGGCCCTCAAGACCGTCAACGACCCCGAGCTGGGCATCGACATCTGGCATCTCGGCCTCGTTTACGAGATCGATGTCGACGACGACAACAACGTCAAGGTCGACTTCACGCTGACCACGATGGGGTGCCCGATCGGCCCGATGATCGACGAGGAGATCCGCGCCGCCACGAACGAGATCGAGGGCATCGGGGAGGTCACCACGGAGATGGTGATGTATCCGCCGTGGACCCCCGAGAAGATGTCGCCGCTCGCCAAGTCGGCCCTCGGCTTCGTCTAACTCCAGAACTCGTCTAGGGCCCGGACGTCCTCGGGCATGTTCCAGAACTCGGTGACGCGACCGTCCGCGCTCACGTGCGCGACGTGGACCTGGTTGGAGGCGATCGTCTTTCCGTCCCGCTCGCCGCTGACGTGCACGACCGCGACGCCGTGCGCGTCGTTGGCCATCACGTCACGCACCTCGACGGTGAAGGTGCCCCCGGTCTGCTCGAACACGTTCATGAAGAACCCGAACACCTCTTCGTGACCCCGATAGTCGCCGGCCATCGGGCTCGAGCCGGGGAAGTGCCACACGATGTCCTCGGCCAGGAACTCTCTTAGAGCTTCCAGGTCGGCGCGCGCGAACGCGTCGTATCCCGCTCTGACCTTCGCTGTGTTCGGGTGTTCTTCCGTCATTGCCAGAAGTCGTCCAGCTTGTCGCTCTCGTCGGAGTAAGGACCGTAGGCGGCGATGACCTTGCCGGCGCTGTTCAGCTCGTAGACGTTCGCGGTTCGCGCCGAGACCCTCTTGCCGTTCCGCTCCGCGGTCACCGTCGTGAGGATCACGGCGCGCTCGTCGTTGGCGATCACGTCGTGAACCTCGAGATTGAGCGTGCCCTGGGTCTCCATGATGAGCTTGCCGAAGAAGCTGACCACCTCGGACTTACCCCGGAACACGCCGCGCAGGATGTTGTCGCCGAGCCCATGCCAAACGATGTCGTCGGCCATCAGCTGGCGGATCAAGTCGATGTCGCCGTTCAGGAAGGCCTCGTAGCCCTTCTTGATCGTGGTCGCGTTCGGATGCTCGTTCACGGGCGCAGCTTAGGCCAGACGTGGGGCAACATGGTCGCAGGCGGCGTTAGCGTGACCCCATGGCTTCACGGCTCTCACATCTCGAATGTTCGCGCTGCGGCCGCGCGCACGACGCCGACGTGGTCCAGCAGCGGTGCGAGTGCGGCGGCACGTTGTTGTGTCGTTACGACCTCGGAGACATCTCGCTCGATGCCATGCGGCAGCGCGAACGCGGTACGTGGCGTTACCGGGAGCTCCTTCCCGTACGTGGCGAGCCCGTCTCGCTCGGCGAGCACGAGACCGCGCTGCTGTTCGCCCCCCGACTGTCGGAGCGGTGGGGGACCGAGGTCTACATCAAGGACGAAGGCACGCTGCCGGGATCGACCTTCAAGGCCCGGGGGGCGTGCGTTGCCCTCTCGCGTGCGGTCGAGCTCGGCGTCAAGAAGATCGTCATGCCGACGGCAGGGAACGCCGGAGGGACGTGGTCGCTGTACGCGGCTCGCGCCGGGGTAGAGCTCACCGTCGTGATGGCGGAGACGGCCCCCGCGACGAACCAGGCCGAGGTGAGGACCGCGGGGGCCGAGCTCGTGCTCGTCGACGGGACCATCGCCGATGCCGGCCGGATCACCCTCGAGCTGGCGCGCGAGACCGGTGCGTTCGTCGGGATGACCTTCTCCGAGCCGTACCGCATGGAGGGAAAGAAGGCCGCGTGGCTCGAGATCTTCGACCGCCTCGGCTCCCCCTTCGTTCGAGCCTCGCGTGGAACAGCCGGCAGAGCTCGTCCGAACGAAGGGGTCGGCTCAGGAACCTCGATGACGTTGCCGCGGACGATCGTCCTCCCGGTCGGCGGTGGGGTGGCGGCGTGGGCCGCAGCGAAAGCGGCTCAGGAGGTGCTCGAACTCGGCTGGGCGAACGGGGACGCTCCGGCACTCGTCGGTGTGCAACCGAGCAACTGTGCGCCGATCGTGCGCGCGTTCGAGCGCGGCGATAAGGAAGTCGAGCCGTGGGGACGGGACCCGATGACGATCGCCGCGGGTCTGCGGGTGCCATTCCCCGGCGAAGGTACGCTCGTTCTGAAGCAGATCCGCAACTCCGGCGGAGCGATGCTCGCGGTGGACGAAGAAGACATCAAGGCCTCGATGCGCGATTTCGCCGCGACCGAGGGCGTCTTCGCATGCCCCGAAGGTGCGACGACGCTCGCCGCGGCGGAGCGGCTCGCGCGGCAGGGACGGCTCGAAGGCCCGGTCGTGCTCTACAACACGGGTTCGGCCGCGAAATACACCGACGTTCTCTTAGAGGGCTGACTCAGGTCCCCGGCTTGAGGGTCATATCGAGCACGACGAGTAGCAAGATCACGAGATCGACGCGGCTCAACAGAACCAGGCGGTCGAGCCCCGACCTCACGTCCGGATCGTCGGTGCCACGTTGTCCGATCAACTCGTGCACCTGCTTCGCCGTCTTGCTGACGAACGCCGAGCCCAGCACCGCGCTGGCGACGAAACCGGCGATCCCGATCACGACCCACGGTGTCGACCACGGCCATTGCCCGATGATGACGAGCAGGATCCCCGCGACGAGAAGCACCAGCGAGGCCGGGAAGAAGAAGCGCATCCCCATCCATTCCGAGTCATCGACCAAGGACACGACCCGCGCTGTGTCGTTCGCGCGCCGCGCGCGCTCCGTCAGGACGGCCATCGTGACGCCACCGCCGATCCACACGATGGCCCCGAGGATGTGCAACGCCAGGAAGATCTCGTAACTCATGCGTGCCTCCTTTCGCGGGCATTTGACCACGGCGCCTCCCCCTACGAGTGCAATCTCCTCGAGGAAGGCCCGCGCGCGAGGCTAGGAGCACGCCGAGACAACTGGTGCGAGGCTAGGAGCATGCTCGAAGGAGACCGGGTCGTCCTGCGTGCGATACAGCGTGAGGACGTCCGGCGTCTCTACGAGCTGATGGAGGACCTCGAAACGAAGTACCTCCTCGACAACGACCCGCCGCAGCCGCAGTCGCTCGCCCAAGCGGAAGCAGAGTTCGAAGAGCAACTAGAGGAGAAGAATCCCACCTCGGCGTTCTTCGCGATCGAGGTGGACGGTGTCGTGATCGGCGCCGCCGGGCTGCACCAGATCGATCACTTCCGGCGGTTGTGTGAGCTCGGGATCGGACTCGGCCGTGACTACTGGGGCAAGGCTACGGACAGGACACGGTCCGGACCCTCGTGGACTACGCGTTCACCCACCTGAACATGAACAAGGTCTATCTGGAGGTCCTGGCCGACGACGAGAGAGCCGTAGGCGCGTACCAGAAGGCGGGTTTCGTGGAAGAGGGCCGACTACGCCAGCAAGCGTGGGTCAACGGGCGCTACGAGGACAGCCTGATGATGGGCATCCTCCGCAGCGAATGGAAAGCCCGCTAGAACTCGACCTTCTGTAGCCATTTCGCTCTCAGCGCGAATTCTCTAGAGAACGTCGCGCGTTCTGAGCCACCGCGTTCGCAAATCCCCTCAAGATCGGGTGCGGACGTTCTTTCGTCGAGCGCGTTTGCGGCATGAACAGGGTGCCGACGAAGAACGGGTGGTCGCGGCGCTCCATCAGACGGATATCCCCTTCCGCATCGGTCGCGGCGACCTGCAGTCCGGTCGCCTCGAGCTCGGGCACGAGCTCCGGACTGACTCCGTAGCTGCAAAAGTAATCCTCGACCGTCTTGTTGGTGCCGTAAGCGTCGTGGGCGCGGGAGCCTTCGAGCAACCGCACCTCGTGCTCCTGCCCGACGAGTGAGCAGCTCAGAGCAGTGATGGCCAGGCGAGGTGCGTTGGGGGCGCTCTCTTCGTGATCTGCGTCTCGGTACCCGAGAACGTTACGCACATGTTCGAGAACGATGTGCTGGAACCCGCCTCAGGTGCCGACGAGCGGCACCCCTCGCTCGCGCGCGAAGCGAACCGCCTCGATAGCCGCGTCCATGTCACGGTACGGGCTCGCGGGCCCGATGAAGATCCCGCTCAGTTCCGGGAGCCGCTCCGGCAGCGTGGCGTCGTCGGTCGCGATCCACTCGAACGGGATGCCGTTGGGGAGCGACGCCAGGGCCTCGTCGGTGGCTGCATGCGTCCGGTTCGCCGGGTCGTAGTCGGCGATGACACCGATCATGGTTTGCGTCCCGTAGCTATAAATGCTTGCAACGTAAGAGGTAGACCGTCGCCATCGTCCATCTCACGCGCCCGTGCGAAAGCCTCCTTCTTGAAACGTTCCAACGTCGGTGCATCCAACTGCTCGAGGACGTAGCGGAAACTGTAAGACCACTTCCACGTCCACCACTCCTCTTCGCTCGATAGATAAACATCGAGTTCTTCGACGGCGGTTCGCACGTCGATCACGCCCGTCTGCACCGACAACGACTCGAGGTCACCGGCTCCTTGGAACGAGGCGGTCGTTACACCGCGGCCCGGCAGGGCACCGATGAGATCGGATTCCCACTGCCAGCGTTCGTCCTCGGCCCCCCACTCGCTGAGCGCTATCGTCCCGCCCGAGCGGAGCACCCGCGTGAACTCCGACAGCAGCGCGGGGATGTCGGCGAAGAAGTGGAGCGAGAACGCACACGTCAGAACGTCGACCGAACCCGACGGGAGTGCGAGGCGATCGCCATCCATGACGACGGTGCAGACGTTGTCGACCCCGCGTTCCTCGGCCCGGGATCGGGCCGACCGCACCATCTCGAGGGATATGTCCGTGCCCAGCGCGATAGCGGCGCCGTTCTCCGCCGCCGGGAGGAGGACGGCACCTTTGCCACAGGCGACATCGAGCACGGTGCTGCCCGGTGGGATGGCGGCAGCGGCGGCGATGCGGGGGCCGAAGTACGAGAAATAGGAACCGGCCACGCTGTCGTAGGTCGGGGCGGCCCGATCGAAGACCTCGGCGACGGTTCGCTTGCGCTCCGTGTCGCCGATCATCGAGGTCACGACTAACAACTATCACTTGCTCAGGCGGGCGGATAGGAGCGTCGGACGGTCGTGAGGCTCCCGAGCCGATGACTTGACTCGCCGGCCCCGGAGGCCTACTATCGAACGTACGTTCGCTATCGGGACACCGGCTCTCCCCGTGCCGGTTATGGGGTTCCCCGGCCCCAGCTCCCGATCCCGAACGTATTGAATCCGGGACCCGATGGGTCTGGTCTCCCGGGCCAGGCCGATCGGGTCCCCGTTCGTCTGAGGCAAGAGAGGGTTGACGAAGCGCTACGACGAGGCCATCGAGGTGACGCCCGACCCGATCGATCCGGGCGCGCCGTACACCTTCTCGTGGCGCGGCCGTCGCTACGAGATCGACGAACGGCTCTCGTCGTGGCGGGAGGCGGGCGAGTGGTGGAACGGAGCCCAGGCTCGCGAGCGGGAGTACCACCGGGTCCTCGCCCGGCCCGCGGGAGCGACCGCGTCCGGCGAGCTCGACGCCGACGGGTTCCTGATCAGTTGCTCGGCGGTCTACGACATCTACCGGGACCGGCTCAACGACACCTGGCGCATGGCCCGCCTATGGGACTGACCCCGCCGAACTTTGCGGAGTCGAGGGGCACGCACGTCAGACGGTTTTGGGCGGGCGGGCGGAACGTTTGCTCTAGCCGTCGCGAGGCCGCTCTGGCACGCGCGGTTCACGGATATCGTGCGCGCCGTGACGAGAACACGGTGGGACGCGTACCTCGCGGGGGACTTCACGATCCCGGCCAACGAGGCCTTCGGCTTCGAGGTCGTCCCCACCGACACTCCGGCCGACGGCATCAGCTTTCGCTGGAAGGTGCCGGAGCGGTTCGTGAACTCCGCCGGCAACCTCCAGGGCGGAGTGCTGGCTGCCTTCATCGATGCGACGCTCGGTGCGACCTGCGCGGCGCACCTCCCCAAGGAGATGTATCCCGCGCTCGCCGAGATGAAGGTCTCGTTCCTGCGCCCGGTCCGCGCCGGGACGACGGTCACGTGCACCGGTCG
The DNA here is from genome assembly GCA_050694015.1 of Actinomycetota bacterium. Classification (GTDB taxonomy): domain Bacteria; phylum Actinomycetota; class CADDZG01; order CADDZG01; family WHSQ01; genus JBOGWY01. Next base: position 1,514 of record JBOGWY010000022.1, on the reverse strand, counting down.
CGTACTCAAGCCGGGCAAGACGCTGCTCTTCGTCGAAGCCGAGGTGACGGACGAGGACGGCACGCTCCTCGCCAAAGTGAGTGGCACGGAGGTCGCGGCTCCCGCCCCCTAACCCCATCTAGTCGTACTGATGGGTGCCACACGCCCATAAGGACGACTAGAAGGCGGCGCGCGTGAGCGCGTTCGTCCATCTCCACTGCCACACGACGTGGTCGCTGCGCGACGGAGCCATCCCCGCCGAGGCCCTCCCGCACGTCGCGGCTGCCCTCGGCTACGACGCGGTCGCGATGACCGACCACGACGCGCTCACCGGCGCGGTCCGGTTCGCACGAGGATGCCGCGACGCGGGAGTCAAGCCGATCTACGGGGCCGAGCTCACACTCACCGACGGCAGCCACGTCACCGCGCTCGCGCGAGATGGAATCGGCTACGGCAACCTGTGCCGGCTCATCTCGGCTTCCCATCTAGGCAACGAGCGCGGCAAGCCCGGCACCACGCTCGAAGCCATAGCCGAGCGCGCCGAGGGACTCTTCATCCTGTCCGGATGCGAGAAAGGGCCGGTGGCGCGGCTCGCCGCAGCGGGAGCGCTCCCCGAGGCGATCGCGACCGCCGAGCGCTGGCGCAACGCGATCGGTGACGGTTATCGCCTCGAGGTCTTCGATCACCGCAGCTACGGAAGTCGCACACTGAGAGATCGTCTCCTCCGCATCGCCAAGGACACCGACATCCCCGCCGTTGCGACCAACGACGTTCATTACGCGACGCCGAGAGATGCCGGCACCCATGAGCTCCTCAACGCGATCCGCGACATCGTTCCGCTCTCGAAGACGCAAGCGCAGCGCAGCAACTCCGAGTACTACTTCAAGGCTTCCAACGAGATGCTGTCGTTGTTCGAAGATGCGCCCGACGCGATCGACGAGACCCGGCACATCGCCGACGAGTGCAGTTTCGATCTCGATCTCGGCGTCTATCACTTTCCCGACGTACCCATCCCGAAGGGCGAGACGCCGACGGGGCTGCTGGCACGCCGGTGCTTCGAAGGAGTGCACCGCCGCTACGGCAAGGTCACGCGCGAGGTCGACGACCGGCTCCAGCACGAGCTCCGCCTCATCAACAAACTCGGTTTCGCCGCGTTCTTCCTGCTGGTCTCCGACATCGTCGATCACACGCGCCACGTCCTGGGTGTGCGCTGCGCGTGCCGGGGGAGTGCGGCCGGTTCGCTGGTTTGCTACGTGCTCGGCATCTCCGACGTTGACCCCGTCCGCTACGACCTTCTCTTCGAGCGGTTCATGAACCTGCGCCGCGAGGAGATCCCCGACATCGACGTCGACGTCGAGTCGCACCGCCGCGAGGACGTGCTGCGATACATCCTCGACGCCTACGGCTCCGAGCAGACCGCGATCTGTTGCATGGTCGACACGTTCCGGGCCCGAATGGCGATCCGGGAGGCCGGCAAGGCCCTCGGCATGCCGGCGGAAGAGATCGACGTCGTCGCCAAGGCGTTCCCCCGCGTG
>JBOGWY010000021.1:0-5662 GCA_050694015.1 Actinomycetota bacterium | reverse complement strand
GCTCCCGGTGATCCTCGTCGTGAACAAGGTCGATCGCCCGGACGCGCGCATTGCCGATGTCGTCAACGAGGTCTACGAGCTGTTCTTAGACCTCGACGCCGACGAGGATCAGATCGACTTCCCGATCGCGTACACCAACGCGAGGGCGGGGTGGGCATCGCTCGCCGACGACCAAGAGGGCAGCGACCTCAAACCACTCTTCGAGCTGCTCCTCGAACACATCCCCGCCCCCGGCTACGACGAGAACCATCCGATGCAGGCGCTCGTCACCAACCTCGACGCATCCCCGTACGTGGGCCGGCTCGCGCTCTGCCGCATGTTCCACGGCACGCTCAAGAGCGGGGAGCAGATCGCGTGGTGCCGCGCCGACGACACCGTGGAGAACGTCCGCATCACCGAGCTATACGTCACCGAGGCGCTCGATCGCGTCGACGCGGAGGCAGTAGGTCCCGGAGAGATCTTCGCGATCGCAGGGCTCGCCGACGTCACGATCGGTGAGACGCTCTCGGACCCGTCCGACCCGCGCCCGTTGCCGGTCACACACTTCGACGATCCCAGCCTGTCGATGACGATCGGCATCAACACATCGCCGTTATCGGGGCAAGACGGCGACAAGCTCACCGCGCGGCAGGTGCGGAACCGGCTCGACCAGGAGCTGGTCGGAAACGTGTCGATCCGCGTGCTCGACGCGGGGACACCGGATGCGTGGGAGGTACAGGGCCGCGGTGAGCTGCAGCTCGCGGTGCTGGTGGAGATGATGCGCCGCGAAGGCTTCGAGCTGACGGTCGGGAAGCCTCAGGTCGTCACCAAGGAGATCGACGGCAAGTTGTGCGAGCCGGTCGAGTACCTGACGATCGACATCCCCGAGGACTTCCTCGGGGTCGTCACACAACTGCTCGCGCTGCGCAAGGGCCGGCTCGAGAACATGGTCAACCACGGCACCGGATGGGTGCGTATGGAGTACCGGGTCCCGGCGCGAGGGCTGATCGGGTTCCGTACCGAGTTCCTCACCGAGACGCGCGGGACGGGATTGCTCCACCACGTGTTCGACCGCTACGAACCGTGGCACGGCGACCTCCGGACGCGTCCGACCGGGAGCCTGGTCGCCGACCGGCGCGGGCCCACGACCCAGTACGCGCTCATGAACCTGCAGGAGCGCGGGACGATGTTCGTCGGCCCCGGCGTCGAGGTCTACGAAGGCATGATCGTGGGGGAGAACGCACGCGGTGACGACATGCAGGTGAACCCGACCAAGGAGAAGAGGCTCACCAACATGCGATCGTCGACGGCCGAGGAGCTCGTGCGGCTGATCCCGCACAAGGAGATGTCGCTCGAACAGGCACTCGAGTTCATCCGTGAGGACGAATGCGTCGAGGTGACTCCGCACAACGTCAGGTTGCGGAAGGTGATCCTCGATGCGAACCAGCGCGCGAAGAGCAGCAGGCGCGGCGCGGAAGCACGGCCCGCGTGACGACCATGCGCGCGGTCGACGGCGCTCTCCTTCGCCACGCCTACCGCGTCGCCGAGACGTACCACGCGGTGGTGTACTTCGCGCCGGAGACGAAGGAGCACTACACCGAGGCCGGGCTAAAGGGCGGTTGGATGGGGTACTTCGCGTCGCGCGCGGCGGCGCTCGGGCCGGTGCAGCCGGAGATCGTCGAGGCCCTCTTCTTCAACTTCCACCCCACGATGGTGCGGCGCGCCATCCCGGATGCGTGGGGCTTCTCCAACCCGGAGCGGGTGATCGAGGCGCGTCTACGCGTGGCCGACGCGGCGTTGCGGCGCATCTTGGATGACGACGTCGAAGACGCGTCGATCGGGGACGCCCTCGATATCGCACGCGACGCGCTGCAAGCGTGCAGCCCCCAAGGCCGCGCGCTCTTCGCCGCGTATCTCTCGCTGCCGTGGCCGGAGGCATCGCATCTCGGGTTGTGGCACGCATGCACCCTGTTGCGGGAGTACCGGGGTGACGGCCACATAGCGGCTCTCGTCACGTCCGGCCTCGACGGCCTCGAGGCGCACATCCTCGCGGTCGGGGTGGGGCGCTTCCCGCGCGCGGGGATCCAGCCGTTCCGGGGTTGGTCCGACGACGAATGGGCCACTGCGGAACAGCGCCTGCAGGCGCGCGGTCTCATCGACGGATCGGGGATCGCCACCGCGGCCGGCAGCGCGCTCCGGGACCGCATCGAGGACCTGACCGACGAACTGTCCTCGGCGCCGTGGCAACGCGTCGGGCCCGAGCGGACCGAACGGTTCGACGAGTTGATGACACCCCTCGCGCGCAGGATCGTGGCGGGCCAGGCGATCCCGTTCCCGAATCCGATGGGACTGAAGTCGACGAACTAGTCGGTTAAGTCGCCGGCCGGGGTCCGGGACGTTGCTTTGGTCGGTGAGGCTATCTACGGCGATTGCACGTCCCAGCTCGACGCCCTCTTAAGTTGTTATCTAGGCCGTGAGTTCACGTTCCCTTCGCGCGCTTGTCGTCGGTGCCGCTCTGATCGTCGTCTCGGCAGGGACACCGGTGTCCGCCGACGAGGTGACGAACGGACGTATCGCTTACGTCCGCAACGTCCGCAACGGTAGGACCGATGTCGTGTCGATGACCGCTGCCGGAACGGGCGTCCGGAACCTCACACGATCGCGGCGGAACGAGCTCTACATCGACGTGTCGCCCGACGGCCGACGGGTCGCGTTCACGCGCTTCACGCGACGCGGGGGCGAGATCTTCACCGTTCCGATCGGGGGAGGCGAGGTGCGGCGATTGACGTCGGATCGCGTCGACGACGAGTTGCCGATCTGGTCGCCAGACTCTTCACGCATCGCCTTCGTCCGTTACGCCGGCGGTAAGGACGCAGAGATCTTCGTGATGGATGCCGACGGTAGGAACAGGATGCGAGTGACGTTCAACCGCACCGGGGACGCCGACCCGCGCTGGTCACCGGACGGCACGCGTCTGATCTACAACGGCGGCAACTTCGACAACAACGGCCAGGACGTGTTCCTCGCGAGCCTGGCGGAGATCCCCGAGACGATCACGCTCACCGAAGACGGGGTGAACGACAGTTTCGCGGAGTGGGCGCCGGACGGTGACGGCGTCGTCTATGCGTCTCTACGCGACGAGCAGTGGGACATCTATTTCGCATCGGCGGACGGGGCAACAACGACCCAGTTGACCGACGATCCGGCCGACGATTACGTGCCCGAGTTCTCGCCCGACGGCTCCCGCCTGGCCTTCGTGCGTGGGCGCTTGGAGGGCAACGTTCCTCCCGACGAGGTCTACGTGATGGCAGCCGACGGCAGCGGCGAGACCGGCATCTCCCCGGCCGAGCTGCAGGCGTTCTCGCCGGACTGGTCGCCCGACGGCACCAAGGTCGTGTTCGTCGGTCAGGTGGGCCCGACCGCCGAGTGGGAGCTGTTCGCCGTCGGCGCCGACGGGTCCGGACTCACCCGGCTCACCCACACGGCGGGCCAGGAGTTCGATCCCGAGTGGGGGGGTCTGGGGGGGCGATAGCGAGCCAAGCAATGTTCCTCCCCACCGGTGCGTCCTTGGCACAGACGACGCACCTAGAAGCGTCACCTTTCGAGGAGGAACCATGTTCGACCGCACCAAGCTCACTTTGCTCATACTCGTAGCGGGGCTGATCGTTCTGTCTCTGCCGGGTGTCGCGTTCGCCGCACCCTCGTGCTTCGGTCGCCGCGCGACCGTGGTCGGGACCGCCGAGAGCGACGAGCTCAAGGGGACCGACGGAGACGACGTCATCGTGTCTCTCGCAGGGAACGATTCGATCGAGGCCCGTGACGGTAACGACGTCATCTGTACCGGTGATGGAAACGACTACGTGGATGCCGGGTTCGGTAACGACAAAGTCGACGGCGAGAGCGATCGCGATCGACTCTCGGGCCGCGAGGGTGCCGACGTTCTCGTCGGCGGTGACAAGAGCGATCAATTGTCGGGCGGGTTCGGCGCCGATGACATCCGGGGCGGGGCCGGCAACGATTACATGTCCGGTGATGCCGGCCGTGACACCGCGTCCGGTGGTGACGACGAGGACTCGATCTCTGGCGGCGAAGGCCGCGACACGCTGAACGGCGACGACGGTAACGACCACATGCGTGGTGACGACGACACGGACGAGCTCAACGGTGGGCCCGGGGACGATTCACACTCCGGCGGCGCTGGTAACGACACCGAGAGTGGAGGCGCCGGCGACGACGTCTTCCACTCGGACAGCTTCTACGACGATGAGACGAAGGTCCGGCTGCCCGACGGAAACGACATCGTCGACGGTGGAGCGGGCACCGACCACGTCGACTACTCCGAATCGCCGGACGCGATCCGTGTATCGCTCGCGGCGGGCACGGCACGCGGAAACGGCAACGACACCCTGCGCTCGGTCGAGAACGTGTCGGGCACATACAAGGACGACGAGATCACGGGCGACGCCTCCGCCAACGCCCTCTTCGGTCGCTCGGGTCATGACCGTCTCGACGGAGGACCCGGAGACGACGAGTTGTCCGGTAGCGACGGCAACGATGTCGTAACGGGTGGAGACGGCAGCGACACCGTGTCGTTCTCCTATTCTGTCGTGGCCAACCTCGCCGCTCGGTCGGCGACCGGCGAGGGTGTTGACGCGCTCGAGTCAATCGAGAACGTGAGCGGTGGCTACGGGCGCGACATCCTGATCGGCGACGAGAACGACAACGTGCTGAACGGAGGACGGGGGCGCGACCAGCTGCGCGGTGCCGCCGGCAACGACACCTTGATCGGAGGCTCCAGCGATCTGACCGAGCGAGGCACCCCGGTACACGCGGAGCGCGACGAGCTGTCCGGCGGTGCCGGCGACGACATGATCGACGGAGCGTGGGGCAAGGACCGCGTCGACTACGCCACAAGCGACATGGGTGTCGTCGTGGACCTGAGCACGGGTCTGGCCACGGGCGAGGGGAGCGACCGGTTGTTGAGCATCGAGAACCTGTTCGGATCCGGTTACGACGACACGCTTATCGGCGACGCACTGACCAACAACATGCGTGGTCGTCCGGGCAACGATTCGCTCAACGGCGGCCTGGGCGACGACAACGTCGCCGGGGGGCCGGGCAACGACGCCCTCCACGGCAACGAAGGCATCGACACGGTCAACTTCAAGCAATCCGTCGTCGGCGTCGAGCTGAACCTCGCGCTCGGCACGATCGTGGGTGAGGGCTCCGACACGATCACGGGGATCGAGAACGTCTTCGGTTCGCTCATGAAAGATGTGCTGATCGGTGACGCAGGTCCCAACCACATCCTCGGGTTGCCGGGTTCCGACGTTATCGACGGTGGTGCGGGTGACGACCACATCGAGAGCATGGCCGGCGACGACGTCGTGACCGGCGGAGAGGGCAACGACATCCTCGACGACCACGACGGACTCGACCACATGTTGGGCGCCGCGGGAGACGACACGTTCCTGACCGGCATCGACGACGACCACTTCGACGGTGGTGATGGCTTCGACACGCTCGACTTCGTTTACTCGGACCGGGGCATGAAGGTCGACCTCGTTACGGGCACGACATCGACGAAGGGCGAGCAAGGCTCTGACACGGTGGCGAACATCGAAGGACTGATCGGTACGCCCTTCGTCGACGGCTTCACCGGAGGCGACGAGAACAACTTCTT
>JBOGWY010000020.1:0-2725 GCA_050694015.1 Actinomycetota bacterium | reverse complement strand
TTTCAACATCGCGTAAGCCTAGAGGTCGGCCTGGGGCTTCGGCAGCGCCGCGTACAGGTTAGCCATCTCGAGCGCGGCCAACGCGGCCTCGAACCCCTTATTGCCCATCTTGCCACCGGCGCGATCTTCCGCCTGTTGAACGTTCTCGGTCGTCAGCACACCCGCGGTGATCGGGATGCCGGTCTCGAGCGCCGCGCGCCCGATCCCGTTCATCGCGTGGCCCGCGACGAAATCGAAGTGAGCGGTATCGCCGCGGATCACGGCCCCCACGCACACGATCGCATCGACCTCGCCGGAGGCCGCGATGCGTTTCGCGGTTGCGGGCAGTTCGAAAGCTCCCGGCACCCACGCCACCGAGATGAACTCGTCGGGCACTCCGTGACGGCGCAGGCAATCGAGCGCGCCTTCGGCGAGACGTTTGCTGATGGTCTCGTTGAAACGGCTCGCTACTACCGCGACGCGCAGGTGACGTCCGTCGTAGGAGCCTTCGTAGTCGCGCATCATTGCTCCCCCTCGTCGGACACGGCCTTGTAGGTGTCGAGCAGATGGCCGAGCTTCTCACGCTTCGTCTCGAGGTAGCGCAGGTTCTCGGGGTTCGGATCGCTCTGGAGCGGCACGCGATCGACGATCTTCAGACCGTAACCCTCGAGGCCTGCACGCTTCGTCGGGTTGTTGGTCAGCAGCCGCATCGTCTTGACACCCAGGTCGGCGAGGATCTGCGCGCCCACGCCGTAGTCGCGCGAGTCCGGCGAGAAACCGAGCTCGACGTTGGCTTCGACGGTATCGAGACCCCCGTCCTGCAACGCGTAGGCTTCGAGCTTGTGGCGAAGGCCGATCCCGCGGCCCTCGTGGCCGCGGATGTAGACGACGACCCCCTCACCCTCCTCGCTGATGCGGCGCAGGGCCTCGGCGAGCTGGATCCCGCAGTCGCAACGGATGCTTCCGAGTACGTCGCCCGTGAAACATTCGGAATGGACCCGCACGAGCACGTTCTCGCCGCTCGGCTCCCCCTTGACCATCGCCACGTGGGTGCGGCCGTCGTGCGACTCGTAGGCGATCGAGCGGAAGGTTCCGTACGCGGTGGGGATACGGGCCTCGGTGACCCTGGTGATCAGCTTCTCCCACCGGCGCCGGTACGCGATGAGGTCGGCGATCGAGATGATGAGCAGATCGTGCTCCTGCGCGAAGCCCTCGAGGTCGGGCATGCGTGCCATGGTGCCGTCGGCGTTGACGACCTCGCACAGGACCCCGGCCGGGTAGAGGCCGGCGAGGCGGGCAAGATCGACCGATGCCTCCGTGTGTCCCGTCCTGCGTAGCACGCCGCCGGGCATGTAACGCAGCGGGAAGATGTGACCGGGCCGGGCGAGATCACGCGCGGTGGCCTCAGGATCGATCAGGGTCTTGATCGTCGTGGCGCGGTCGGCCGCCGAGATTCCCGTGGTGGTGCCCTCGCGCGCATCGACGCTGATCGTGAACGCGGTTCCCATCGACTCCGAGTTCTGAGTCGTCATCAACGGAAGGCTCAGTTGCTCGAGGCGCTCGGCTTCCATCGGCACACAGATGATCCCCGAGCAGTAACGCACCATGAAATTGATGTGGTCGGGCGTCACCATCTCGGCCGCGAAGACCAGGTCGCCTTCGTTCTCGCGGTCCTCATCGTCGACGACGACCACCATGTGACCGGCGCGGATCTCGGCGATCGCGTCTTCGATCTTGGCGAGTGGCATCACTTACCTCCGTTGCTCAAACGTTCGACGTACTTGGCGATCACGTCGACCTCGACGTTCACGGATGAACCGACCTCCAGCTCGCCCAGCGTCGTCGCACCGAGCGTGTGCGGGATCAACGCGACCTGGAAGCTGGTGTGTCCGACTTCGACGACGGTCAACGACACGCCGTCCAGCGTGACGGACCCCTTGTTGACGAGGTAGCGCAGGACGTCGCGGTCGGCCGAGAACCACACGCGGCGCGCGGCCTCGTCCTCCTCGATCCGAACGACACGCGCAACGGCATCGACATGGCCTTGTACGAGGTGACCACCGAGCCGGTCCTGGAGACGAGCCGGAAGCTCGAGATTGACGTGGCCCCCACGTCGTAGATCGCCCAGCGTCGAGCGCGCCAGAGTCTCGGTCATCGCCTGGGTCTCGAAGCGTCGCCGCCCGGTCTGGGTCGCGGTGAGGCATACCCCGTTGACGGCCACCGAGTCTCCGCGCTCGAGTTCGCGCGCGATCTTCGGCGCTTCGATCTCGAGCTCCAGCAGGCCGCGCCGGTCGCGCGCTCTCTTGACGACGCCCTGCTCGATCACGATCCCGGTGAACATCTACGACGCCCTCCTCAGGTAGGTGGTAACGACGTCGTCCCCGACGCGAACCACGTCTACCAAGGAGAACCTCGGCGCGTCCGCCATCGTTCCCACACCGATGTCCCCGATCGATGGGCCGGCCCCGGTCACGACCGCGCCATGGTGTATCTCGAGCCGGTCGACGAGGTCGTCGCGTAACAGTGCCGTGCCGAGGCGCGCTCCGCCCTCGCAATAGAGCTCGAGCCATCCCCGTCGGGCGCACTCGATTATCAGTGCGCGGAGATCGACTCCCCCGTCGCCGGGGACAACGAGGACCTGCGCGCCCGCTTCCTTCCACGCCGTTTGCCGCTCGTGTGAGGCCGCATCGGTCGTCGCGACGATCACCTCAGCCCCCCGGGCGAAGACCTTTGCGTCGGGATCGAT
>JBOGWY010000019.1:0-3293 GCA_050694015.1 Actinomycetota bacterium | reverse complement strand
TGCTACAGGAGGTTGCGCAAACTCGCTCGGAGGGCGGCGTCTTTCATCTGGCGGGACAGCCCGGCGAGCTCGTGCAACGAACGGGCGGCCTCCCCTGCCGCGCCGGGATCGCGGCGACGTGCGGCGGGGCTGACGATCTGTTCGAAGAAGGCGGCCTCGCGCTCCGCGAACTGGCGGTACATCTTGAGGTGGCGAGCCTGGACCCCGAAGTCGAAGAAGCGCCGGGCCGCCTTCGCCACGATGAGGTCATCCTCGTTGTAGGTCTGCGCATCCTTATCCAGGATCGCGAACTCCTCGAGCTCGCGCATCTGCGCGTCGCTCAGCCCCGCGGTCGACGCGAGCTCGTCCCGGCTCAGCGACACCCCTGCCATGTTCACGGCCGCCTCGGTGGCGGCCGGAGCGGCCGGCGTAGGCGCCGCCGGAGCCGCGGTCGCGGTCGGATAGCCCCCGTTCGAATCGGCCTGGGCGAGGCGCTCGCGGATGACCTTCAGGGGCAGGAAGTGGTCGCGCTGGAGGGTCAGGATGTAGCGGAGCCGGTTGACGTCGTCCTCGTAGAACATCCGGTAGCCCGACCCCGTGCGCCGGGGGGTGATGAGCCCTTCCGACTCGAGGAAGCGGATCTTGGAGATGCTGACGTCCGGGAAATCGGCCCGAACGTTGTCCAGGACCTCCCCGATGCTCAGATAGTCACGCGACCTCGACAGCGGCATCTCTCTAGCTCCCCGATAGGAACACGAGCTTGAACTTCCCGATCTGGATCTCGTCGCCCGAGTGCAGCTCCGACTCCTCGACCCGCTCGCGGTTGACGTAGGTCCCGTTGAGGCTCCCCACGTCGTGAAGCCCGAACCCGTTGCCGTCCCTCCGGATCTCGGCGTGCCGGCGCGACACCGTGATGTCGTCCAGGAAGATGTCGGACTCGGGGTGGCGGCCGATGCCGGTGGTGTCGGTGTCGAGGAAGAACTTGCTGCCGGCGTTGGGCCCCCGCTTCACGATCAGGACGCCTCGCCCGCCTTCGAGCTCCTCCGGCGAGATGTGAACCTCTTCTTCGAGGTCGGCTTCGAGCTCACCCGGAGCGAATGTGATGGTCTGGTCCGTGGTCGTCTGGTCGGTCAGCGCGTGACCGCACGACGAACAGAAGTTGGAGCCCTCGGGGTTGCGGTGGCCGCAGTTTGTACAGAACACGGCGGAACCCTATACCACAGCCTTAGGGTTGGTCAACGCCGGGCCTCTCGCTATCGCTCATCTGCTCGTATCGCTATCGCTCAGCGTCGCCGGTCAGGGCCAGGTAATCCGCGGCGCTCATCAACGAGTCCAGATCGACCCCGGACGCCTCCACCGCTACGAGCCATCCCTTGCCGTAAGGGTCGGAGTTGATCAGTTCGGGGTTCCCTTCAACCTCGGGGTTCTTCTCGAGCACCGTCCCCGACACCGGACTGTAGACGTCCGAGACCGACTTCGTGGACTCGACCTCCCCCAGCGGCTTGCCGGCTTCGACCTGCGCACCGGTCTCGGGCAGGCCGACGAACACGACGTCGCCGAGCTGGTCCTGCGCGTAGTCGGTGATCCCAATGATGATGCGGCCGCCTTCTTCCCGCGCCCACTCGTGCTCCTTCGTGTAGCGCCTGTCGTCGGGTGCCTCACTCACTGTCGGTCGTCTCCTTCCGGTGTATTTATCGACATATCAATATGTTTCTTCGCTGGGACCATTCGCCACGACGTTCTCGACGAGCGTCGCGTAGCGGTCCGCCATCTCTTCCGCACCCGCATCCGTAGCGGCCTCGGCCCAGACGCGACAGAGGGGCTCATCGGGGAATGGAATCACGAGTGCCCATCGGTCGTCCTCCACGACCTTGACCCCGTCGACCAGTACGAGCGTGCCGGGCACCTCTACCGACGCGACCGAGCGCATCACCGCACCCTTGAGCTCCCACGGGGTCGCCACGTCGCGGACCGCGATATGGACGTCGGGGAGGTCGTCGATCACCTGGGATAGGGGCCGGCCCGCGATCGCGGCGAGCTCGAGCGCCTTGACGAAGGTCATGAGTGCGTCCGGCCCCGGCCCGAAGCCGGGGAAGATCAATGCCCCTTCCGAGTTACCTGCGAAGTCGACGTCCGGCGAAGACGCCCGCGCCATCAGAGCCGGGAGCGTGGCCGGCGTCCATTCCAGCTCCGCTCCTCCCGCCGCGGCGACGTCTTCGCAGGCGCGGGAACAGGACACGGGCACTGCGACCCGGGTCGCGCCGCGCGCCACCTCGTGCTGGATGAATGCCATCAGGGCCCGTTCGTGACTCACGAGACGCCCACCGTCGTCGACGATGCGGGCGATCTCGCCGCCCGGCTCGAGTAGCACTCCCATCGTCGAACCCGACTTCCGGACGTGCTCGCAGAGATCGTCGAGGAGCCCATCGAGGTCCCGGGATACGAGTACGGGCCGGTGCTCGTCGGCGAACGCATTGACGGCCAGGACATCGCACCCGAGTCGGCCCAGAAGCGACGGACCGACCAAGGACGTCGAGCCGTAGGCGTAATCGACGACGACCTTCGGAGACAACTGCCGGATGGCGTCCACGTCGGTCGACCGGATGATCCCGGCGGTGTACTGCTCGAGAGCACGGGGCGGGAACTCGAGTTCCCCGATCTTGGAGGGCCCCGCTCGCCGGTAATCCTCCCGGAAGAAGAGACGTTCGACCTTCCGCTGGGTCGCCTCGGTGATGTCGGCGCCGTCGGCGTCGAAGAACCTGATCTCGACCGACTCGGGATCCTTGGGCGAGGTGCGGACGCTGATACCTCCGGCCGCCTGCTGCGCGCGCACGGTGAATCGCGTCAAGGGCATCGGGGTGAGTTCGAGGTCCGAGACGTCGATCCCGGTGGAATTCAATCCCGCGATGATCGCTCGCTTCATCGTTCGAGCGCTGCGCGACGCATCGCGTCCTGTGACGATGACGCTCCCTCGCTTGAGCATCGTGCCGAACGCCATGCCGAGACGTACCGCCACCTGGGGCGTGATGCCCACGTTCACGAGACCGGTGACACCGCGCGCGCCGAACAGGTGACGCGACGCGCGCCGCTCGCGCACGAGGCTCTCGGTGACGATCGCTCCGGCCTCGACCGACTTGGCGGGATAGATGCGGACCTTCGGTTTCACGATCGCGCCGGCGCCCACGACGACCTCGTCGCCGAGGATCGACCCCTCCTCCACCGCGGGCCCCTGGTCGAGCGACGCACCGCGGCCGAGCTCGCAGCCGGGCATGCGTGCGTTCTGCCCGTGGTGAGCCCCGTCCATGACGACGGAC
>JBOGWY010000018.1:0-5676 GCA_050694015.1 Actinomycetota bacterium | reverse complement strand
GTGTACGCCCACCGCGATGACGCAGTGCGGTACCGACGGCGACGACGAGATCACCGTGACCAACGGAAGGGCGATGGGCGGCCCCGGCAACGACATCATCCACGTGATCGTCGATCCCGACACGGGTCAAGTGATCGCGGACGGCGGGCCCGGGGACGACAGGTTCTTGCTCACTATCGAGGACGGCACAAACGATGCTCCCATCACGTTCCTCGGACGGGACGGTGAAGATGACTTCGAGCTTCCGATCAACCCCGGCGTCGTAGAGGCCGACGCCGGTGGGGGCCCGCACAACGACACCATGCACGTGTACGTGCCCGAGCCGGATGCACGTCGTGTGCTGACGATGTTACGCATCCCGAGCGGTCGCTACTCGTTCTCAGGTGGCACGGGCAACGACACCGCGTTCTCCGGGCTCGGCCGGGACCTCCTGCTCGGTGAGGGTGGTCGAGACAGGATGTTCGGAGGCGGGGGGCCGGACAACATCCGCGGCGGGAACGGCAACGACACGTTGCGCGGTAACTCCGGTGTCAACGTCCTATCGGGTGGAACCGGTACCGACACGTGCATCTCTGACAACCGGCGCGACAAGCTCAGTTCGTGCGAGCGGGCCCGGCGTAATCACTGACGCTCCGGCGTCAGCCCGTCAAACGCTGTAGGAACGCCTGCGACCCGTCGACGTAGGGAAGGATCCCCTTCGCCTCGTACACCTTGATGGCGTGCTCCAATAGGGGCACGGCCTCGGCCGGTCGTCCCGCGATCACGAGCACCTCGGCGAGGGCCGTGGCGGCATCCCCGCGAGCGAGAACATCGTCGGTCTTCTCCGCGATCTGCACCGTTTCCCGAGCCAGCGTCTCGGCCCCCCCGAGATCCCCTTTGCGTCCCATGACCCGGGCAAGGGTCGGCGCCCATTCAGGCTTGAGCATGTCCTCATCGGCCGCGGCCTGCTCGCTGATGCGCGCGTAGTGCTCGGCATCGTCGTAGCGGCCTTGCAAGTACAGCGCCAGAGCGAGCCATGCGGCGTTCGTCCCGGCGAACGCCTCCTGCCCCATGTCCACCAGCGCCTGATAGCCGGCCTGGAACTCGACCTCCGCCGCAACCGCGTCTCCGGCGAGGAGCTCGATCAGCCCTGTTTCCTGACTCCCCGCCGCTTCGCGCGTCGCGAGCCCTAGCTCCTGGTAGATGCCCCTGCTCTTGGCCACGAGCAGCCGGGCTTGATCGAACTGACGCTGCATCGCGGCGAGACCGCCGATACGCAACAGACAGTTCGCTGCAACGGTCGGGCTGCCGTCGCTGAGCTCGATGAGCTGCTCGAGACGCATGATGGCTTGATGCACGTGCGTGGGGCCGTAGAACGTCGACGCCGCGAGGAACGAGAGAACGGTAGCGACCTCCTGTTGCTGCCCGGTCTTCCGCGCGTGTTCGAGCGCCTTCTCGAGAGCCTTCTCGGTGTCGCCGTAATCGTGATCGTCCCAGTGGACCTCGGCGAGGAGACGGTAGGCGCGCGTGAGAGCGAGCTGATCGTCCGCCGCCTCCAGCTGTGGGATGAGCTCCTGGGTCCTGACCGCGTCTTCCTTCCAGCTTTCCGACTCCGTGAAACTGCGTAACAGGCAGAGATGCAGGGTCGCGCGTGCGTGCAGGCCGGGGTCATTCATCACCCCGGCGACGCGCAGGATCTGCTCGAGGAGCTCCTCGGCACTCTTCACGTCGCCGATCTCCATCAGCGCGTCGGACAGCTCGATCGAGAGGTCCATCCGGCGCCGGTCCTGGATCGGCAGCAGCCCGGTCGCGCGACCGAGGAGGTTCGCGGCCGCGGCCATGTCGGCGCGCGCGCTCGCGCGATGTCCCGACTCACCGAGGTACCGGGCGGCCTCCAGCGCGAGACGTTCGGTGCGTTCATCCGCGTAGCCCAGGTCCTGGCGCAACTTCGCCGCCTGTTCGTAGTGGTAGCCCAGGATCTCTTCGAACTCGACGACGCGATCTCCGGCCTTCGCGAGTAGCCATTGTGCGAACTCCTCGTGAAGGTCGGCGCGATGTTCCTTGGGCAGACCTCGATAGGCCGCGTCGCGCACGAGGATGTGACTGAACCTGTACGCGTCTTCCCCCGCGAACTCGGTCTGGTCGGGTCCGATCAGTTCCTTGCGGACCAGCGCTTGCAGGTGGCGTGCGATCCGTGATTTCAGCTCCTCTGCCGACAGCGTCGAGACGGCGCCCCACCAGAACGTCTTGCCGATGACCGAGGCGTGCTGCAGCACCTCTTTCTCTTCGCTGCCGAGACGGTCGAGACGTGCCGCGAGCAGCGCGTTGATCGTCGGAGGGATCGCGATGTCGCTCAGGTCGTCGACGGGTTTCCAGCGACCGTTGTCTTTCGTGAGCTTCCCGTCGTCGATCAGCATCCGCACGATCTCTTCCACGTAGAGCGGATTGCCTTCCGCGGCCTCGACGATGCGGCGCTGCGCGATCTCCGGCAGCCGCGCATCGCCGAGCAGGTGCGAGATCAGGCCCTCGACCTCGTCGCCGGTCAGAGGTTCGAGGAACACCGTCGCCGAGTCGCTCGCCCACGACGGCCGCGTGTCGAGTAGCTCGCGGCGCGCCAGGCACAGGACGAAGATGGGGGCCGAGCTGCTGAACCCCAGGAGGTACTCGAGCAGGTCGAGCATCGTGGGCTCGGCCCAGTGGATGTCGTCGAAGATCACGACCAGTGGCGTCTCGCGCGCGATCGTCTCGAGGAACATCCGAACCGCCCAGAAGGTCTCCTGCGCGTCTACGGCGGTGTCGGAGAGTCCCATCGCACCGAAGATCCGCTGCGCGATGAGCTTCGTCTCCTCACCGGTGGGCAACAGCTCGGCCACCTTGGCGCGCGCGACCTCGGGGGAGTCGTCCTGTACTACGCCGCACAGACCCCTTACCGCTTCGGCGACGGGATAGAACGTGATCCCTTCGCCGTAAGGGAGACAACGCCCGCGCATCGTGCGGACGTCACCGTCGAGCGTGTTGATGAACTCCGCGGTGACCCGGGACTTCCCCGATCCCGCGGCCCCGAAGACCGTCGCGAGCCGGCACGCACCGGTGGCTAGCGCCTCTGCGAACGTCGACTTGATCACGCCGAGCTCTTCCTCGCGCCCGATCAGGGGCGAATCGAGGCGGCGCGACGTCCCGTCGACGTCCGGAAGGATCTCGACCAGGCGGAACGCCGGCATCGGCTCGGACTTGCCCTTGAGCTCCAGCGGCGCGACGGCCTCGACGTTGACTGCGTCGCGCACGAGGCGGTAGGTCGTCTCGCCGAGGAGGATCTGACCCGATGGGGCCGCCTGCTCGAGCCGGGCCGCGACGTTCACGGCGTCCCCGCTCACGAACCCGTGTCCCTGCGATGCGTCGCCGGCGATCACTTCACCGGTGTTGACCCCGATGCGCGCCTGGAGACCGACACCCCATTCGAGCTCGAGGTTGACGTTCATCTCTTCCATGCGCTTCTGCATGTGCGCGGCCGCGTTCACGGCCCGCAGCGCGTCGTCCTCGTGGATGATCGGCACGCCGAACACCGCCATGACGGCGTCACCGATGAACTTCTCGACGGTGCCGCCGTGGCGCTGGAGTTCGTTGCGCATCTCGCCGAAGTAGCGGGTGATGACACGGCGCAGCGATTCGGGATCCATCTTCTCGCCGAGTGCCGTCGAGCCCGTGAGGTCGCAGAAGACCACCGTGACGGTCTTGCGTTCCTCGGTGGGCCGTTCGATCTGGCGAACTTCCTCGGTGGCGGTGGGGATCGAGGGGGGAGCGACGAGAGCGTTCCCGCACGCCTGACAGAAACGTGCCCGGTCCGCGTTGTGTTCTCCGCACTTCGTACAGACGGCCATGTCGGTGAAGCGTAGTGGACGCCTTGGCTTCCACCTAGGACGAAGCGAAATGTCCGTTTGGGTCTGCGTAGCAGAACTAGTTCTTTAAGGGTGCATACCTAATGGCCTTATCGGGCTATTCAAGAAAAAGCTGGAAGGTCGACACTCTTATCAAGGAAGAAACATCGCAGTGCGAAGTAAGGGAGGAACCACTTTGCGCACGGTCTTGGGACCGGAGAGGGCGCACGCGAGACTCGAACTGACCATCGCGTTCTTGATGCTCACCGCCTTCATCGTCGCGTTCATCTGGACCACCCTGTGACGAGGTCGGATCGTGGCTGACACGCGACGGGCGATCTGATGGTGTGGAACGCGTTCCGCCGGCGCACGGCCGCGGCGCGCGTGGAGCACCAGACGCACATGCTCGGCTTCGACCTCGAGGGCCGCTACGCCGGACACGAACGTGTTCCCCTCGAGCAGCAACTCGCGATCGCGCGGGAGATCAGCCACGCGCTCGAGACGAAGAGTGCCTACACGCGTCACCACTCACGGCGCGTCGAGCGACACGCACGGCGGATGGCCGCGGCGATGGGATTGTCGCGCCACGACACCGAACAACTAGCGATCGCCGCGGAACTGCACGACATCGGCAATATCCAGGTCCCCGAGCATCTGCTGAGCAAGCCCGGCATCCTCACCGAACTCGAGCGCGAGGCGATCGAGGGTCACGTCGCGTTGGGGGCCGCTATGGCGTTCACGGCGGGAAGCACCGAGGTGGTCGAGGGCATCCGCCATCATCACGAGCGGTGGGACGGGACCGGCTATCCGAAGGGTTTGGTCGGTGACGAGATCCCGCTGTTCGCGCGCATGATCGCGGTCGCGGAGGCTTTCGACGCGCTGACCTCACCGCGTCCGTACCGGTGTGGCTTCACGCGCGAGCACGCGACCCAGGTCCTCGAGGATCAAGCCGGCACGCAGTTCGATCCCAATGTCGTCGACGTCTTCGTCGGCACCTTGCACGAGCAGAGCGGGGTCGCATTCGTGCCGTTGCTGGCACTTCCGATCATGCTGGCACGCGACTTCTTCGCGTCGGTTCGGCGGATGGGGAACGCGAGCGTCGCAGCCCTCGTAGGGGGCGGTACCGCGCTGGTGCTCCTGGGAACTGCGATCGTCGCGCCCGGGACGCTCGAGCTCCCGTCGGAGTTCACGCCCCCCCAAGTCACCGGCGGCGTTGCCTCGCCGATCACCGTGCACGTGGGCGATCCGGATCGCGAGCGAGATGCTCCGGCGGAACAAGAGGAGGCGACTCCGCCAACGACATCCGATCGCGTCGCGGACGTCGTCCTGGGCACGCGCTTCCACAACGATCCACCGATCCCCGTCGCGCCCGACCCGACCCCGACGGACGAACCGTCGCCGCACCCACCGATCGTGACCCCTCCGGAGCCTGCGCCGCCGGTCCCGGGCATCGGCGGACCGACGCCCGATCCCGACATCCCGCTTCCCGACGGCGTACGCGGGAACGGCAAGGGCGGGGGCAACAACAACAAGCCCAAGAAGGGCAAGGGCCCGAAGGACAAGAATCCCGACGCGAACGGCAACGGGCACGCGTACGGGCACGCGTACGGGCACGATCACGCTCCCGGCCAGGCCGGTACGGGCGATCACCCGGGCCGCGGCAACGTCGTTCCGCCGCCGGCGTCCGTCGGGGACCCCGACGAGGAGGGCGACGAGTGAGCGTCGACCGCGTCTGCACCTGGCTCGCCGGCGGCTGGCGGATCGTCAGCATCCCGCGATCGACGTGGTGGCTGGCGCTCACGAGGGGGCCTGCGGCCCGGCG
>JBOGWY010000017.1:0-23705 GCA_050694015.1 Actinomycetota bacterium | reverse complement strand
ATCGTCGCACCGGTCGCCCTGTGACGCTCGCGTTCGACGAAAAGGGTGGGCGCGTCGATGCGACCCGCATGCTTCAGGAACACGAGGCAGGCATCGCGAAGCGCCTCGGCAAGCTGCACGAGCACCTGCATGAGCGGTTGCAGAACGCGCGTGGAAGTGAGTCTCTGGATGTCGCGATATGGGCGCGAGTGGACGACGACGTTCAGCCCGAGGACAAGAAAGAACTCGAGAACCTCGAGCGTGAACCAAAGGTTCCTGCTTTCGTTGCCCAGAGGGCGCGAGCGATCGCGGACGTAACGCGGAAGGTCGCGGCCGTCGTCAAGGAGTCCGGCGCCCGTGAGGTATCGATGGATGAGCACGCTCCCGTCGTCTACGCACGGATGCCGGCGGATGCGGTGCGGAAGGTCGCACAGCGTGACGAGGTAGCGCGTCTGTTCTTGCACGAGGTCGACGGGATCGAGGACCTCGGCGACTCCATAGCCGTTGCGAACTCGGACGACGTCCACACCTTGAGCGTCACCGGCGAGGGCGTCCGGGTCGCGGTGTGGGAGAGGGGGCCGGACAGCACGACGGATCTGGTCATCGAAGACAGGTTCACGTCGTCGCCGTCCACGTCCGATCACTCTCGTCATGTGCACGGGATCATCAAGAACGACAGGCGGGATGAGCCGCACGGTCATGCTCCAGATTGCCTGCTCCATTCCGCCAACTCGACGGATCTGGCGGCTCTGCGCTGGGCCGTCAAGGACAAGAGCTGCACCGTGATCAACCAAAGCTTCCACCGGTCGTCGGAGCCCGGCTCGGACAGTCTGTCGTACGACGACATCTACAAGGACTGGCTCGTCGTGCACTGGCCCTACCCGACGATCATCCAGGCCGCGGGCAACTACTGGGAGGGGGACGCCGACGGGATCTCGCCCCCGAGTGACGAGTTCGTCAACCACAAGGGTTACAACAGTCTCAACGCAGGCAACCACGATGACAGCGCGGCGGCGATGTCATCCTCGTCCGTCTTCCGGAATCCCGCGACGCCTCACGGTGACCGCGAACTTCCCGAGATCGCCGCGAACGGCGAAGGCGTAGATGCAGTCGGTCTCGAGAAGAGCGGCACGAGCATGGCGTCACCGGCAGCGGTCGGGGTAACCGCACTCCTGCAAAGCACGAACGCGACGTTGCGATCGTGGCCCGAGGGATGTCGTGCGCTGCTCCTTGCCGGAGCGACGAGCAACGTCGTAGGCGACACCTGGTGGCAGGACGTCGTCGATAACGACGACGCCGTCGATGGAAGTGGTGCCGTCAACGCCCTCGAGAGTTACCGCATCACGCAGAACCGTCGCAGCCGCGGTGCATCTCCGACGAGACGTGGATGGGATGTCGGAATGCTCGATTCCTCGGACTTCGATGTCAACGGCATGTCGAACTTCAGCTACCGGATCCAGGTCCCGACGCTCTGGTTCGGGCCGCGACACGTCAAGGTCGCGCTCGCGTGGAACAGCAAGGTGGGTACGTTCTCATTCTTCGGGATCGAGATCCCGACGAGTTCGCGCCTGACGGTCGATCTGGACCTCAAGATCTTCGACAGCCGCGGGAACCAGGTTGGCTACAGCGGGTCGTGGGACAACAGCTACGAGATCGCCGAGTTCGACGCCGTTCCGGGCGAGACTTACGACATCAAGATCCGGAGATGGTCCGGCGAGGATTGGACCTGGTATGGGCTGGCGTGGACGGTCGGCGGCAGCATCTTCGACTTCATCAACGTCAGGCGTTTCGGCGATGCGGAGATCCTCCGCCTGGCGCGAGAGCTTCCGCAGATGATCGATCTCGACGAGTAGGTAGGCGGATGGTGGCCGCTCCGAGCGGCCGCCATCCACGTCTCCTGACGCAGGAAGCACTGGTTTTTCCGACGGGGATGCATACAATCCCGCCGTGGGGAACGCTCATCGCGGGGCGTGGAGGGTTCGTGTGTTCGCACTCGGTGCGTGCGCCGGTGTCCTCGCGGCCTGCGGTCTTTTCGGAGGCTCGCCCGATCGTGTGACGATCGGCGCGGTCACCTTCGCCGAGAACCAGATCGTCGCCGAGATCTACGCCCAGGTACTCGAGGACGCCGGCCGCGACGTGGACCGCCGGTTCAATTTCCAACGCCGGGAAGATCTCTATCCGGAACTCGCCGACGGCCGCGTCGACCTCGCGCCCGAGTATCTGGCCTCCTTGCTGATCTTCCTGGAGAGCGATGCCGTCCCATCGCCGGACCCGGACGAGTCGGTCGACGAACTCGAGCCCCTGCTGTCCGACGCGGGGCTGGAGCTACTGACTCCCTCCGAGGCGAACGATTCGAACGCGTTCGTAGTGACCGGCGAGACCGCCGAGCGTTACAACCTCTCCGCGGTAAGCGATCTCGCGGCGGTCGCGGGGGAGCTGACCTTCGGCGGTCCCCCCGAATGTCCGGACCGACGCTTCTGCCTGGCCGGCTTACGCGACGTCTACGGTGTCGAGTTCGAGGCGTTCCAGGCGCTCGACGCGGGAGGCCCATTGACGATCGCCGCACTCTCCAGCGGACAGATCGACGTCGCACTGATGTTCTCGACGTCGGCGATCATCGAGGAGCGAGGGTGGGTGGTGCTCGAGGACGACAAGAACCTGCAGGCCGCCGAGAACATCACCCCGCTCGTCCGCAGCGAGGTCGTCGATGAGGAGATCAGGGAGCTCCTCGATGAAGTCAGCGCCCTTCTGACGACCGAGAACATGACGAAGCTGAACGCGCGCGTCGAAATGGCGAACGAGGACGTGTCGGCCGTGGCCGAGGATTTCCTGACGATCGAAGGGTTGCTGGACGAGTAGGCACTAACGGGGAACCGCGTCCTCTTCGCGTCCGTGCGGCGTCCGGTCGGCGCGCTCTCTCCACAGTGGTAGCCGGAGCGAGAACGTGCTGCCTTCGGAGCCCGTTCGGACCTCCAGCGTGCCGCCCATCAGCTCGACGAGGCTCTTGGACAACGCGAGCCCCAGCCCGACGCCTTTCACCTTCGTGTGCTCGGCCCCCAAGCGTTCGTAGGGCATGAACAGTTTCTGTATCTGCTCGGGGGCGATGCCGGACCCCTCGTCGGAGACGTCCAGTCGCACGAAGTCGGGTTCCTCGGCGCATGTGATACGGACCGACCCGGCGGTCCGGTTGTACTTGATCGCGTTCGACAGCAGGTTGAGGAGCACCTGACGCACCCGATCGTTGTCGGCGGCCGCGCTGACGTCGGCGCAACCTGCGGGATCGACCTCGATGCGTACCTCGGCCTCTTCGGCCTGGGCGCGCATCAGCTCGACGCAGTCGGCGAGGAGCTCGGTGAGATACACCGGCTCGCGCGCGATCGACAGAACCCCGGCCTCGACCAGGCCGATGTCGAGGACGTCGTTCAGGAGCCGCGCGAGGTAGTTCCCGGTCCGGGAGATGCGGTCCAGCGCCTCGACCTGGGTGTCGGGATCGAGAGCGCCGCGTTGCAACAGGTCGACGAACCCGAGGATCGATGACAGAGGAGTGCGGAGTTCGTGACTCGTTTGCGACAGGAAGTCGCTCTTGGCCCAGCTCGCCTTTTCGGCCTCGTCCTTCGCAGTTCGCAATCGACGTTCCCGATCGGAGAGGAGCTCGGCGGCCGCACCGAGCTGGCGCGCGAGAATCCCGAGTTCGTCGTGCCCGCCCGGCCCCGCGGGTAGTGGATCTCCTTGGGCGAGCAGGCGCGCGTTCTGTTCGAGTCGCTGCAGGCGGTGGGCTACACCCGTGGTGAAGAGGATCATCGCCAAAAGACCTCCCAGGAGACCGAACACCACGGCTCCGACGAGAAGCGCCTGCTCGCGGCCCGTTGAGGTAGCGATCGCCGCGAGTTGACGCTCACCACGTTCGTCTTCGACCTCTCGCATCGCGTCGAGCTCTGTCCGCAGTTGGTTCATTAGTTCGTTGTCGCGCGCGAGGACCACATCGGAGCGATCGATCGCCCCGGGCGAACGCTCGCGCAGCGCGGCCAGGATCTCGAGCTGTCTGCCGGCGAGGAACCGGACGCGGCTCGCTCGCGACAGCTGTTCTGGGTCCGCTCCCACGAGTTCCTCGAGCGAGGCGAGGGCCGGCGGCAATCGACTGAACGCCGTCTCGTACGGGCGGAGGAAGGCAGGGTCCATCGACAGACGGAAGCCGCGGACGCCGGTCTCGGCCTCCAGGAGGAGCGTCAGCACGGTCTGAACCTGGGCTCGCACTTCCTGCGTGCGCCTCAGCGTGTCCTGCTGCCGGTCCAGATCCTGGCGCACGAGATAGAGGGAGAAGGTCGCGACCAGGAGGGCCGCGAGCGGGATCGCGACGACCACGAGACCCTTCAGGCGGATCGGCAGATCTCGCCACCAGCGCGTCAAGGTCCCCCCATCAGCTTTGGCCTTTCCCCACGAAAGACGACGTTGTCACGGTAAGGGGGCGAAGGCCGCGAGTCGACCCACTTCGAGCGCCGTCTTGTTAGGGCGGGCCCTCGATCTCCAGCACGAGCAGGCCCTGGTATTCGTCGCTGACGTATAGGTGCTCGCGATGCCACGCGACCGCGTAGCTCGCCGAGCGCTCCGCCTGGTAGTAGGCCATCTCTCGCGGCACCGACGGGTTGCTGAGATCGAGGACGCTGACGCCTCCCGTGAACCACGGCACCGCGAGGTTGTGGGTGCCCGGTTGCCACGCGATCAGGTGCGCGAGACACCACGACGCGACCCAGCCGACATAGTTCCCGACCCCGACCGAGTCTCCCCCGCGGGGCGGGGCGAAGCTCCCCAGGGGGATCGGCGCCGTGGGATCACTGATGTCGTATATCCACACGCGACCGAACACGGACTGTCCGCTGCGACACTCGTGCGCGGCGAACGCTTCGTCGTCGATGGCGAGCAGTTCACCGTCGGAACTCGCGACCGCATAGTGATGGAACTCGATGGCCGGATTGACGATATGGCCGATGATCTTGGGCGCGACCGGGTCGGCGACGTCCCAGATCTGCGTTTCTCCGAGGCCCGAGCAGAACGCAAGCTTGTCGCCCTTGGCGAAGTAGAACGAGAGGTCGTGGCACCCTGCCTCGTTGGGCTTGAACGTCGCCACGACCTTGGGCTTACGCGGGTTGGAGATGTCGGCGATGTATTCGATCGCGGCGCCGTTGCGCAGACCTCCCGGCGACACGTAGAGATAGTCCCCTCCGGGATATGGCTGGATCGTGTGGGCGTTGGCGCCGCCCGGTAGATAGAGGTTGCTCACGATGTGCGGACGGCTCGGCTCGCGCACGTCGATGAGCATGAAACCCGTTCCCGCGACGGCACATGCGTTCCTCTGATATCCGAGCGCGACTAGTCCCGGCTTGACGACCTCCACGTCGTTGTCGTTGCCGGGACAGTGGAGGAACGCAACCTCTTCCGGCGTAGGACCGGACACGTCGAAGACGTGCATCCCACCTTTCTTCGGGTTCTCGCCGCGTTGGGTGACGCCATCGAGCTCGCCGGTGTAGACGAAGTCACCGTGAGCCGCAACTTCCGTGCTTCCCTTGTATGCGAATCGTTTGACGAGGGTGACGTTGTCGCTCTTAGTGACGCTATGCCCGCGGGCCGCGATCGCATCCGCGGGACCGGTAGCGATGAGGGCGAGGAGGAGGAAAGCGCCGAGCGATCGTGCCTGTCTCGTTCTGTGCAGCATCGAAGAAGGACTTCGGTGCCGTCCGAGACATCTCCTCCCTGACGAAGCGAGGCAAGGAAAGCCTGTGGATCGCTAGTCGCGTCCGCCGCGGTAGGTTCGGAGCGAACGGGCAAGCGGCGGCGTGGATCCAGATAGGCGGTTCCGCCTACAGAGTGTTTGCCGGTAAGGATCCCGATCGATCCAAAGGAGTGATACGGGTGCTAACTATCAGCCCCGGAGCGGCCGAGGTGATCAAGCAGATCGTGACGTCTTCACAAGTCACCGAGGAGGGTGGGATCCGTCTGTCGGTGGAACCCATCGATGACCAGAGCGCGAAACTCGACCTGACGATCGCGGGCAGCCCCGAGCCCGGCGACTCGCTCGTGGAGCAGGAAGGTGCCAAGGTCTTCGTCGACGAAAATGCGGCGCGGCTTCTCGACGACAAGGTGCTGGACGCGGCCCTCGAAGGAGACAAGGTTTCCTTCGCTATCGTCGAGCAACAACAAGACTGGTCGCAGGATGGGCAGCCCGAGGGCGTCGATCCGCGCACGATCAGTTAGACCCGCCTAGCCCGACCAGGGGGCGAGTTCGCCTATCCGGAGCCTCGTGCCGTCGTCGCCGAGGACTGCCGCACCGGCCGAGTTGGAGGCGCGGGCATAGGACACGCCGACCGACGGTCGCTTCCAGGACGTCGCCCAGAGCAGCGCGCTGCGGTCGAGTGATGTACGGGGGATCCTCTTGATCTCGAACTCGAGCCGGTCGCCGTAGACGCGGCCCACGAGGTAGTTGTAACCACCCTCGCCTTGCGTGATCAGGGCCCCGTGGGCGATCTGGAGGATGGCGCCGTCGTCGTTCGCGGTCACCTCGTGCACCTCGCCGCAGAGATAGACATCGACGCCATGTCGTCTGAGCGTCTGCCAGAAAGGCGAGTTGGCACCCCCCTCGAGCATCAGACCCGAGCTGTGATTCTGTCGAACGGGCCCAAGCACGGGCGTGTGCCCCTGCACGATGACGTGCTTCGCGGAGGTGGAAGCAAGCAGGCCGTCGAGCCATGCCAGCTGCCCGTCGGTAACGGTTGCCCGCACCCCGCCCGGGATCCGCTGGAACACGTCCACCGTCACCAGCAGGACGTCGGGTGTGAGATAGACCGCGTACGCGGTGTCCTCCCACTCCGTGCCCACCGGTCGTAGCGGGTAGGTCGCGCCGAGGTCCGTGAAATGCCTGGCCCACGTCCGCTTGAACGTGTCGAACGCGTTGTACTTGAACGTCCATGGGCGCCATGGGTTGTCGCCGATCTCGTGGTCGCCGACGGCGGGGAAAACGGTCAGGCCCCGTTCAGCGAAGCGCTGCTTCCACTGGCTGTAATAGAGATCGCCTGCGCGCACAACGGCGCGGCGCTTCTGACGAGAAGTTCGGGTGGGTCCGAAGATTCCCGTGTTCTCGACGTCGACGCCCCAGTGCCCCTCGACCAGGTCGCCGGCCACGAGGACCGCGGAGGGGTCCTCGGCTTCTACCTGGTCCAGGACCACGTCGAGGGCCCTTCGGTAGGAAGCGTTGATGCTGTTGGGGTCGCCCGGTTCCCACCGGCTGCTCGCGCGTGTGTCGCCGATATCGGCATTGAGGAAATCGGGCATCGAGACGAACGTGTAGTCGGGCTCCTCTACTTCCTGCGCTTCCACGGGGCTTGCGGGGAGCGCGAGCAAACCGATGACCACCGGAACCGCGGCGACAAGCGCCATAACCGCGCTGGTGAATGGGCGACGGCGCGCCCGAACGAACTGCATGGAAAGAGACCCCCTCAGAGCCGGCTACCTACGCTTCGATAATCCGGCTGCTGCGGGGACGATGGAATACGCAAATGTGCGGATACGGACTTCTCGGGCCATTCGGCAGAAATCGGTTTCCTGAACGCAGCTACACAGACGGCGTTACCGACGGCAGGCGAGGCCAGTACCTAGTTCGATGAGGCGAGCGCTGTCGATACCGGTGGCTCTTCTTGTGGCCGCCGCCTGCGTGCAGGCACAGGCGTCCGCGCTGACGCGTTTCGCACATGCCGACAAGAGCATCAACGTGAGCGTCGTCGCCCGTTTTCCCTACAAGGGCGGTGACGGGTTCTGGGCCGGCTCCGATCTCGACTTCAGCGGGCGCTTCGCCTACGGGGGACATCTCGGCGGCGGGGGCGGCGTCCACATCTATGACGTGCGCGGAGAGCCGCGGGAGGTTGGCTTCATCGCCTGCCCCGGCACCCAGAACGACGTTGCAGTCGTGCGGCCGGGACTGCTGGCGCTGGGCTTTCACACGTCTCGGTGCGCCCGGAAGAAGGCCGGCATCCAACTCATCGACGTTCGGAACCCCCGTCGTCCCAAGCTGCTCGGAGCGGTCGGGATACCGGGCGGCACGCACACGCTGACGGTCTATCCGGGCCGCGCGCTGATCTACTCGTCGCCGGGCGGCGAAGGCGATCCGGAGACCATCATCGATGCACGCGATCCGAGAAACCCGAAGGTGGTTGGGAGATTCGATCCGGGCCCCACGGTCGGCTGTCATGACGTCGCCTTCCATTTCGAAGGCGACAACAAGCTCGGCTTCTGCGCGGGCGAGAACGCCACGCAGGTATGGGACGTGTCGAAGCCGGCCACACCGAAGGTCTTGAGCCAGATCACGAATCCACTCATCTACTTCCACCACTCGGTTGCCGCCACCTCCGACGGCAACTATCTCGTCGTCGGCGACGAGGCCCTGGGGACCGCCGGGGGCATCTGCAACATGAGTGCGAACCACCCCACGGGAGCGGTGTGGGTGTACGACATCTCCGATCCGCAAACTCCCGCACTTGTGAGCTTCTACGGATTGCAGCGAGAGGACCCGGCGCTGCTCTGCACGGCGCACAACTACAACTTCATCCCGGGGACTCGCTACCTTGTGGCCGGCTGGTATCTGGGCGGCATGAATGTGCTCGATCTTTCGGATCCTGCGAACCCCGTCGAGGTCGCGCACTTCCGCACCGACGACAGTGACTACTGGTCGGCCTACTGGTACGACGGGCGCATCTATGCGAGTGGCGGCGCGGGACTCGACGTGCTCGAGGTGCGAGGGCTGCGCTAGCGCTGGAAGACCGTGAAGGTCGCGCCGTAGCACTCGACCTCGTAATACGGGTCGAGTTTGGGATCGTTGTAATCCTCGATCACCAGTTTCGATCGGCCGCGATCCACCAGGCGGGCCGTGCTCTCGTTGAGTGAGAATCGTCGAGTCGATATGGACCAGCGGGTGTTCAGGGTGTTCTGCGCCTCGGCACGGCGAAGGACGAGATCGCCGTCTCGGCACACGGCGCCTTCGCCCAGACGAGTTATGCCACCGAAGTTGATCATCAACGGCTGACCCTCGAAGTGGAGGGGAACCAACGAACGGCCCTCACTAACGAATAGATTGAGCCCCGACCACGGCGCGCCGTGGCTCGTGTAATCCGCCGTCTTGATCCACCATTCTTGATCTCCATCGAGATCGACGTCGGATGTGCCCACGGCCCGTGGGTAGCTGAAGTCGTTGCCGGCGTTCAGGCGTTGGTCCACCGTTCGCACGTTCGAGTCGTGATGGATGCGCCACGAGCGCGGCCGAGACTGCCGATCCAGGATGGCGTAAACCGAGAGCTTCTCGTCGCCCGTCTCGATCGATGTGACGCACCCGGCGTTACGAGGAAGGTCCTGATCGATAGTCGGGACGCACTCCCCTCCATTGACGACGACGGGTTCGGAGGGTGTCGGGCGTGGTGCGGTGGAAGCGACGCGTGCGTCACGGCACGCGCCGACAAGACCGACCAAACAGAGCGCGACGACCGCCCGCGCCCTTACCGACACTTTGTGGCCCGTGCATCCTGTTGCATGAAGGGATTTAACCCGAAGGCCCGTCGGGGCGGTCCCGGGATATGTCGCGACTATGTCGCGGGAAGGTCGGCCGATCCAACGGCTGAGGATCGCTGCACGTACCGTCCGACGATCACTCCCGGAACATGTATCCGTAGCCCCGCCGGCTGTGCACCAGCGGATCGGTTCGGTGATGATCGTTGGTGAGCTTGCGCAATCGATATACGCAGCGACGAACGTCGTTCGGTCGGACGGCGGCGCTGTCGCGCCAAACGATGCGCGCGAGCTCGGCGGAACCCATGAAATGACCTTCGCGCTGCACGAGTTCGGTCAGGAGGCTGCCTTCGAGAGGGGGCAGCTGATAGACGTCGCCGGAGATGACGACCACGCCGGCGGAGATATCGATCGAGACGCGCCCGGATGGCGAGGTGACGATGGAGCCGCGGTAGGTCGACCCCGACCGGTAATGTGAGACCGATGCCGACGCAAGCATCTCCACCTCGCTCGGGAGAACGTGCGGTTGATCCCAGGAGGGGCCGGCGAAGGAGATCAGAGCA
Organism: Actinomycetota bacterium; assembly: GCA_050694015.1. Lineage (GTDB taxonomy): Bacteria > Actinomycetota > CADDZG01 > CADDZG01 > WHSQ01 > JBOGWY01. The sequence goes on along the minus strand of JBOGWY010000017.1, from coordinate 13,620 downwards.
TCGGTGTCGTCCCACACGCTCTCGACCACGAACGCGTCGCCTTCGATCATCGGCTCGAAGATCTCGACCTTACGAGCACCTGGGTTGGCGAGGATCTTCGGTGCCGCGGTGTCGTGAAGATAGCTGGAGTAGCGATCCTCCATCCCGGGGACAACGCAGCCGTGAAACATCCGCACGAGCACGGCGCCATTCTCGCGCTCGGCCGATCAACCGCGTGCTCCAGCGGGGTTTGCTCTGTCTGAGCCTCTCCTCTGTGCTAGACGGTAATGATGGGGCGCGTTCACGACGACGAATTCGATTTAACCGAACGATTCGCGCGGTACCTGCTCCGGGAAGAGTTCCCACAGTGGGCCGAGATGCCCCTCATTCGCGTCGAGCCCGAAGGAACCGACAACGTGATCTTTCGTTTGGGGGACGACCTATCGCTTCGGCTGCCACGCCGCAAAGGCCCTGACGAACCGGGGGGCAAGGAATTCGAGTGGCTGCCGAAACTCGCTCCACAACTCCCGCTCGAAATACCCGTCCCCGTGGCACAAGGGCACCCGACGGCCGAGTATCCGTGGTTCTGGGACATCTACAGCTGGGTCGAGGGTGAAACAGCCGCGATCGAATCCATCGACGCGATCCAGGGGGCGCGCGATCTCGCAGCCCTCATAGCCGCGCTCCGGCAGATAGACACAACAGGTGCCCCGCGGGGACGTGGGATCCCGCTGGCAGAACGCGACGAAGAGGTTCGCTACTGGTTCGCTAGGTTCGATGGAGATCCGGCGGTGGAGGCTGAGTGGAAGCGTGCGCTCGGGGTACCTCCATGGGAAGGGCCACCCATCTGGAGCCACGGTGATCTCGATGGGCGCAATTGGCTCGTCAAGGATGGTCGTATCAGTGGAGTTATCGACTGGGGCTCGATGGGGATCGGCGACCCAGCTTGCGACGTGATGGTTGCCTGGAAACTGCACTCGACGGCGGCGCGCGACGCGTTCCGCGCCGCGTTGCCCACCGACGACGCGACGTGGGACCGGGCGCGCGGCTGGGCTTTATCGCAAGCGGTAGCGGCGCTCGCCTACTACACCCCGGCGACCAATCCCGCCCTGTATCAGGAAGCGGGGTCGTGGCTCGAACTGGTGATGTCCGAACGTGGGCGGTAGTGGGCTGCGGGCGAGCCTCGCCAGTCCCTGAAGAAAACCGCTGATCCTCGCTCCACGCGTTCCGAGAAAACGTGGGTGCAACCCTTGCGCACAGCTCTGCATTTAAGAGATCGAAGCCAAGGTTTTTCGAGTACCAGGGAGGAGCGCAATGCTTTCAGTCACGACGAGGGGGCCGCTGCGGATCGTCCCGGCCGTGGTGGCCGGGGCGATGATCCTGTCGCTCGCACTGCCGGTGCACACGGCGAGTGCGCTCTCGAGAGAGAGCTGCGAACTGTGCTCGGTGATCCCAACCGTCAAGAGGTGGCTCGGACATCTCGAGGAGGGGGAATCGCGCAAGGCGTGGAGGCTGATGACGAAGCAATCGCGCCGGAGGATCGGCGGTTTCGAAGAGTTCAAGAAAGAGAGCAGCGCGTGGGCCGAGGGATGGGGCGCGTGGGCCGAAGCGAGGAAGCGTGATTTCGAGGTGCGGGTGATCGCTCCCAAGGATGACGACGCCGACTCCGTCGTCACGATGACCGGCGTCGTCGCGCAGGAGGGCCGTTGGAGGCGCTCCGCGGCAGCTCTTCCGGTGACCACGAGTGATCGCGTTACCAAGGTCGCCCCCGTCCACGGCCGGGCAGGGGTGAGGCCGGCGAGCCCCACCGACGGCGAGGTGGTGGCACCCCGGCCGCGTTTCAAGGCCGTCGTCAAGCGCATCCGCGCTCGCAACAACACCGTCTTCTTTGTCGTCAAGGGGTCGAGGGTGGAGCCTCAACGGGCGAAGCTCGAGCGGATCGGCGACGGCTCCTACCGGGCGACGCGTAGGTGGCCGAGGCGGCTGAGGAGCGGGCGTCACGTCCTCACGATCGCCACGTGGGGGCGCCACGGATTCAAGGCTGTGGCCGTGCGCTTCAGGGTGCGCAGATAGGGCTTCTCGTCCCCGTCACATCCACAAGAACCATCCGCACTTGGCCGTCGTCTCAAGAGGTGAAGGTTCGGATGCCGAAGGTCGGCAGGCCGAGCCGCGGAGGTGATCGACGTGAGGCTGAAACGCGAACTCTTATTCGCTGCGATCGTTGTTCTTGCCCTCGCCCCGGCGGCGCCCGCCGCGGCGAGCGGAGGTGGAGGTTGCGGCGAACCGATCACGGAGGAGCGCGGTGCCGAGGTCGACATCGAGGGCTTCTGCTTCACGCCCACCGTTCTGTACGCGGCCCCCGGGGACACCGTGACGTGGACGAACCGCGATCCGGTTCCGCACAACGTCGGCGGAGCGAACATGGCGTGGGGAAGCTTCGAGCAGATCAGGCGCGGCAAGTCGATAAGCCACACCTTTTCCGAGCCCGGGGTGTACTCGTACGTGTGCTCGCTGCATCCCGGCATGGCCGGAACCGTCGTCGTGGGCGGTGACGTCGCGATGAGCCCGGCGAGCGCGGTGGCTCCACCGTCCGACGAGATCCCGAAGGACATCGCGATGTGGGTGGCCGCGGCGGCGATGCTCGCGGCCACGGCCGGGTTGGCCACGGGTATGTGGATCCGTAGGCGCGTCCGCGACTAACTGAATCGAGGCACGTATCGTCTGCATGTGCGCAGACTTCTCGCAGCGGCCGTGTCGATCGCGCTCGCCATGACGGCGTGCGTCGATGATGAGGAGTCTCCGCCGCGACGCGCTTCGCCGCCGCCGGTCACGGAGTCACCAACAAGGTCACCGTCGCCGCAAGAATCTTCTCCGCGCGTCGCGTTCCCTAGCGAGCTACGGCTGGTGCGCGAAGCGACGCTCGAACAGCCGCTTGGGATCGCGGTCCGTCCTGGGGATCCCACGCTCTACGTTGCTCAAAAGACGGGCGAGGTCATCGCGATCCGCCGGCGGAGAGTCGATCCGCGCCCCGTTCTGGATCTCTCGGGCGAGGTTTCGCAAGGTGGTGAGCAGGGTCTACTGGGCCTCGCGTTTTCGCCGAACGGGGCGCGTCTCTACACGAATCACACCGATCTCGAGGGCGACACGCGCGTTACCGAATGGACGATGGATGGGGGATACGCGAACCCAGCATCGCGACGCGAGGTCCTGTCGGTCGACCAGCCTTACAGCAACCATAACGGCGGCAATCTCGTGTTCGGGCCGGACGGGTATCTCTACATCGGGCTCGGTGACGGCGGCAGCGCGAACGACCCGATGGCCAACGCGCAGTCCCTGGACACACTTCTGGGAAAGATGCTGCGGATCGATCCACGACCGAGAGGCGAGCGTCCGTACATCGTCCCGCGCGACAACCCGTTCGTGGGCCGCAGCGGTGCTCGCCCCGAGATCTGGGCCTTCGGGCTTCGGAATCCGTGGCGTTACTCGTTCGACCGTGACGCGGGCGATCTCTGGATCGGAGACGTCGGACAGCAAGCGCGCGAGGAGATCGATCGCCAGCGTGCGAGCTCACGCGGAGGAGAGAACTACGGGTGGGACCGTCTCGAAGGCACGCTGGCGATCGAGGGAGAGCCACCCCCGCGCGCCGTGCCCCCGGTGTTCGAGTACGGACGCGATCAGGGCGGCACGGTGATCGGGGGCTACGTCTATCGCGGCACCAAGATCCCCGGCCTCGTGGGAACGTACGTGTTCGGAGATCTCTTCAATCCGGAACTGCGGGCGCTCCGGATGACGCAAGCGGGGCTACGGGAGCGGGAACTGGGGATATCGGTTTCGAACCTCGTGTCGTTCGGAGAGGACAACGCCGGCGAGCTCTACGCGTTGTCGCTCTCGGGGCCGATCTTCCGGATCGCCCCGAGATAAAGAGAGCGACGCTTCGGCGAGCGGCAGGACTTAACCGCTCGGGCTGCGAATCATCTCCTTAAGAAACACACACCCAGAACGTTCATGGAAGGACGGCGTCGTGAGTTCTTACTCTTCCAAGGCCCGCGCGACCGTGACCTTCGCGCTTCTGAGTTTCCTCCTCGTGACCGTTGTGCCCGCGTCGGCCAATCATGACGTCACGATCCTCCCGGATATCTTCCCGAAGATCCGAGCGATCGTCAGCCCGCTTGCATCACAACCTGCGATCGTCGAGGACGGCTCGAGCCTTCGTGTCGAGCTGGATCCGACCAGGGTGGGAGAAGCAGCACTCGAGGAGATCGAAGCGTGGTTGGTGCCGAGCTTCGGTGCTGCACGGGAAGAGACGACGCTGGATCGCGTCGGCGTTGAGCTGGCAGTGCCGAGTTCTCTGTGGCCCGATCGAGATGTGCATGCGATCACACTCTCCGTCCCCGCATTCGGCGGTGTCTTTGTCGAGGATCTATACGACTTGGTTGTCGACTATGGCGAAGGCGTAGACAGACAGCACCGAGCCGTGAAAGTGGTCGACGTCTATCCGGAAGATCCGACCTTCGCGGTCATCGCCGATCCGTCTGTGGGCGATCCCCGGCCGATCCAAGAGGGGGCGGAGAACTTCATCGCAACCGGATCTCCGGATTCGTTCGTGGATAAGACGACCAAGACCGTCGGCAATCCCATGAACGAGGACCGCTGGGCCGCGCTCGGTAGGGCGATCAGTGAGATCAATCTTCTCCAGCCGGACTTCGTTCTTGTGGCGGGCGATCTCACGTTTGGTGTCTATCCACGCCCGGCGAACGTCGAGTATGAGGATGCTTATCGCATCCTTTCTCGCCTTCGAGTCCCGGCATTCATGAGCCCCGGCAATCATGACCTGTATGACTTCGACTACGACGATCTCGAGCGACCCCATACGACGGATGGGAAGGAGCTGTGGCCTCTGTACTTCGGCCCCCTCTACTACAGCGTGGATGTCGGACCGGACCTGCACTTGGTGAGCATGAATACCTTCGATTGGGAGGACCACGAGCGCGAACCAGTCGACGAGGGAGACGAGTTTGAAATTCGATCCGGAGGCCAGATCGACAACGAGCAGTTCGCGTGGCTAGACGAGGAGCTCCATTCCTACCGGGATCAGAACCCAGATGGTGCCATCATCACCTTCGCCCATCACGACCCATCGTGGATCGAGGCCCGCCACCCATGGCCCGGAAAGAACCGACTCGAGACGCGCGATCTCCTCGCGGCCCTGAAGGTCGGCGTGCACTTCGCAGGACATACTCACGAGGACCGCGTCGCTCGCTACCACCAAGGCAACGTCGTCGAGACGAACGGGCGCTTCGGCCCCGATCAAGAGCTCCACTACGTGCTGCGTCACGACGAGCTGGACGAGGGCTGGACCCAGGACGACCTCGGCTCGATCCTGCGCGACCCGACGCATGGGCCGTTGTTCGTGACAACGACGACGGTGTCTTCCGTCCTTAAGGGAGAGGATTGGGGGCTCGGGGGGTATTGGGGCTATCGCTTCGGCATACTCCACGAGCAGGCCGGCTCGGGCCGGGCGGTCGGTCGGGCTTGCGATAGCCCTGATCGTTCGCCCCCATCGGCCGGGAGTCCTTCCGGCGATATCGAGCCGCCCTCGCGTTCGTCGGAGGCCGGCTGCGGCTACGACCCGATCGACTTCGGGTATCCGGCAACGCGCGAGTTCCTCGACGCCAACGCCGAACGGCCGGAGAAGTGGAACCCCGATCATGCGCGCTACGGGGTGTTCTCTTATCCGTCGTACTTCCTCGATGCATCGATCGACGGAGCGAACGACGGAACGGAACCCACGTCATCGCTCACGGTGTCCAACGACCTGTTCGTGGATGTCCAGGTCGAGGTGGTCCTCTCGGTGAGCGGCGACGGTGCGAGAGTGACCGGTGGCGATGTCGTTTGGACGCGAACGATCGACGGCGTGACGGACGTGAAGGTGCGCACCACTGTGACGAGTGGAGGCACAGAGACCCTGTCGGCTCGCGCGAACTGATCGATCGTCATCGGCGTTGAGGAATGTGGCGGCGCGGGAAGGAGCGCGGCGTCACGTGTCGAAGGCGTCCTCGCCCACCAAGTCAAGCCCAGCACGACTGCGCTGTGAGACTTCCAGGATCAACCAGAACTTCTGCCTCATCGCGCCGACCTGCTGACCCGAGCGAACGGGAGGAAGTTACGTGAAGATTCGCCGAATCATCATCTGTTCGATGCTGGTGCTGGGGGGCCTCGTCACCTCGGCAGCGCCCGCGCAGGCGGGACTGTGGTGCGAACAGGCGGACGAGGTGGATGAGAACGTCAGCGGCGACGGCGGGGTCACGGCCGGCCAGGCATGCCGGGCGACGCTTGGGATCGCGTGCACGGTCGTGGGGAAGCTGAACGGCGGCGGCGGCTGCCTCGCCTGATCGAACGGTGAACGGCACTCACTTAGAAGGGGAGGCATCATGGCGAAACGTGTCGCAGCGCTGGTAATCGCGATCGTTGCAATGTTCGGGTTGACGGCGGGCCCGGCGGCAGCCGAGGAGATCTTCGACTGCGAAGGGAATATCAGGCTCGCGTGCCCCGGCCCGGTTCCCTGGTAACCGCCGCTACGATTCCGGGCGCGGGCCAAGATACTTAGGGTTCGCTACTAGTAGCTTGTCGCGTATCGTCTCTGCAACGGCAGAGACGATCTCCTCGTAGCGGTCGTCTACTTCTACTTCCTCGGAACGGATCGAGAGTGCGAGCGCGCGTTCGTCGGGCACGCCCACACGCTCCAGGCGACGAGCATGTGCTTCTGTCAGTAGTTCGCCGAGCGCGAGTTCGCGCTGCACGATCCCCGCGACGTTGGCGGCAACGCGGGCATGGAACTGCAGCTTGCCCTGAGTGTTCGAGAGGACGTCCGTCCGCAGGAATCCCTCAACCGCCTCGAGTAGCTCGACCGAGGAAGGCGCGTCGTGAGGTGGTCGCCCGGCGGCCTTGGGAATGTGCGACTCCACAGGAGTCTTCTCGATGGCCGACGCGAGCGCATCGGGCGCGAGCAGCAGAAGGAGATCGTGCTCGACCTCGCACACGCGCCGTCCGATCGCGGCGAGCTCCACGGATCGTTCGGCCCCCGAGAGGTGTTTGTTGGCCTGCAGGATGCAGATGACTCCCCACTTGAAGGTGCCGAGGACTTCCCACCAACGCGCGGAGCTTCGATCGATGTCTGTTTTCGACTCACGCTCGTAAGCATCGAATAGCTCGTCGTACGAGCCGAAGCCGCCGACCGGCTCACGGTGGCCGAAACGCCACGACTTCACGCACAGCCATCCGAGGTCTTCCATCGGGTCGCCGATATGGGCGAGCTCCCAGTCGATGACTGCCCGGAGCCCGTCGGGTCCCATGATGAAGTTGCCGTTGCGGAAATCGCCGTGGACGACGGCGCTCCGACTGCTCGTCGATCTGTTGGCCTCGAGCCACCTGAGCGCTATCTCGAATGCCGGATGAGGTCGTCCGAGCCCGTCGTACACATCTCTGTAAACGGCGAGTTGATCCGCCTCCTCTAAGTAAGGAACGTCGGTCACGGGGATCGAGTGGATGCGGGCGAGTGCGCTCGCGGCGCGGTTCACGGCGCTCTCGCGCGCAGCGGCGAACTCGTTCGATCGAAGGATCTTCTGAGGGATCGTCTCGCCGTCGACGAACTCGGTGATGCAGAAATCGGGACCCAGATCCTCCTCGTCGACATCATCGCTGCTGACAACGACATCCGCGACGGGCACGCCGCCGCGCTTCGCGGCGCGCAAGAGCTGAGCTTGCACCCTGATCGGGAGCTGAGCCCTATCGCTCAGACGTGTCTGGCGCTGCAGGATGAGTCGACGTCGTGATCCGTCCGCGGCGGAGGCTTCGAACGACCACGTTTCCCGCGATGCGCCTCCGGAAAGACGTCGAGGCTCGTCGATCTCGATGCCGGGGCCGAGGACCCGACTCAGCGCAGCCCGAAGTCCCAGCCGTCGCCCTCCCTGTAATCCTTGAGGATCCGGCGCGCCGCCGATTGCACGTGTACCTCGTCCGGCCCGTCGTAGATCCGGCCGGCCCGCGCCGACCGGTACATGAAACTGAGCGGCGTGTCGTCGGTGAGGCCTTTGGCACCGAATACCTGTATCGCTCGATCGATCACGTTGTGCAACATCGCCGCGCCCATGACCTTGATCACGCCGATCTCAACGCGGGAGCGCTCCCCACGGTCGAGCTTCTCGGCCGCGTACAGCGTGAGCAGCCGGCACGACTGGATCTCGGCCCACGAGTCGAAGACGTGTTGCTGCATGAGCTGTTTATCGGCCAGCGGCCCCCCGAACGCGTCGCGGCTGTTGAGCCGGTCGCACATCAGATCGAAGGCGCGCTGTGCCTGACCGAGCCAGCGCATGCAGTGAAAGATCCGGCCCGGACCAAGCCGTTGTTGTGCGATGACAAAGCCTTGTCCCCGGGGGCCCAGCAGATTGTCGGCCGGCACGCGCACATCGTTGTAGACGACCTCGCAGTGCCCACCCGATATCCCGAGGATCGGCGTCTCCCGAACGATCTCGTAGCCGGGAGTATCGGTCGGCACCACGATCATGCTGAAGGCCCGGTGCGCGGGCGCGTCGGGCTCACTCCTACACATGACCGTGGTGTAAGCGGCGCGGTTCGCGTACGTCGTGAACCACTTACGGCCGTTGATCACCCATTCGCTTCTGTCGAGCACCGCGGTGGTTTGGAGTTGGGTGGGATCGGAGCTTGCGATGTCCGGTTCGGTCATAGCGAAGCTCGGGAAGATCTCGCCTTCGACCAAACGCTTGAGGTACTTGTCGCGCCACTCGGGCGACGCGTACTTGTTCAGCATGATCGAGTCTTGGAGCGAGTAGGTGCCGAGCGCGACCTGTCCGAACTCGGAGCGGCCCTGGACCTCATTGACGAACACGTAGTCGAGGAAGGGGAGCCCACCACCACCGAGATCCTTGGGATGGCCGAGCGCCCACAGGTCCTGCTTCTTGGCTTCGACCTGGAGCTCGCGCATCAGCGAGATCGCCTCGTCTCCGCCGCGATGCAGTGCGGGCTCCGCCGGATAGACGAGATCTTCGATGAACCGAAGCACGGCGTCTCGCAGAGGCCGGATGTGCTCGGGAACCGTGAAAGCCGATGTGCTCGTCACAACTCCTTCCTACCTCTATTTCCGAAGCCGCCCCCGCCGGGGGTCTCGATCGTCACCACGTCGCCGGCCTCGAGGGCCAGGTTCTCCTTGGCCCCGATCTCGTGGCCGTTCACGGCATTGCGTCCCGGTCTACCTCCGCTCCCACCGGCCCTCCCGGCCGGGCCGTGGCGCCTCCGATCCGACAGCAGGGACAGGTGCGCGGCTTGCAGCGTCTTGACCGCTCTCACGATGCCGTCGCCACCCCGATGGGCACCGGCACCCCCCGAGTCGTGCCGCAGTTCGTACTGCTCGACCCGCAGTGGGAATTCGAGCTCCAGCGCTTCGATGGGGGTGTTCAGCGTGTTCGTCATCCCGACGTGGACCCCCGACGATCCCGGCCCCCGCGAGTTGGCGCCTTGACCTCCTCCGATGGTCTCGTAGTAGGTCCAGCCCGCGCCGCCGATCACGACGTTGTTCATCGTGCCTTGCCCCTCGGCGGGGACGTCGGCAACGTGCGCGAGCGCCGCGAGCACCGCGTCGGCGATCCGCTGACTGGTCTCGACGTTTCCGGCAACGACCGCGGATGGGGAGCGCGCGTTCACCAGCGAGCCTTCCGGCGCGCGGATATCGACCGGACGGTGCGCTCCGGAGTTCGTCGGGACGTCTTCGGGCAACAGGACCCGGAGAGCGAAATGACAGGCCGCGCGGGTCACCGACAGCGGGCAGTTCACGTTTCCCCGTACCGCGGGGGCCGTTCCCTCGAAGTCGATCGCCATCTCCTCGCCGGAGATCTCGACGGCGACCTCGATCGGGAAGTCATCGTCCCCGACCCCGTCGCCCTCGATCTCGGTTTCGGCCCGATATACGCCGTCGTCGAGCGCTGCGATGGCTGCTCGCACCCTCCGTTCCGTGTACCCGACGATCTCGGTGAACGCTGCGAGCACGACGTCCCGGCCACGTCTCTCCATCAATTCCTCGACCCGAGCCTGGGCGAGCTTCGTGGAAGCTATCTGGGCGCGGAGATCAGCACGTCGCAATGAGGGCGTCCTGGAATTTGACAGGATCAGAGCGAGAGTGTCTTCGACCTCTCGCCCCCCGGCTACGAGCCGCACAGGGGGGAGGATCAAGCCCTCCTGGTAGATCTCGGTTGAGTCCGCCGGCATCGATCCCGGACGCATCCCGCCGACATCGGAATGGTGCGCGCGCGACACCGCGTATCCGATCGCCTCTCGTTGATGCACGATCGGAGCCACGAGTGTGATGTCGGGAAGATGCGTTCCGCCCGAATAAGGATCGTTGAGCGCGAACACATCGCCCGGTGACGGATCACGATCCATGACCGCGGCTACCGCTTCGGGCATCGCACCGAGATGAACTGGGATGTGCTCCGCTTGGGCAACCATCTGACCTGTTGCATCGAAAAGTGCGGTCGAGCAGTCGCGGCGCTCCTTGATGTTGGAGGAGTAGGCCGCGCGGATCAGCAGCGCGCCCATCTCCTCGGCGATGCCGGACAGAACCGCGGAGAGGACGGACAGCGAGATCGGATCGAGCGTCATCCGGTCGTCTCCAACAGGAGATTGCCGGACGCGTCGACCCGCCCCGACCACCCCGGTCTGACGACGAGGGTGGATCCTCTGGATTCCACGATGGCGGGCCCGGAAACGTGGGAGCCGTTCCCCATGCGATCGCGATCGAGCACCGGCACCTCGAACCGTTCCCGGTCGAAGACCGCCGATCGTGTCGATGTCTGAGGGTCACCATCAGGTTCGTCTTCGGTCAATCGAGGAAGCGGCTGCTCTGCGACGGCGCGTACGCGTAGCGACACGATCTCGATTTGTTCGTGCGTCATCCGGTAGCCGTAGCGGCGTTCGTGTTCGGTCTCGAACAGCGATCGCAGGGGATCGGCCTCATCCACATCGTCGTAGTCGATCGTGAGCTCGTACGCCTGGCCCCGGTAGCGAAGATCGGCTTCACGCCGGAAGAGGACCTGCCCGTCGAACTCATCGCTCGCTCGCGTCTCGAGCTCTCCATAAAGCGCGTCCAATCCCTCGTCGACATCGTCGAGGAACGCGTGGACGGGCCCGACGTGGTCGCGCGTCGGGCTCGCTATCGCCAGGCCGAGGGCGCTCAGCACGCCGCCCGCCTTCGGTATCAGAACTTTGGCCATGCCGAGCTCCTCGGCTAGAGCGAGCGCGTGCATGGGTCCGGCACCTCCGAACGCCACGAGGGTGAAGTCGCGCGGATCGAGCCCGCGTTGAACCGTGATCACGCGCAACGCCCGCACCATCTCGGTGTTGGCGACGGCGACCACGCCGAGAGCTGCGTCTTCCGCGCTCAATCCGATCTCGGCACCTAGTCGATCGAGAGCCTTCCGAGCAAGCTCCGCTCGCAGCACAACTTCACCGCCGAGTCGCATGCCGCCCTCGAGATAGCCGAGGACGAGGTTCGCGTCGCTGACCGTCGCATCGGCTCCACCGCGTCCGTAGCACGCGGGACCGGGATCCGCGCCCGCACTGTGGGGGCCGACATGAAGCACTCCACCCTCGTCGATCCACGCGATCGAACCTCCGCCGGCGGAGACGGTATGGACGTCGACCATCGGGAGGCGGATCGGCACACCTGCAACGATCGCCTCGCTCGTTCTCTCGACATCACCTTCCCGCGCCGCGCACACGTCGGTACTCGTTCCTCCCATGTCGAAAGTGAGGACGTCTTGAACCCCGCCCGCTTGCGCTACGTAAGTCGCGCCGATCACACCTCCGGCGGGACCCGACAGAACGCAAGCGGCCGCGTTGTCGAGCGCGTCCTCGAACTGGATCACTCCTCCCGAGGACTGCATCACGAAGGGCGTAGCCACCCCCGTCGCCCCGAGCATCGCGGCGAGCTTCGACAGGTACGACGCCAGCGGCGGACGCAGATACGCGTCGGCGACGGTGGTTGCCGTCCGTTCGTACTCGCGGAACTCAGGCAAGACCTCGTGCGAGGCCGCTACGGCGACGTCGGGAAGCGCGGCTCGGATCGCTTCCGCGATGCGCTTCTCGTGGAGCGGGTGCAGGAACGAGATCAGCGTCACGACCGCGACGGCCTCGACGTCGGCACCGCGCAATCTTTGGATGGCCTGCTCGAGTGTCTCCTCGTCGAGCGGTTCCAGGACTCCATCCGGCCCCATGCGTTCCGCGACGGTGAAACGGAGGTCGCGGGGAACCAGCGGCGGGGGCCGGTCCTTCGTCAGGTCGTAGAGCGAGGGGCGGTTCTGGCGTCCGATCTCGATGACGTCGCGGAATCCCTCGGTCGTCACGAGCGCCGTGCGCGCGCCCTTGCGTTCGAGTAACGCGTTGGTCGCGACCGTGGTCCCGTGCGCGAACCACTCGAACGTGGTGGGGTCGAGGCCCGAGGTCTCGATCGCGCCCGCGACGGCTGCGGATTGATCGGAGGGGATGGACGGAACCTTGGCGGTGACAACTCCGCCGGGCGTGACGGCCACAAGATCGGTGAAGGTGCCGCCCACATCGACACCGACGCGCACTTTTACCTCGCCGGGCCCGGTCATGCGTCAAGTGTCACCCCCACATCGGGGGGGTGCCACCGATCAGTTTTCCGATCCGCGGGGGTCGTAATAGAAGGACCATCCACGGATCGAACGATCAGGAGGGGATCATGCTCGGTGAATCCAAGGCATTCAGCGGTTTCTCGGTGAACGATGTGCCCGCCGCGAAGAAGTTCTACGGAGAGACGCTCGGCCTGAACGCGTCGGAAGAAAATGGATTGTTGACGCTGCGCATAGCCGGAGGCCACGAGATCATCGCCTACCCCAAGGACAACCACGAGCCGGCGACCTTCACGATCCTCAACTTTCCCGTCGACGACATCGATGAGGCGGTCGACGAGTTGACGAGGCGAGGCGTGCAGTTCGAGCGATACGAGGGCTTCGGTCAGGACGAGAAGGGGATCGCGCGACCGACATCACCGGAGCAGGGGCCGCCGATCGCTTGGTTCACCGATCCCGCCGGCAACATCCTTTCGCTGCTGCAGATGTGAGCCTCTCGTAGGGGGCCACACGGGCCGTCGCATCCTCGCCATCGCCTGTCGCAGGAAATCGTGCGTCGCGAGCGAAGGGGTGAGGGACATGGCGCGCAGGCGCTGCACCCCGAGGCTCGCGATTGTCGCCGCTCTAGCGGTGGGCGCCGGGCTCATGGCGCCGTCGATCGCTCATGCTGCGACGACGTGCGACGGGCGCACCGCCACGATCGAGGGTACCGACGAGAACGACGAGTTCACCGGAACCTCGGACGTCGACGTGATCGCCGGCCTCGGAGGTGATGACGAGATCACCGCGCTCGAGGGCAACGACGTCATCTGCGCGGGCGCCGGTCGGGACTTCGTCGCCGGAGGACCGGGCGATGACGTCGTGCTGGGTGGCGCCGGCAGCGATGCTCCGCTCGCGTTCGGCACGATCGTGATCGGCGATCGACGTTTCGAACTCACTCTCGTGGACGGCGGCCTCGACGGGGGCAAGGGAGCGGACC
>JBOGWY010000016.1:0-30734 GCA_050694015.1 Actinomycetota bacterium | reverse complement strand
GGCCTGCACCTGACCACAGCGGTCGGCGCGCTGATCGCGATCGGGATGGCCGCCCTGGTGATGACGATGCTGCGGGACGCACGTACGGGGGCCGAGCCGCACGCCGAGCCTGAAGTGCGGGGGCACGAGGTTCTCGAGCCGGCCCCGGCGGAGTGCTAGAGGAGAACGGAACAATCAGAACCCCATGGCGTTGTAAGGCCCCGGGTCGTTTTACTAGCGATGAGTTTTCCGCCACCGGCGGGTCTTAGGGATCGAAAGCACAGAGCACGGTCTTCGTAACGGAGCCGTGGAGAGAGAGATAGAGGTGAACGTATGACCGAAATGATCCGAACGTCGGGCCTCGTGAAGCGCTACGGCAAGGTCACGGCGCTGGACGGTCTCGACCTGGCCGTTCCGAAGGGAACCGTGCTGGGGCTCCTGGGGCCGAACGGTGCCGGCAAGACGACTGCCGTGAGGATCCTCACGACGTTGCTCGACGCCGATGAAGGCGAAGTGATGGTGGCCGGGTTGGACGTGCGCAAGGACCAGCACAAGGTGCGCGAGAAGATCGGGCTGTCCGGTCAGAACGCCGCCGTGGACGAGTACCTGACCGGGTTCGAGAATCTCGACATGGTGGGGCGCCTCTACCACCTCGGCAAGCAACGTTCGAAGGCGAAAGCCACGGAGCTTCTCGCGCGCTTCGAGTTGGACGAGGCCGCCGACCGTCCCGCGAAGACGTACTCGGGCGGCATGCGACGTCGTCTCGACCTGGCGGCGGCCCTGGTGGCCGAGCCGGAGGTCGTGTTCTTGGACGAGCCGACGACCGGTCTCGACCCCCGCAGCCGCGTGCAGATGTGGGACACGATCCACGAGCTTGCGAAGGGCGGCGCGACCGTTCTCCTGACCACGCAGTACATGGAGGAGGCCGACCGTCTGTGTGACGACATCGTCGTGATCGACAAAGGCCGCAAGATCGCGCAGGGAACGGCCGACGCGCTCAAGAGGCAGGTAGGCGGCGAGCGCATCGAGCTCGTCCTCGCCGACTTCGCCGACGTCGCGCCGGCACAGACGATCCTCGGTGGGATCTCGGTCGACGAGGTGCAGGTCCAAGAGCAGACGCGCAAGCTCACCGCCGGAGTGACGGGCGGAGCCGACGCACTGCGCCAGGTCCTGCAGCGCCTGTCCGACGCGAACGTTGCGGTGGTCGACGTGGGATTGCGACGTCCCACGCTCGATGATGTGTTCCTGTCGCTCACCGGCCACGCGGCCGAAGAGGTCGCCGAAGCGGAACTGGGCGACACCAGATCCGAGGAAGACACCGACGTACGCGAGAAGGAGGCCGTGCGATGAGTTCGATCGCTTACGCGCTCGCCGACGGTGCCGTCGTCGCGAAGCGCAACCTGATCAAGATCACGCGCGTCCCGGAGCTGCTCGTATGGACGCTGATGTCGCCGGTCATGTTCGTGCTGCTGTTCGGCTACGTCTTCGGCAGCGCGATCGACGTCCCCGGCATGAACTACCGCGAGTTCCTGATGGCCGGGATCTTCGTGCAGACCGTCGCGTTCGGCTCGACGTGGACCGGCGCCGGCATGGCCGAAGACATGACGAAGGGCATCATCGATCGGTTCCGCTCGCTGCCGATGGCAAGGTCCGCAGTCCTATTCGGTCGCACGCTCAGCGACTCGGTCTTCTACAACTCGACGTCCATCGTCGTCATGGCGATCACCGGCCTCATCATCGGATGGCGGATCCAGACCAGCTTCATCGAGGCGCTCGGTGGGTTCGCGCTCCTGCTGGCGTTCGCCTACGCGATCTCGTGGATGATGGCGTTCGCCGGATTGAAGGTGAAGACGGTCGAAGCGGTGAACAACGCGTCGTTCATGTTCATCTTCCCGTTGACGTTCGTGTCCAACGCGTTCGTGCCGGGGGACAGACTTCCGGGACCGCTGAAAGCGTTCTCGAACTGGAACCCGGTGTCGACGGTCGCGCAGGCAGTACGCGAGGCGTTCGGAAACACCGGGAACGGGCAGCTGCCGGTACCCGATGCGTGGTCGATGGAGAATCCCATCGTGTACTCCTTGATCTGCATCGCGGTCATCCTGGCGATCTTCATCCCGCTGTCGGTACGCCAGTACAACAAGGCTGCAACACGCTAACTAACGAGTCGTAGGAGGCTCGGGGCGTGGACGATTCGCTAACGCTTCTCGTCGACGCTCCGAGCCTCTTCTACAGAGCTCTCTTCTCCACTCCCGACAGCATCACGCGACCCGACGGAGAGCCGATCAACGCCGCGTACGGGTTCTTCCGCATGCTGGCGCGTCTCGTAGCCGATCTCGACCCCGACTACATCGCGTGCGCGTCGGACGACAACTGGCGTCCCCAGTGGCGCGTTGATCTGATCCCCGCATACAAGAACGTGCGCGCCACGCCCGGGAGTCAACAGGAGGCCGCCGAGGCACGACTGGCCACGCAGGTCCCGATCCTCTACAGCTTCCTCGAGATGTGCGACATCGCCGTCTTCGGCCATCCCGACTACGAGGCCGAAGACGTCATCGGGACGCTCGTGCAGCGCGCGCCGGGACGGGTGGTGATCTTCTCGGGGGACCGGGATCTGTTCCAGCTCGTGCGCGAGGCCGACGTCGTCGTGCTGTTCCCGATCCGGGGCGTGAGCAAGCTCGACATCGTCGACGAGGCCTACATCGAGAAGCGTTACGCGATCCCCGGCACCGCTTACCGGGACTTCGCGATTCTCCGCGGTGATCCTTCCGATGGACTGCCGGGAGTCACCGGAATAGGGGAGAAGACCGCCGCATCCTTGGTGGCGCGCTACGGAGATATCGACGCGGTGCTCGCCGCGGCGGAGCGTGAGAGCGCCACTACGGCGCTCCGGAAGGTCCGCCGCGAAGCCGATTACGTGCGCCGGGCGGTCCAGGTGGTCACCATCGCGACCGACGTCGACCTCGACGAAGGTGACGCGACGCGACCGAAGGACCTCCCGCGCGACGAGATCATCGCGGCTGCCGAGGCGGTCGGCCTCAAGAGCCCGATCACCTCACTGTTGGACGCGCTGACTTCATAGGCGACGTTTTTCGCGAGGGGGGTCGGGGCAGGGATCGCGTGTTCACGGGGTACAGGGGTTCCGAACCCCGTGCACACACACTTCCGGCTCAGGGCACCCCTTTTTTGGCGGCGATCAAGCGCGCGAGCTGCGGGCGATGGTCCGGTAGCCGATCGTGGCGCGAGCCAGACCCAGATATCGCGCGTGGGCGTTGGCAACGTTCTCCAACGAACGTTTCTCTGCAGTAGTCAGCTTCCGTCTGAGATGCATCTCTAGCGATAGCGCATCTCTTGCGACCGTTCTCTTCCAGTGTCCGGCCAGCTGGCCGTCGATCGTGACCATGCCGATCGGCACGCTCCGATCCAGGATCGCGCCTCCGGCAAGCCGCTCGACATCGAGCCAGAAGCGTGTCTCCTTGTAGCCCATGATGTACTCGTCGTAGCCCTGAAGAAGGTGCGCGCTGGGTGCTTTGACCTTCCCTATGCGGCCGCCGCCGGCGGACAGATAGGTGATTCCATCGAAGGTTTCTTGTTCGAGATTGTCGGCGGCCATCTCTATCCCCCGACGGATCTGCGTCGCCGGCAGGCTCGACCACGCCTGCAGGTCCTTGGCACCGGCCGGTCCGTGGCTCCTGAAGTAACGCACCACGAACTCGTGCAGCGCCTCGTCGTCGTCGAGCGTCCTCGCTCCGGGCGCCCGTTGGTCGACCAGCGCGTACGTCTGCTGCTTGCCTTTCGGGACGCCGCTGCAGATCACCGCGTCGAGTTCGCAATGCATGAGGATGTGTCCCAGGCGCTGTCCTTCGGCGACGACGCCCGCGCGCGCCAGGTGCGCGCCGAGGTCTCTCCGCGTGAGATGGGTGTCGGTCAGGGCACGTTCGATGACTCTGCGGCAGCGCGTCAGCTCGGGGCGGTCGAGCTCCAACTGCCGGTCGTAGTAGGCCATCGCCGCGCGCACGCGCGGCCCGGTCAGTTGCTGTAACCAGCGGATATCCGCAGGCAGCACGAAGTGCCACGTGGGACGCAGCACGTGCGTTCGCAGGATCCGTCCCTCGGCGAATGCCCGATCCATCGCCGCGTCGTCGAGATCAGTTGCACGCATCGCTACCGACCATTTGGCCGGGCCGAAGTCCTGAGATTGCACCGCGACGAGCCATCCCACGACCTCGTCGGCCCTATCGAAACGAGGGCGGTCCAGACCCAGGTTGTGGAATCTGCGTTCGGCGATCGTGGGAGGCATCGCGAGACCTTAGGGCGCGCGTCGCTTACCCTGGCGACCGGTGAGCCGGGAAGTCTGGTCGGCACTTGTTGGACCGCGACCAAGGAGGCCCGGTGTCCGATCTTCCGCCGCTGCGAGGTTCGTGGCTGTCGAGCGACCGCCGCGTGCCGCGCCTGATAGCGCGTCCCGTTCGGACCTTCCTCCAAACCGAAGCTGCCGGAGGCATCGTCCTCCTGGCCGCCGCCCTCGTCGCGCTCATATGGGCTAACTCACCGCTGCGCGACGGCTACGCGGCCCTGTGGGAGACGGAGTTCCGTATCTCGATCGGTTCCTTCGAGCTTGCCGAGGATCTCCGTCACTGGGTCAACGACGCGTTGATGGCGTTGTTCTTCTTCGTGGTCGGACTCGAGATCAAGCGCGAGTTGGTCACCGGCGAGCTCAATGACGCGCGCAAGGCGAGTTTGCCGGCGATCGCTGCACTCGGTGGGATGGTCGGACCGGCCCTCCTATACCTCGCGTTCAACGTCGGGGGACCTGGGGTCGGCGGATGGGGGATCCCGATGGCGACCGACATCGCGTTCGCGGTCGGCGTTCTCGCGCTGCTCAGCGATCGCGTTCCGACCGGTCTGAAGGTGTTCCTGTTGAGCCTCGCGATCGTCGACGTCATCGGGGCGATCCTCGTGATCGCGCTCTTCTACTCGAGCGGCCTGCAGGTGGTCTGGCTCGCGACCGCGGCGGCGTTGATCATCGTGATGCTCATCCTGCGGAGGGTGAGGGTTGTGTGGGTTCCGGTCTACGTCGTGATCGGAACGGGGGTATGGCTCGCGATGTTCTCCTCGGGAGTCCACGCCACGATCGCCGGGGTCGCGCTGGGCCTCCTCACGCCCGCGCTGCCGACCGATCCCGGCGGGTTCTCGGACGTCCTGGACCGTGCCCGCGGGCTGTCGTCGGAGCCGGACGCGCAATCGTTGCGAGAGATCACGATGCAGGGCAACGAGGTCGTCTCGGTGGCCGAGCGGCTCGAACACCTCCTACACCCGTGGACGAGCTTCGTGGTCGTGCCGGTGTTCGCGCTCGCGAACGCGGGCGTGACGTTGAGCGGCGGCATGTTCGCCGAGGCCCTCGGCGCGCGGGTTGCGCTCGGGATCATCGTCGGGCTCGTGGTCGGCAAGATCGTCGGGATCTCCGGAGCGTCGTGGGTCGCGGTTCGATTGGGGCTCGGGCGTCTGCCCGACGGGATGGAGTGGAGCCACGTCATCGGCGGGGCCGCCGTCGCGGGCATCGGGTTCACGGTGTCGCTGTTCGTGACCGGGCTCGCCTTCGACGATCCGGCCCTCGTCGCGCCGGCCAAGCTGGCGATCCTGATCGCATCGGTGGTGGCCGGCACGCTCGGCGCCGCCACTCTGTTGCTTGTACGGCGCCGGTCCCCTGCCGCATCGGGCGCCGACGATCTGTAAGAACGCGCCGACTTCTCCGTCTTACCTCTGAACGGCCGGCACGGAGCCGGCTCTAGAGGAGGCTTGAAGTGGCTGAGATCGTGGTCCTCTCGGGCGAGACGCGGCGCTTGTCCGAGTTCCTGGACGAAGAGTTGGACCCGGGCGCGAACCCGCTGGTGGCGCTGTTGAGTGACCGCCTTCCGTACGACCGGTGGCTGGTGCTGCAGGACCTCCTCCGCCGGAAGCTGGCGTTCTTCTGTATCTCATGGTTCACGTGGGATGCGACGCTCGAGATCGCCCGGCGGCTGCGCGTCACGGAGACCCCGGAAGCCTTCTCGACCGAGCTCCCTGCCGAGATCCACGAGCTGATGTGGGCGGATATCCCGCAAGACATCATCTCGAGCTTCGACAATTCGTCGTCTTATCGCTCCTTCAACGACCGCTGGAGCGAGTTGGTCAACGAGTGGGCTGCCGAGCACGGCTGGGATCCGTTCGCACTGCCGTTCAAGGCCGCAGAACGTCACGAGGAGTTGCTCGAGCTCGAGTCGTGGCTCGAGGAGCGCGGTTACGGCGATCATCGCAAGCCGATACGGAACCTGCTGGTCGAGGTGATGGGGGAGCTCGCCGATCGAGCCCGCGCCTTCGTGGTTCGGCGACGAACTCCCGACGAGCTGTTGGACGAGTTCCTAGTGGGATGTCACATAGCGTGAGGCCAGTTTTGACGATCGAATGACGCGCTGCGCGTTCGTGACCACCTAGCGAACGAGGCCGCAGTCACACAAGATTTGACATGTGCCCGCGTTGAGACGTCCCGTCGCCGAGGACGCTCTCGCGGCGCGCGCCGCGGGCGGTGACGAGGAGGCGTTCGCGGCACTGTTCGAGCAACACAACCGCGGTCTCTACGACTTCGCCGTCCGCATGCTCGGAGACCGAGACCTTGCGGCAGACGTCGTTCAGACCACCTTCTCGCGTGCGTGGGAGCAACTGCGTGCCGGCAAGCCGATCGCCAACCTCCAGTCGTGGCTCTACGCCGTCGCGCGCAACGCCGCGATCGACGAGCTCCGCACGGGCAAACGCGTCATCCGGCTGGATCCTCTCGACGACGATCCACGCGGGGGAATGATGACCGTCGACGGCGACGCGCTCGGGGATCCGGAGAACGCCTTCTACGACCAGGAGATGGTCGACCTGGTATGGAGCAGCGCGCGCGCCTTGGGCCCCTCGGACTACGCGTTGCTGGACATGCACGTCCGCCGCGATCTCACGGCGCAGGAGATGTCGGATGCACTCGGGCTTCGTAAGGGAGCCGTGTACACGCGCCTCTCGCGCTTGAAGGACACGCTCGAGGACTCGGTCGTATCCGAACTCATACTCCGTAACGGGAGGCGACGGTGCCCCGAGTTGGACGCGCTGGCGACCGAGCTGGACATCGTCACGCTCACACCCGAGAGCCACAAAGCGATCCAGCGACACATCCGGAGATGCGAGATCTGCGGTGAAACGAAACGTCGCCTCGTCTCGCCGATCGCGCTGTTCCGTGCTCTTGTGCCGGTGCCGCTTGCGCCGGGGCTGCGGGAATCCATATGGAACGCCGTCGAGACCTCGGCCTCGGGCTCGGCGCCGGCGACACCTCACGGGGGTGCTTCGCACGCCGGACGAGCCGCGCGCGCGGTGCTGTCACCAGATCGGCTCGTGCTGCTCGGCGTGGCGGCAATCACGCTCGCGGTCGTCACTCAGTTCGTCGGGGGTGCCGAGGTGCGGGACCCGGACGACGTGCACAGCACCAGCCACGCGCTCGGCGTCCCGTCGACCGACCGCGTCGTAGACATCGCGTGGTCGCGTCAAGACGACGTATCCGGGTACTCCGTCGCGTGGTCCGAGCAAGAGACCGATCTTCCGGACGACGCATCCGACCTGCCCGGCGCGTCGACCGGTGTCAGCAGTCCCGAGTTGAGCGACGGGCGCTGGTACTTCCACCTGCGTACTCGCGGTGAGGTCGACGAATGGACGAGCACGGTGCATCTCGGACCATTCGTGATCGCGGGCGACTCGCCGGTGGCCGACGCACCGGAGGAACGCGATGACGAGGTCCTCGGGCGCCGCGTCGACGCGCAACCGACGTTCGATCCGGCGACGTTCCCGATCCCATTGCAGACAGAGCCACCTCCGACACCCGCTCCGGATGAGCCCGACCAGCCCGGAGTCGACCCGACGCCCGCGCCGGTTCCGTCGGCCTCGGCGTCGCCTTCACCGACGGCAACCCCGTCCCCGACCCCAACCCCCAGCCCGAGCCCGACGCCAACGCCGACACCCACGCCGACCCCGACGGTCACCGTTCCACCGGTGGTGATCCCGCCCGAGTCGACCCCGAGCCCGTCGCCGCAGCCGTCGCCGACCCCCACCGTCACACCGACTCCGACAGAAACGCCGACACCCACGCCGACCCCAACGGTCACGCAGTCCCCGCTCCCCAACGAACCGCCAAAGATCGCGGCGATCAAACTCACGGAGAGACGGACCGAGGTCGGGGCCGAAGCGGTCTTCGTCGACCCCGATCACGACGACGCGCACGAGGCCGTCTGGGCATGGGGCGACGGTGCGACTAGTGCGGGGGTCGTCGAGGAACGCGCGTCGGGGGTGGAACGGAGCGTCACCGGTACCCACGCTTATCTCGAGGCGGGGACGTACACCGTGACGTTGACCGTCGTCGATCGAGCCGGTCTGAGCGATTCTGCATCACGACGGATCGTGGTCGAAGATGAAGGCGAGGCCCGGGTGTCCGTCGCCGGCATCGACGTCGCGCTAGCGCTCCGCGCCGCCTGAGCCTTCGAGCGGACCGGTCGGGAACACGAGGACCGCTGCGTCGTTGAACCTCGCGTAACGGCGACTCTCGGAGGCGACCATGGAACTCGGCATCTACACGTTCGCGGAACTGCAGCCCGATCCGCTAACCGGCGCGGTCCTCACTTCCGCACAACGACTGCGCGACCTCATCGAGGAGATGGAGCTCGCCGATCAAGTCGGCCTCGACGTGTTCGGCGTGGGCGAGCATCACCGGCCCGACTTCACCGTTTCGGCCCCCGTCGTCGTTCTCGCCGCCGGTGCCGCACGCACGACGAACATCCGGCTGACCAGCGCCGTCACCGTGTTGAGCTCCGACGATCCCGTGCGCGTGTTCCAGGACTTCGCGACGCTCGACCTGCTCTCGGGGGGCCGCGCCGAGATCATGGCCGGGCGCGGCTCGTTCATCGAGTCGTTCCCGCTGTTCGGCTACGACCTACAGGACTACGACGCGCTGTTCGCGGAGAAGCTCGAGCTTCTGTTGAAGCTGCGAGAGTCCGAGCGCGTGACGTGGAGCGGACGCTTCCGTGCGCCGATCGACGACCTCGGTGTGTACCCGCGTCCGCTACAGGAGCGGATACCGGTGTGGCTGGCCGTCGGCGGCAACCCGGATTCCGCGATCCGCGCCGGAACTCTCGGGCTGCCGATGGCACTCGCGATAATCGGCGGATACCCGGAGCGGTTCGCCGGTTTCGCGAAGCTGCACCGCGAGGCCGCGCGCCTCGCGGGTCACCCGAGCCCGGCGCTTAGCATCAACTCGCATGGGTTCATCGCGGATACGTCACAGGACGCGATCGACGATTCGTTCCCTGCCGTCGCCACGATGATGAACAAGATCGGACGCGAGCGTGGGTGGCCCCCGATGAGGCGCGGCGACTACATCGCAAGTGCCGAACTACGCGGCTCGAACTTCGTCGGAAGTCCACAGCAAGTGATCGAGAAGATCCTGTTCCAGCACGAGATCTTCGGCCACGATCGGTTCCTGATCCAGTTCAGCGTCGGAACACTGCCGCACGACAAGATCATGCGCTCGATCGAATTGTTCGGGACCGAGGTGGCTCCGGTCGTTCGCGACGAGATCGCGCGCCGCAAGAACACCGTCGCATCCCAGGCCTGATATCGGCTACCAGGTCTCCTCGTGCAGCACCTCGGCGCGCGTGAGCCGGCCGCCGCCGCGCTTCGGCGCAGTCAATTCGGACTCGTCGGCGGGGTAGCCGAACGACAAGATGTACTCGCAGTGCTGATCGTCGGGGATATGTAGCAGGCGATCGACGCGCTCGTGCTCGTACACCGTCGCCGGGCAGCTGCCGATCCCCAGGGCCCATGCCGCGAGGACCATGTTCTGGGCCGCGCGGCCCAGGTCCCACAAGATCGACAGCGGGCGGTCGCTCTGGGAAGGGTCCGGCGAGACGAGGGCGATCGCGACCGCGGCGCCGGCCACGTGTCCTGCGAACGGACCCGCGTTCGCTAGTTCGTTCAGCCGGTCGCGATCACGGACGACGATGAACGCCCAGCGCTGCAGGTTCTTCGAGCTGCCGGTCCGTCGTCCGGCGTCGACGATGCGTTCGATGTGCTCCGGGGGGAGGTCGCGGCCGTCGAAGGATCGCACGACCCGCAGCGAGTCGATGGCTTCCCAGGTCTCCATGTCGTGGTCGTGATACCCAGCAGCCGTCGGGTTAATCGGGCGGTGGTGTTCGATGGGACACTCTCGCCGTGCCTCGACGAGAGCTCGTCCCTTTCCGCACCGCGTTCGCGTACTGGCTGCGTCTGGGCTTCATCAACTTCGGGGGGCCCGCGGGGCAGATTGCGATCATGCATGAAGAGCTAGTCGACAAGAAGCGGTGGATCTCGGAGAACCGTTTCCTGCACGCACTGAACTACTGCATGCTCCTGCCCGGCCCGGAAGCGACCCAACTCGCGATCTACATCGGGTGGCTCCTCAACGGCGCTCTCGGAGGGATCGTCGCCGGCATCCTGTTCGTGCTGCCGGCGTTCCTGTTGATCCTCGGTCTGTCGTGGGTCTTCGTCACTCACGGCGATATCGGGTGGGTGGCGGCGATCTTCTACGGGCTGCGCGCGGCGGTCGTGGCTCTCGTGTTCGCGGCGCTCATCAGGATCGGTAGTCGCGTGCTGAAGAACGCGGTGATGGCGACGATCGCGTTGCTCGCTTTCGTAGCGATCTTCCTCATCGACGTTCCGTTCCCGTTGATCGTCCTCGGCGCTGCCGCGATCGGCATCGCCGGAGCGCGCTTAAGCCCGGAGCTGTTCCCCTCACCGATCGATCACGCGACCGACGACGACCAGTCGGACGTTGTTCTCGCGGACGATGACGCTGCCGTGGGACGACGCGGGCGGGCGCGTACCTTGCGGGTGTTGGCGCTCGGCCTCGTCGTGTGGTGGGCGCCGCTGCTCGCGGTGATCGCGCTGCGCGGGAGCGACGACACACTCAGCAAGGAGGCTTTGTTCTTCAGCCACGCCGCGCTGGTCACGTTCGGCGGCGCCTATGCCGTCCTCTCCTACATCAACCAGGCCGCCGTCGAGCAGTTCGGGTGGCTCGATCCCGGCCAGATGGTCACGGGTCTCGGTCTCGCGGAGTCGACCCCTGGACCGCTGATCATGGTGACGGAGTTCGTGGGCTACCTCGGGGCCTACCGGTTCCCCGGAGGGCTCGAGCCGGTGGTCGCCGGCATCCTCGGTGCCGCCGTCACGGTATGGGCGACGTTCGCACCTTGCTTCCTCTGGATCTTCCTCGGCGCGCCGTTCATCGAGCGTCTCCGAGGCAACCGCACCGTCGACGCGGCGCTCTCGGCGGTAACGGCCGCGGTCGTGGGCGTGATCCTGAACCTCGCCGCCACGTTCGCGTTCGCCGCACTCTTCGCAACTGTCGACCAAGCCACGTTCCTGTCGTTCACGATCCGGGTCCCCGAGCCGTCTTCGATCGATCTCTTCGCGGTCGCGCTCGCGGCGGCGGCGTTCGTCGCTCTGTGGCGGTACCGGGTAAACGTGCTGTGGGCGGTGGGGGGCAGTGCCGCGGCAGGACTCGCGTACCAGATGCTGATCTGATCCGGCCGTCCACTAGGGTCGCCTCCATGCAGATGACCACCCTGTTCGGCGCGGCAGGAACCCTCGTCGGGCTCGTACGCGCGGTTCCGCAACTCATTCGTATCCTGCGCGCGCGTGACGCACACGGCGTGTCCGTCGATACCGCCGCGACGAGCGCGATCGTGAGCTCTGGGTGGGCGACCTACGGCGTGCTCACCTCACAGCCTGCCGTCACGTTCGCCACCGGCGCGTCGGCGGTCGTGTTCGTGGCGATCACGATCTTTTCTCTCCGCTACGGCCGGAGCGCGCGCGAGTTCCGGGCCGCGCCCATCTGGTTCGTGGTCCTCGCGAGTGCCGTCGCACTGGCGGGTTCCCGCGGACTGGGCGTCCTGTTGCCGGTCAGCGTGTTGATCGCGAACCTTCCCCAGGTGGTCATCGCGTTCCGCGAGGCCGATCTGTCCGCACTCTCGCCGGCGACGTGGATGCTGTCGGTGGCCGACGGCGTGGTGTGGCTCGGCTATTCGCTCGCGGGAGGAGACGGATCGATACTCCTGTTCGGCATGTTGCAGACGACGACGAGCGGAGTGATCGTGGCGCGACGGTGGGCGTGGCAGATGCGTGGGGGCCGGATGCTCGAGAGTGACGCCTAAGCAGATTCGTCGCGCGCGACCGCGGCGGCCATGCCGCCGAAGCCGTCCCACAGCACGGAGGTGAGGTACTCGACGACGCGGGCCCTCGGCATCGTGCGGTTGCGCAGCCACCAGTCCCCCGCGAGCTGCACCATCCCGACGAGCCCGTGGGCGAGCACTTCGGCGCCCCCGGAGTCGAGGCCGTTGCGCCGCATCTCTTCGCCGAGCTCGATCGCGATCTCGACCGCTACCTGACGGATGAAGTCCGCCACCGTCTCCTGCGCCTCGGCGGCGCGCTCGCCCACCGCACGGTGCATGAGGAAGCCGTACTGCTCGGGGTGCCGCTCGACGAAGCCCAGGTAGGCGTCGATCGTCGTGGCCAGCCGGGTCCGGGGGTCGTCGGTCTTACGGAGCGCGGCACGCAGTTCCTCCATGAGGCCACGGACGTAGCGTTCCGCGAGGGCCTGGTAGAGCCCACCCTTGTCCCCGAAGTGCCGGTAGAGGATCGGTTTCGCCACGCCGGCCTCGGCTGCGATCTGGTTGATCGAGACGTCGGGCCCGTCCCGGGCGATCGCGGCGTCGGCGACGTCGAGGAAGCGTTCCCGGCGCTCGGCCCGGCGGGCGAGGACCTCGGGGCTCACCGTGCGATGTTTTGACGAACCGTGGCGGGGCATGTTACCAAGGGTAACAGATACCAGCGGTAACACCAGGGAGAGGAAAACCCGTGACGCACGCCGAGTTGTTCCATCTCGGATCCGCGGCCGGCGCGCCGACCGAGGATCTCGTCCCCGCCACCTTCGTCGCCGTGATCGCGCTGGCGGCGCTGGCGCTCTTCGGCGTCGCCCACCGCACCGGGCGCACCCGGCTGCTCACGCGGCTCGCGACCTTCTCCGAGCGCGGCTCCGGACTCCCCGGATGGGCCGCGCTCCCGGCCGCCATCACCGGCGGGGCGCTTCTGGTCGCGGTGTTCGGCTTCTACTGGGACGTGGCGACGCACATCGACAGCGGTCGCGATCCCGGTCCCTTCGCGAACCCATCGCACTTCCTGATCATCGGGGGCCTGGCCGGTATCGCGCTGGCGGGCGTCGTGGCGGTGCTCCTCGGCCGCGACGAGCATCCCAGCGCGTGGGAGATCCGCGACGGATGGTTCGTCCCGATCGGAGGACTGCTGCTGCTGTTGTGCGGTGGCGTGGCGGTGCTCGGGTTCCCCCTCGACGATGTGTGGCACCGGTTGTTCGGACAAGACGTGACGCTGTGGAGCCCGACCCACATACAGATGGTCGGCGGCGCCAGTTTGTCCACGCTCGCGTTATGGGTGCTCATCGTCGAGGGACGGCGCGCGGCCCCCAGAACGACGCGGCGCGTCCCGCGCTTCCTGGAGATCCAGGCCGCCGGGGCGTTCCTGATCGGCCTGTCTGCGCTCCACGCGGAGTTCGACTATTCGGTCCCGCAATTCCGGCTGCTGTTCCATCCCGTGGTGCTGATGGGTAGCGCCGGGATCGCGCTGGTCGCGGCGAGAGCGCGGCTCGGACGCGGGGGAGCGCTCGCCGCGGTCGCGTTCTTCCTCGCGGTGCGCGGCATCCTGAGCGCCGTCATCGGCCCGCTGATGGATCACACGCTGCTGCACTTCCCGCTCTATCTCGTCGAGGCGCTCGTGGTCGAAGCCATCGCTCTACGCGTCGACACCAAGGACGCAGTGCGATTCGCGTTGATCGCCGGTGCGGGCATCGGGACCTTCGGGCTCGCGGCCGAGTGGGCCTGGAGCCACGCGTGGATGGTCATGTCGTGGCCGGCGTCGCTCGGGATCGAAGCCGTTGTGCTGGGACTCGTGGCGGCGCTGGTCGGTTCGTGCGCCGGCGCGTTCATCGCGCGCGCTCTGAACGGCGATGCACGGGAGCGACCACCGTTCCCGAAGCCCGTCGCGATCGCGACCCTCCTCGGTCTCGTGGCGGTCCTCGCGTATCCGTTCCCGACCACCGGCGCGAGCGACGCGCGCGCGACCGTGACGGCGACACCGGTCGAGCGCGAGGGATGGGCGCGCATCGAGGTCGCGCTCGATCCCGCGTCGACCGCGACCGATGCCGAATGGTTCAAGGTGTCGGCGTGGCAGGGAGGCGGCAGCGTCGTGACGCCGCTGGAGCCTCGCGGCGACGGTAGGTACGTCGCACAGCAGGCGGTCCCCGTCGACGGCGAGTGGAAGACGCTCGTACGGCTTCACGACGATCGCGCTCTCCTCGCGATCCCGATCTATCTCCCCGCCGACCCCGTGATCCCCGCCGAGGGCGTCCCCGCGCCGGACCCCGAGGTGACCCGGGACGTCGTCTCGGACAAGGAGCTGCTCCTGCGGGAGGCGCAGGACGTGTCCACGGCCCTGACCGTCGGAGCGTCATCGGTCCTGGCTGTCCTCATCGCGCTATGGATCGCGGCGATCATCTGGGGCTTGCGCCGGATCGACGGGCACACGCCCGGCCCCCGGGGACGGTCCACGCGATCGGCCGCGGTCCCCGCCTGACGCGCCGTCGCTCGCAGCACGACGCGTGAACGCGCGGACGAAGTCGTTCGCCGGCGCCGAGATGAGCGCTTCGGGGGGCCCGAGTTGTAGGAGGCGGCCCTCGACGAGGACGCCGACGGTGTCGCACAGTGCCGCCGCCTCGGCGAAATCGTGGGTCACGAGCAGCGTCGGCACCGCGAGGTCGGCGAGCACCTCGGACAGTTCCCGACCGACCTCGCCGCGCAGCATCGGATCGAGCGATGCCATTGGTTCGTCGAGCAACACCACCGCGGGACGTCGCGCGAGTGCACGCGCGATCGCGACACGTTGCGCTTCGCCCCCCGATATCCCTTCCGGGCGCTGGTCGGCGACGCGGGTCAAACGGAACCGTTCGAGCACGTCGTCGATGCCCCCGCGCGCACCGAAGGCGACGTTCTGGCGCACGGTCATGTGGGGGAACAACGCGTAGTCCTGGAACACCATCCCGACCCGGCGCGCCTCCGTCGGGACCGAGGTGTTCGTCGCGGCGTCGAACCAGACCTGCGATCCGAGCGCGACGAGGCCCCTCGTCGGTTCCTCCAAACCACAGACGGTGCGGAGGAGCGTCGTCTTCCCGGCCCCCGAAGGTCCGGCGATCGCGGTGGCGGTGGCCCCGACCTCGAGGGCTACCTGGACGTCGAAGTGCCGCCGCGGAACCGTGATGTCGATACGAAGGGTGTCCATGCACCCGTCATTCTGACGGCAGCGATCGCCCCCACGCTCAGGACGACGAGGACGACGCTCATCGCGATCGCGATGTCGAAGTCGTGATCGAGCTCGCCGTAGATGGCCAGCGGCAACGTCTGCGTCCTGCCCTGCAGGCTTCCCGCGAAGATGATCGTCGCCCCGAACTCCCCTATGCCGCGTGCGAACGCGAGCACGGAGCCGGCGCCGAGGCCGCCGGCCGCGAGCGGGAGGACGACGCGACCGAAGACCCGACCGGGCCGGGCACCCAGCGTTCGGGCGGCGTCGACGAGTTGCCGGTCCACGCCCTCGAAGGCGGCGATCGCTTGCCGTAGGTAGAACGGACTCGCGACGAACGCGATCGCGAGGATCACGGCCACCTGCGTGAACGGAAGTTCGAGCCCCACGATGCTTAGAGATCCGCCGAGGAGCCCCGAACGCCCGAAGGCGCTCAGAAGGGCGATGCCGGCAACGACCGGAGGCAACACCAGCGGCAGTTCGGTGATCGCCACCAGGGCGTTGCGTCCGCGGAACGTGCGCGTGCCGAGCAGGTAGGCGGCCGGGGTACCGACGATAAGCACCAGCACGTGCGCGATCACGCTCGTCTTCAGCGACACGATCAGCGCGTCGAGCGCGACGTCGCTGCCGAGGGCGGCCACGAGATCGGCAACCGATGTGCGCGTAAGGAGCGCGACCAGCGGGAGCGCGAGGAACGCCACCGCGACGACCGTCGCGGTCACGAGCGCGATCTCGAAGCCCCGCGCCCTCATGGGAGGCCGAACCCCGCGTCCTGCAGCAACCGTCGTCCTTGTTCTCCGGTGAGCCGTTCGATGAACGCCCGCGCGCGCTGCAGATCGTCGCCCGATGGGACCACCGCGGCCGCGTAGACGATCCGCGGCTGCGCGGACTCCGGAGGTTCGATCACCCTCACATCCTCGTCGACGGCGCCGACATCGGTCGCATACACGAAGCCGGCGTCGGCCTCGCCGAGGGCGACCTTCCCCAGAACGGCCCGCACGTCTTCCTCGTTGCTCACGACGTTGGCCAGGACGTCGTCGAGCCCGAGCGCGGCCAGCATCTGTCGCGTGTAATCGCCCACGGGCACCCCGGGCGCCCCTACGACGACCTTCACGCCCGGGGCGGCGGCGTCCTCCAGCGTGTCTATGCCGGCCGGGTTGGCGGACGGCACGACCAGGACCAGGCGGTTCGTCGCGATGGGAACGGGCTCGTCGACCGAGCCGGCTTCGTGGAGATCCCGCACGTACGACTCGTCCGCGGACACGAACACGTCGGCGCGAGCACCCTCGGTGATCTGGAGCGCGAGCTCGTCGGAACCGGCGAACTGGTAGTCGACATCCGCATCGAGCTCCTCGAGCACGTCGGTCAACGAACTCGCCGCGAACACGACGATGCCACCGTCCTGCGTGCCCGCGTTGCACGCCGCGGGGATGACGAGCGCGACGACGATGGCGAACCGGAGCCACGAGAGGCGCACGTTAGCTCCGCACGTCTCGTCGTTCGAACGCGACCACCGCCGCCACAACGAGGATGGCTATCGCGATCGTAGAACCGAGCGCGTAGGCGAGATCGAAGCCGAACGCGAGGCCTTCGGTCTCGATGTAATGGTGGAAGGGCGATAGCCACGCGATCCGGTCCATCCCCTCCACCAGCGCGGCCAGCGAATCGATCAGGTACGAGAGCGCAGCGAGCGCGGTAGTGACCCCTACGGCGACGGCGCGGCTCCCGGTCGCAGCACCCAGCGCCAGACCGAAGGCGGTGTAAGCGAGCGCGAACAGAAACGCGTTCGTGACCGCGGCTGCCATACCCTCGATCGAGAGGTCGACCCCGAACATCTCCGCGAATGCAACCAGCGCGACAAAGAGGACCCAACCGATCGCCGCCATCTCGACCAGCACGGCGGCGGCCTTCTCCAGGACGACGCGCCGCCGCGCCACCGGGTTGGAAAGAAGTAGATCCATCGTCTTGCGTTGCTCTTCACCCGCGATCGCGTCGGCACCCTGGCCGACCCCGTACACCAGCAGCAACAGCGGCACGAGCAGTTGGAAGAGACGGCTCTGCACGAAGCCGATCGGTGACGTCAAGCTGCGGTCGCCGACCAGGTTACGGATCGCCTCCGGCAGTCGATCGACGAGTTGATCGAGCTCGCGGGTCTCTCGTATCGACGGGTAGATCGCCATCGTCATCAGCGTGAAGATGATGAATCCCAGCGACCATCCGATGAGCGCCCGCCGCCGGTCGTAGAGCGTCTTGGACAGGACGCTACTCGTGCTCCTCATGGGGCGCCCTCGGAGTAATAGGACAGGAACAGTTCCTCGAGGTCGGGCTCGCGCGCGACCATGTCGACCACTTCGTGCTGGGCCGCGGCCTTGATCAAGGCATCGACACTTCCCTCCACGCGCAGTCGCACCGCCGCTCCCGAAACGTCGGCCGACACGACGCCGCTTATCGACGACCAGTCGCGTGGTACCGGCTCCGCGAGGTGCAACTCGAATTCTCTGATCGCTTTCGCCTTCAGCGCCGCGATCTCTTCCACACCGACGAGGGAGCCGTCCCTGATGATCCCCACCCGTTGCGTGATGTGTTCCAGTTCGGACAGGACGTGGGATGAGAGGAACACCGTGCCGCCGCGCGCCACGGTCTCATCGAGGATGACGTGGAACTCCCGTTGCACGAGTGGATCCAAACCACTGGTCGGCTCGTCCAGCACGAGGAGGTCGGGATCGTGGAGGAACGCTTGCACGATTCCGACCTTCTGCTTGTTGCCTTTCGAGAGATCGCCGATCCGGCGCGAGGGGTCCAGTCCGAGACGTTCGGCGAGCGTCAGTGCTCGCTCGATCCCGGGGGCCCGCCGCAGGGAGGCGAAGTACGAGAAGAGCCGGCGGCTGCTGAGATTCTCGTAAAGGGCGAGCTCGCCGGCGAGATAGCCGACCCGTCCCCGGATCTCGACGGAGTGGCTCCGAACGTCCATGCCGAAGACCCGGGCGCGGCCCGCGGTCGGTCGGATGAGGTCGAGGAGGAGCCGGATCGTGGTGGTCTTCCCGGCTCCGTTCGGTCCCAAGAACCCGAACAGCTCACCGCGCCGGATCTCGAGATCGAGGTCTTCGATCCCACGCGTCCTGCCGTAGAACTTGGTGAGCCCGAGACATTCGATGACGGCGGTCGTCACCGCTGCCTGATCATCAAGCTCTGGCTGCTGTATCCAAGGGGGCCGCGCACGTCGAAGATCTGCGACGTCGCCACACCGATCCCGTCGTCGCCGAGCCGCGTCCGCGCGTCGAGCCGAACCCATTCGCCGGTGGGCACGCGATGCAGATACACGGCAAGGTCCGGATTGATGAAGAGCCACTTGGAGTGGTCCAACTGGGTCGAGATCCCACTCGCGGAGTCGACCGCGGCCAGGACGCGGACGAGTGGACCCGGCTCCTCTCCGGCCACGAGGGGGATCCGCATGCGCAACCACGCCACGGCGGGCCCCGCCTGCAGGAAGCTGCCTTCGGTGAAGCGCCATTCCATCGCCGCGATGTAGTGCTGCTCCGCGCGGATGTCGAAGGTGTCCGTGCTCGAAGAGTGCGACGGCACCTCGAGGGGCTCATCGGTCTCGACCGTATCGGTGGCGATCGGCGCAGTACGGATACGCCATGCCGACGCGCGCATCACTTCGTCGTCACCGGCGTTCAGCCACGCCTCGATCAGCTCGACGTTCCTACCCGGTCGTACGGTCCGCGCACTCACCGTCAGCGGCTCGATCGGTACCGGTCGGAGGATGTCGAAGACGATGCGGGCAACGCGCGCGGCATCGCCACCGTCCACGCGTTCGATCGCTCTACCCAGCAGGGCCGCCGGCGGGCCGGCGTGTTGAGCGTCGAGGGACCACGGCCCCCGCGTCCACGCGGTCGAGACGAAAGTGTCATCCCCATCGGGAACGAAGAAGGCGTCATCCATGACGACGACGCTACTGGAGCCGGCCGCCTTCCCGGATCACTTGCCGTTGAAGGCGTTAAGGAGAGTCCCTCGGAGCCCTCTCGTCGCATCGCGAGCTCGGCGGCGTAGCCGTCCTCGATCACACCGAGCCACCACAATCCGACGAGATCGAGCATGCGCGTCAGACCCCGCACATCCGGGTCAGCGGATGTCCGCGTCCGTGCGAGGAAGGCTTCGCTTCGGTCGGACGAACCCTCCCGCCACACCGCCGGCGGTGATGCCGCCGAGCGCGCGGCGGGCCTGGGTTACCGGCAGCCGTCGCGGCCGTACACCTTGTGGTGAAACGCCCCATTTACGTGGGTCGAGATTCCGGGTTCGCCTCGCTTAAATGTAAGTCGTGGCGGAACCTCTCGACGTGTTGTTGATCCCATACAGGCTCCGCGCCGTCCGGATCGGCGTGCAGGCAACGTGGCTCACGGTTGCCGGGCTGCTCCTGTTTCTGATCCTCGACAACAGCGGCCGTATCGA
Organism: Actinomycetota bacterium; assembly: GCA_050694015.1. Classification (GTDB taxonomy): domain Bacteria; phylum Actinomycetota; class CADDZG01; order CADDZG01; family WHSQ01; genus JBOGWY01. Next base: position 10,847 of record JBOGWY010000016.1, on the reverse strand, counting down.
GACTGGCCCGTTCCTCGCGTGCGCCGGCGTGACGGTGGCCGGGGGCGCGATCGTGTCGATGCTCCCGTGGGCTTCGATGCTGGCATCGAAGGCCGGCGTGTGGGCGCTCTACGCGTGGTCGATGCTCGACATCCTCCTGATCACCGTGTTGATCGGGATCACGGGAGGGGCCGAGTCCGAGCTGTTCGTCGTCTACTTCCTCACCACGATCTTCTTCGCGGCCTCGTACCCGGAGGGCGGGCAGATCGGATTGTTGCTGTTCACCTATCTCTCGTACGCGGGAGTCATGGCCGCGACCGGGTGGGAGATCAGCGAGAGCGAGCTGCTGATGCGCTTGACGATCCTCTCGGTCACGGCCTTCATCGCAAGCTTCGTGTCGCGCGAGTTGATGGATCAGATGACGGAACGCGAGCGCGCCCGGCGCGACTCGGAACGGCGCGCCCATCTGTTGCAACGCGTTGCGGAATCGTCCCGCGCCGTCGCCCAGCTCGGTCCCGATGAAGTCCTGAAGAACGTGGTCGACGCGGTTGGGGAACTGGGTTTCGACGCCGCCTCGATCTTGATGCTCGATGACTCGGGCTATGAGTTCCGTCCGATGCATCCGCGCGGCCTACCCCGCAGCTTCGGGGACAAGTCGTATCCGACGACGCAGGGCATAACGCCGCTCGTCCTCCAGGAACGCGGCACCGTCACGTTGCAGGACTACTCAACCTACGAAGAAGCGTTGCCGGCCCTCGAGGGTCTCGGCCTGCACGGCATCATCGCCGCGCCTCTCTGGAACAACGAAAGGATCAGCGCCGTGCTCGTCGCGGGGTCGAAGAGCGCACGGGCGATCGATCCGGCCGAGGTCGAGGCGATGGAGCTCCTCGCCGCACAGGCCGAACGTGCTCTCGAGAACGCGGCGCGCTTCGTGGAGGAGCACGCGACGGTCGAGCACCTCTCCGAGGTCGACAGGTTGAAGGACGACTTCCTCTCGATGGTCTCGCACGACCTGCGTACGCCGCTCACCGTCATCGAGGGCTCGATCTCCACGCTCGAGTACAACTGGGATCGTCTCGACGAGGACATGCGCAAGAAGCTGACGAATGTGATCGGTGCCAACGCGCACAAGCTCTCCGACGCGATCACGAAGCTCCTCGACCTGACCCGGCTCGATGCAGGCCATTTCGAAGCGCAGGTCGAGCCTCTCGAGCTGGGACAGCTGCTCAGGGACACCGCGGCGCGCTTCGAAGGCTTGTTCTCGGATCACGTCCTGGCCCTGGAGATCGAAGATCCGCTGATCGTGGAGACGGACCGCGTGCTCGTCGAACGCGTCGTCGAGAACCTCTTGTCGAACGCTGCGAAGTACACGCCGGAAGGGACGAAGGTCGTGCTGTCCGCTTACGCCGAGAAGGCGCGCTCGGTGATCAGCGTGCGGGACGAGGGGCCGGGGATCCCCGAAGAGGATCTCGCGCGCCTCGGCGAACGTTTCTTCCGCGGGGCGGGTGCGCTGAGCGACGTGCGCGGAACCGGGCTCGGCCTTGCGTGGGTACTCGAGATCCTGAAGGTGCTCGGGAGCGAGCTGCACATCGAGAGCGCACGCGGCGTGGGGTCGACGTTCGAGTTCGAGCTTCCTCTCGTCGGTGAGGCGACCGCGGCCTAGCTCGCCTTCCGCACCTTCCAGATCGCGTCCGTAGGCCACCTCCGGGCCCACGCGAGGGGTCGCCCCGGGAACGTCGTGCGTCCGTCTTCCGGGGGCCGCGGTTCGATCAGCGCCTCGATCGTGAAGCGATGCGCGCGGAACAACGCGATCCACTCGCCGTAGGGCAGGTTGAACGCCACGGTCTCGTCGTCGGGGATCTCCTCGCGATGCAACCCGAAGTAGTCACTGTGCAGAGTGGTGGAAACGTCGGCCTCGGGATCGGGCGGCCAGCACAGTTCGATGATCGGACTGGCCGTGGAGAACGCGAGTAAGCCGCCCGGTCGCAACAGCCGCGCCGCCTCGGGCACCGTCAAATAGGGATCGGCGAAATGCATCGCGCCGTAGTCGCAGAACACGATGTCGAAAGAGGCATCCGAGAAAGGTGTCTGCTCGGCGGCGCTCTGTACGAGCGGAACGGAAACGCCGGCGGCGCCGACGTCGCGACGCGCGTGAGCGAGCTGTCCCGACGAGTTGTCGAGGCCGACGGGGCGCGCGCCGACTCCCGCGAGGGCGATCGACCACTGCGCCGCACCGCACCCGAGTTCGAGGACGTCCTTGTTCGTGACGTCGTCGAGCGCGCGGACCTCGGATTCCGGGATCCTCCACAGCCCCCATGCGAGCGCCCCCTCGCCCCTCAGCTCGGCGCCGTGCTCGCGCTGATACGTCTCGGCAGCTTTGTCCCACGCGGCACGATTCGTGCGAGCGTCACCGGGGCCGCCCCTCACGGTGCTCATCTTTGTGCGCTCGTTATCCTGGAGGACATGGGCGGAACACTAAATGCGGCGGCGGTCACATCACCGCGACGTCGTCGCGGCAAGGAGGCGCGCGAACGTCTTCTCGCCCTCCTCCTCGTGCTGCCGCTGACGCCGGTGTTTGCGCTGTGCGCGGTCCTGATCAAGCTCGAGGGCCTCTTCGACCGTGGCGCGCGCGGCCCCGTCTTCTTCAAGGAAGAGCGCATCTCGCGCGGTGAAGTCATCGGCCTGTACAAGTTCAGGACGCTTACCGCCGATGCTCTCGCGGGGCTCGGCGACGGCCCGACGCACATCGCGAGGCTCGAGACACAAGGCCATCTGACGCGTGCGGGTCGTCTGATCCGGAGCTGGTACCTCGATGAGCTCCCGCAGCTCTGGAACATCGTGCGCGGGGACATGTTCCTGATCGGAACGCGCCCGTACCCCCTCGACCTTTACGCCGAGGAGATGTCGCGCGGCATCACTCGCAAACGCGACATGCCGGCAGGGCTCGTCGGCCCGGTGCAGTCGTACAAGGGCGACGCGTCGGTGGATCCGCTCGCAGTCGACCTCGACTACTGGGATGCGTTCCGGACCTTCCCGGCATGGAAGCTGTTCGCACTCGACGTCCGGATCCTGATGCGATCGCTGAAGGTACAACTGGAGCACAAGGGCATATGAACGCGCCGAGGATCGTGCGCGTGCTGCTGGGGAGTCTCGCCGTGGTGGTGGCGCTGACGCCGGTCGCGCAAGCGCACGCGGCGTACAAGGACTCGGATCCCGCCGACGAGTCGTCGGTCGCGTCCGCTCCCGCCGAGATCTGGGCCGAGTTCACCGAGCCTCCTGCTCAGGGATCGACGCTGACGGTGTTCAACGAGTGCGGGGACCGGGTCGATCTCGGCAACAGCCGCATCGACGGGTTCCGGATCTACATCGGCGTCGACTCTGCGCACCGGGGTGGCTTCCGTGTCGACTTCCGCGTCACGTCCGCGTACGACTCCCACGTGACCACGGGGAACTTTACGTTCGCGGCGACCTCGGGCGAGGACTGCGCCGGCCCCCCTCCGGAGTCCGGTAACGCCGAGGCCGGCGCGAACGGCGGCGACGGTGGTGGTTCCGGTGGCGGGTCGTCGGATGCAGGCGACGACGGTTCCGGATCGCTAACCGAGGTCGCGTCGATCTCCGAACGCGGCGACGGCGACGGGTCCGGTTCCCGGGCGCGCGGCGAGCGTGCCGGTCGTGACCGCGACCGGGGGAGCGCCGGCGACGACCCCGACGCGGACGCCGGCCCGATCGCAGAGCCGCCCCCCGACACCCCCGGCATCTGGGACGGGATCGAGCTACGGGATCTCCTGATCGGCTATGCCCTCGCGATGCTGATAGGGGCCGCCGGCGGCAAGATCTACGCGGGCATAGTCGGCCCCCGCCGCTAGAACCGTTTTGTGAGCACATACCCGCTTTTTCAGGCGGTCGTCTGCAGAACAAATGGGCTTTGGTCCCTACGCATCGCGGGTAACAACGCTTCTATGGCCCCCACCAAGCAGGTGACGACTGCAGCCGAGTTCATTCCCGCCGCGGCGAACCTCACGCAGCTCAAAGAGATAGCCGCCGCGTGCACGGCGTGCGAGCTCTACAAGCTCGGGACCCAGACCGTCTTCGGCGAAGGCAAGAAGCGCTCCGAGGTGATGTTCGTCGGCGAACAGCCGGGCGACAAAGAGGACCTCACCGGCCGCCCCTTCGTCGGTCCGGCCGGGCGCCTGCTCGACGAGGCCCTCGAGGAGGTCGGCATCGATCGCGGCCTCGTTTACATCACCAACGTGGTGAAGCACTTCAAGTGGGAGGCGCGCGGCAAGCGACGGATCCACAAGAAACCGAAAATGGGCGAGGTCACCGCCTGCAAGCCGTGGCTCGAAGCCGAGCTCGACCAGGTGAAACCCCAGGCGCTCATCTGCCTCGGGTCCACCGCGGCCCAGGCGTTGCTGGGCAGGACCTTCAAGGTCACGCAGCAACGGGGAGAGCTCGTCGAGTCACCGCTCGCGCCGCTCGTTACGGCTACCGTCCATCCGTCGTCGATACTGCGGGAACGAGATGACGATCTCCGCAGGAGCGCGAGGCGCGAGTTCGTCAGAGACTTGGAGCATGTCGCCGCCGAGATGAAAGGCAACTAGATGCAGCAGGAGCACCCTCTCCCCGAAGACGCAAGGGTGGTCGGTTTCGCCGGCGCGACCCCGGAGACACAGGAAGGCGCGGAGGGAGACGAGGAAGAGCAGCAGTCCGACGCGATCCATCACCCGGCGAAGGTGATGAGGATCGCAACGATGGTCCGGCAACTGCTCGACGAGGTCAGACACTCACCGCTCGACGACGCGAGCCGCGCGCGGCTCCGCGACGTGTACGAGACATCCCTGAAGGAGCTCGGCGAGGTCCTCTCTCCCGACCTCCGCGACGAACTGGCGCGGCTCAGCTTGCCGTTCGAGGCCGAGGCGCCGTCCGACGCGGAACTGCGCATCGCTCACGCGCAGCTCGTCGGCTGGCTCGAAGGACTCTTCCACGGCATCCAGGCGATGCTGTTCGCGCAGCAGGCCGAGAGCCGCGCGCGCTTCGAAGAGATCCGTCGCCGCAGCCTCCCGGCCCCCGACGACCAACCACCATCCCCAGGCGCCGGCCAATACCTGTAACCGAACTTTTCTAACTCAACAACATATGGGCGCGTCCTGGGACGCGCGATTCAGGCTCTAGCTCCTGACGATCCTCATGATCGAACCCGACGTCAGGTAGTACACCCAGCCGCCCGGCCCCTCCGCCACGTCGAGGATCCCCGAACCTGAGTTGTGCACGATCCGGTCTTGGCGGACGCGGTTCTCCTTGGCGTTCAGGATGAACCGGTGCAGGCGTCCGTTTCCGAAGTCGCCCATCAACAGACCGTGGAAGAGTCGGAGCTTGCCCGTGTACCAGGTCATGTCGGTCGGCACGATGATCGACGAGTAGCGCCGGATCGGTGGCTTCGGGTTCGGACCGACGCCGGCGGTACCGCACCGATAGCCCGAGCCCCATCCGTAGTTGCGACCCTTGCGGATCAGGTTGACCTCGTCGTCGCAGTTCGGACCGTTCTCCGACTGATAGAGCTTGCCGCTCGGGCTCCTCGCGAGGCCGAACGGGTTGCGGTGCCCGTAGCTCCACACCGCGTTGTTGAACGGGTTCCCGTCCGGGACGCGTCCGTTGGCCCGGAGCCGGAGGATCTTGCCCTGCCGGCTCGAGCGGTCCTGCGCGAGCCCCGCGTTGTGCACCTCGCCGGTCGCGACGTAGAGCAAGCCGTTCAAGAACTCGATCTGGCCTCCGTTGTGATACTGCGAACCCGCGCTTAGTCCCGTCACGATGTGACGCGCGTTGCGACAGCGGTTGCGCACCACGGTGAAGCGCGTGACGCGGTTCTCGTGCGGTGAGTTGTTCGTGTAATAGACGTAGAGGTAGTGGTTCTCCTTGAACTTGGGATGCAACGCGATCCCCAACGCGCCACTCTCGCCGCTCGCATCGACCGCGAGATCCACGCATGGTCTCACGAGAAGCCGGCGGCCTTTCATGACGCGCACGCGGCCCGAGTTCTTCTCGGTGAAGAAGATCTTCTTGGTGCCGCGCACCCATGCCATGTCGACTGGGAACGACAACCCGCCCTTGTAGGTCTGCACCTTCGTCCCGCGCGGCGCTCCCGTCGATACCGGTGTCGGCAGGACGAGCAACATCGCGAACGAGAGCAACGCCACGATCGGTCTACGAGCCATGCGTCCTCCTCCTCAACTCGCGGTGGAGCGACACATCATGCCAGCCGCTACCCCCGGAGGACTACCGCCGCACGATGCGCATGATGCTGTCGGGGGTCAGGAAATAGACCCAGCGCCCGGGCCCCGTCGCTACGTCGACGATCCCCTCATTGCCGGCGTGGTTGTGGACGATGATGTCGTCGGTCACCCGTGTGTGGTCGTCGTTCATGACGAAGCGGTGGATGCGCCCCGTCGAGAAGTCCCCCATCAGCAGGCCCCGCAGTGCCCGCAGCCGCCCCGTGTACCAGGTGGGATCGGTCGGCACGATGATGTCCGAGTAGCGCACGAGTGGCGCCTCGGGGTTGACGCCGACGCCGCCCCCGCACTGGTAGCCGTCGCCCCATCCGTAGTTGCGTCCCTCGTAGATCCGGTTCAACTCGTCGTCGCAGTTCGGGCCGTTCTCGGTCTCGAACAGCTCGGAGCTGCCCGGCCGCGCCGCGAGCCCGAACGGGTTGCGATGCCCGTAACTCCACACCGGGTTGTTCGGGCCGAAGGGGTTGTCGTTCGGGATGTCGCCGTTGCCGCGGACGCGTAGCACCTTGCCCATCGGGCTGTCGATGCGTTGCGCGAGTCCTTGACGATGGGCTTCGCCGGTCGACACGAACAGGTAACCGTTCATGAACTCCAGCTGACCGCCGTTGTGATACGGACTCGAGCCCGCAAGCAGGCCGGTGACGATGTTGCGTTTGCGACGGCACCGATTGCGCACGACCTTGAAGCGGGACACGCGGTTCTCGCGCGGCGACGCGTTCGTGTAATAGACGTACAGGAAGTGGTTGTCCTTGAAGTTCGGGTGTAGCGCGATGCCGAGCCCCCCGCTCTCTCCGCTCGGATCGACGTCGAGATTGACGCACGGACGCGCGCGCAATCGCCGCCCGACCATGATCCGCACCGCCCCGGAGTTCTTCTCGGTGAAGAAGATCTTCTTGGTGCCCTTGACCCACGCCATGTCGACCGGGAACGAGAGTCCCCCCTCGTAGGTCTGCACTTGCGTGCCGGCGGGCAATGCGGTGGCAACGGGAGTCGGGACCGCCAGGATCACGGCGAGGGCGAGCAGGACGGGACGGAAACGGGACATCTAGACCTCCATGGACGGGTCTTCATCATCCCCTTCGATGCGTGCGGGGCAAAGGGGCCTCGCATCAAGTGGTGCCGCCTTATCATCGCCAGCGGAGGCGTGCCCGAGCGGCCGAAGGGAGCGCACTGCTAATGCGTTAAGGGGTGTAAAACCCCTTCCAGGGTTCAAATCCCTGCGCCTCCGCCGCATCGCCCCCCTCTCAGGTCTCGGGGAAGTCCCTTAGGGGGCCGGGCGTTTACCATGACAGCCATGCGCCCGTAGCTCAGTGGATTAGAGCGTCCGGCTACGGACCGGAAGGTCGGGGGTTCGAATCCCTCCGGGCGTACAAGGCGCCGTTTAGCGTCGGCAGTTGTTGTCCCCTGCTGGGAGGATCTCCGATAGCCATGCCGCTGATCCGGAAACTATCGGAGTACCGCGAGCGACAGATCCTGGACCATGCCGACGATGCGCTCCGCGACGGCGAGCAGGTCACGCACTGGGTCCGGGTGAAGGACCCGAACAAGCGCGGCGGCGGGTTCCTCTTCCTCACCGAGCAGCACTGCGTTCTCTACTGGAGCGGCTGGTCGTCCGCTCCCATCTCGGTGCCGTGGAGCGAGATCACGTCCTGGGGGGTCGACCGCGATGGGGGCCGCGGCCCCGTGCTCGGGATCGAGACCGAGGCGGCCTCCCGCTTCGTCCAGATCCTCGTCGGGACCGACGGGATGGTCGAGAAGGCGAACGCGTTCCTCGATCGCTTCGCGGCGCTCGCTCCGGAGCCGAAAGGGCCCCTGTCGCAGTCGTCGCACCCGCACGACTACCGGGCCGAGCGCGGGATCAACGTGTCCAAAGAGTCGAAATCGATGGCGTCGCACACGAGGCGCGTGGTGATCACGATCCTCGGCGTCACCGTCCTCTGTCTCGGGATCGTGCTGCTCGTCCTTCCCGGTCCCGGCATCCTCGTGTTGCTCGCCGGCCTGGCGATCCTCGGCAGCGAGTACGACTGGGCCCAGGACATCCGTTCGTGGGGACAACAGCGCTACCGGCGCGCGCGTCAGCGGATCAAGGAGCGCGGCAAGAGCGATCCCGACATCAAGCCGCGCAACCGGTCCGCCGAGGAGCGTTGACCGACCTCGATTTCATGCGTCTCGCGATGGACGAGGCGCGCGCGGCGGCAACCCATGACGACGTTCCCGTGGGGGCCGTGCTCGCGAGGGGCGACGAGATCCTCGCCCGCGCCGGTAACGAGAAGGAGCTGCGCGGCGATCCGACCGCGCACGCCGAGATGTTGTGCTTGCGGGCCGCCGCGGAGCTGCTGGGGACGTGGCGTCTATCCGGCACGACGATGTACGTGACGCTCGAACCGTGCACCATGTGTGCGGGAGCACTGGTGGGGGCCCGGGTCGAGCGCCTTGTCTACGGGCCTCAGGACCCGGTGGGCGGAGCCGCGTTCACGCTCTACAACATCGTCCAGGACCCGCGCCTCAACCACAACCTGTCGATCACGACGGGCGTGCTCGAACAAGAATCGTCCGAGCTCCTGCGTTCTTTCTTCGGCGCCCGCCGGTAGTACCGTTGCGCTAACCGTTTTGTGAGCACATAGCCGCGTTTTCAGGCGGTCGTTTGCAGAACAAAACACCATGGTGGGGTACCGAAGCGGCCGAACGGGCTCGCCTCGAAAGCGAGTGAGGGACCTCCCTCCGTGGGTTCAAATCCCACCCCCACCGCGCGATGACTCAGGACGATCCCGTTCCGCGGAGTGGCCAAGCCCACTCCGCGCCGCGTCTCTATGAGGATCTCTCGGAGTGGTGGCCGCTGCTGTCGGCACCGGCGGACTACGAGGAGGAAGCCGCCCTCTACATGGACGTGATGATCGAGCACGCCGAGCGTCCGGTCGAGACGGTGCTCGATCTGGGTAGCGGCGGCGGCAACAACGCGTCGCACATGAAGTCACGCGTCGCGATGACACTCGTCGATCTCTCGCCGGGGATGGTCGCGGTGTCGCGGGAGCTGAACCCCGAGTGCGAACACCACGTCGGCGACATGCGTTCGGTCCGGCTCGATCGCTCCTTCGACGCGGTGTTCATCCACGACTCGATCGACTACATGGCAAGCGAGTCCGACCTCGCTGCCGCGCTGGCGACGGGGGCCGCGCATCTGTCGCCGGGCGGCGTGATGCTCGTCTGTCCCGACCACATCGCCGAGACCTTCGAGCCGAGTGCCGATCACGGGGGTCACGATTCGCCGGATGGACGCCGCGGCCTGCGCTACCTCGAGTGGACCCGAGATCCCGATCCGACCGACGGCCTCTACACGGTGGATTACGCCTACCTCGCGAGGGACGGCGACGACGTCGGGATCATCCACGACCGGCATATCTGCGGACTGTTCCCGCGCGATACGTGGCTGCGCCTCATGTCGGGGGCCGGGCTGCAGGCGGTCACCGATGTGGCGCTGGCCGGCTCCGACTGGTCCACGGTGGGTTTCTGCGGCGTGGCCCAGCCCACCCCGCGGGTTTCTGCGGCGTGGCCCGGGGGAACGCGGGCTAGGCCCGGGCTAGTCCCCCTGCCCGGATTGCGTAGGTAGCTCTAGGGATTGAGCGGGGGACGCGTTCTGCCGACTGTAGATGTATGCGGTGGAGGACGCGCCTGGGGGCGCTCGGCCTGATCTCACTCCTCGCAGGGGCGCTGCTCGCTCCTGCGCCGGCCTCGGCGCGCTACCTTCCCGGCGACGAGCCGCCTGCCGACGACTGGCTCAGCGTCGTCAACTACTACCGGGCCACCGCTTACCTGCTGCCGGTCACGGCGAGCGACCTGCTCAGCCGGGGCGCCCAGCTCCACGCCGAGTACATGGTGCGCAACGACTCGATCGGTCACTCCGAGAACCCCACGAAGCCCGGCTACACCGTCGAAGGAAACACCGCCGCAGGCTCCTCGAACGTCGCCGGCGGTTCCGAGGACGCGACGCCGCGCGACATGATCGAGATGTGGATGCGGGGGCCGTTCCACGCGCTCGGCATCCTGCGTCCCGGCCTCGAGCGTGTCGGGTTCGGTATCGCGCACGATAACAGTGGTCTCAAGACCGCCGCGGCCCTCGACGTGATCCGCGGGCTCGAGGCTCCGGGCGAGGTCGACTACCCGGTCTCGTGGCCCGGCAACGGAACGACGCAGCCGATCGGCACCTATTGGGGCGGCGAGTACCCCAACCCGTTGTCGAAGTGTGGTTACGAATCTCCGACGGGCGTTCCCCTGATCGTGCAGTTCGGTCGTCCCGTCGACGTCAGCTCGTTCTCGCTGACCGACGACCAGGGCAACGGTCTCCCGGCATGCGAGTACGACGGATCGAACTACCGCAACCCGGATGCGGCGGCGCAGGAGCTCGGCCGTCTGCTGCTGGCGGGCAACAACGCCGCCGTGGTCGTGCCGCGCGGACCGCTCGTGCCGGGCCGGACTTATACCTTCTCGGTGACCTCCAACGGTGTGCGCTCGGAGTCGACGTTCACGGTGACGGATCTCGAGGGTGCACGGGTGTCGGCGATCCGCGTCGCGAACCGTTCGTGTCGT
>JBOGWY010000015.1:0-4840 GCA_050694015.1 Actinomycetota bacterium | reverse complement strand
CAGTACTTCCCCGCGTGGTCGCCCGACGGGAAGTTGATCGCGTTCACGACCGGCGACGTCGAAGACGATGAGGTCTTCGTGATGCGGGCCAACGGGACCCGGCGCCGGAGGCTCACGAACAACATCCGGCAGGATGGGTTCCCGTCGTTTTCGCCGAACGGGCGCTACATCGTGTTCACGAGCAACCGCTGAGCGCCGCTAGCTCGCCTTCTTGGTGCGCTTGAACGGTTTGGCGAGCGCCCGGAACGGAGCGCCCGTCGCATACATACCGGAGCGGATGGCGGAGTTCTTGGCGATGTTCCTCGCGCTCCGCCACTGACGCTTCTTGTCGACGCACACCATCTGGAAGTCGATGCGGGAATCGGTGACGCCGAAGTGCGCGGCGAGTGCCTGGAGCGTGGCGAACCAGAACTTGTCCTCTTTCTTGTGGCCGCCCATGCCGAGCGCAGCCTCGAACAGCGGATCGCTGGCTCGCAGGAGAACCTGCACCTGAGCGACGGTGCCCTCGGTGCCCTCGTACGCGCTGAACGTGATCCACGCGGCGAACATGTGGCCTTCCGGCGTCATGAACGTGAACGACTCGTCGTCGGCGTAGAGCACCATCACGCCGGTCGACAGCTTCACGCCGCCGGGCATGCCGAGGTTGAGCACCGCGACGTCACCTGGGGCGATCCCGGTGAGGGGGCCGTAGAAGCGGTTCTTGTCGGGCCAGAAGCTCGGGAAGTCGCGCTTCCACGTCGCGACGAGATCCTTCGGGCTCGTGGCGCGGCCCGGGAGCGTGACCTTGTAGGTCTTCTGCCACATCTTCCCGAAGCCCTGGATCGGGCTCGTGAGACGACGGCCCTCGACGTTCAGGTTGATCGCGTCCTCGGGGAGCTCTCCGACCTTGAGCGTCGAGACCGACTGCGCCCAGTACGCCGCGTCCCGGGACGGCACGGCTGCCGACTTCTCGATAGTTTCCTGGTTCGGGTTTTCTGCTGCTGTCATCGCGGGGTTCCTTTTCCTTCAGACCTCGGTGCTAGACCTTGGCGCCGGCGTTGAGTGCATCGGTTTCGGAGTCGTAGATCGCGATCGCGTCGTCGAGCCGCGTGAGCTCGAAGATCTGGCGATAGTGGTCGTTGAGGCCGAACGCGATCAGCTTCTGCTTGTTGCGGTTGGCGCGGACGAGCAGGGTGACGAGCATCCCGATGCCACCACTGTTCATGTACGCGAGGTCGGTGAAGTTGAGGACGATCCGCTTCGCCTTCTCTCCCCCGGCCTCGCCGTAGGAGTCCATCAGCACGCCCTCGCAGGCGGCGGTGACGTCACCCTTGATGTCGATCACGCTCGCGTCGTCGACCTTGCGAACGTCCATGGTCACGTTTAGCTCTGGCATATCGTTTCCCCTCCTCTAGGCGACGGCGTCGTCTTCGGTAGCGAACATCGGCATGAAATCCGCAAGCCGGGTGATCTCGAAGATGTGCCGGTAGTGCTCGGTCAGCCCGACGGCCTTGACCGCTCGGTGCTCCTTGCGCGCTTCTGCGAGGAGACCCACGATCAACGCGATTCCCGTCGAGTTGATGTAGTTAACGTCGGCGAAGTTGAGCACCACCGTCGTCGCCTCGAGTGCCGCCGCCGCGCCGTACGCGCGCTTCAGCACCTCGTCGGCGCTGCCGTTGATGTCCCCCTTCAAGTCGATGACGGCCGCACCCCCCTTACGGCGCACGTGCGCCTCAGCGAGTTCCGTTGCCATCTGCTTCTCCTTTCAGGTGGATCACGAGTTCGATCGTGTGGTGGACGTCGTCGGAGATGAGGTTCATCTCGTCGACCATGTTCTCGATCAGGAACAGACCCCACCCGCGTGGTTTCTGGCGTCCCTCGAGCTTCGCCTCCAGGTCGGGCGTCTCGACCGCGACGACTTCGCTCGTCCCGCGATCGCGTATGTGCACCTTGAGGTCTTCCTCGGTCACCAGCACGCGCACGTCGACCGGAAGTTCGGGACGACCGTGGTTGCCGTGCTCGATCGCGTTCATCGCGGCTTCAGAGACCGCCGTCTTGAGTCGCTCGAGCTCGGGCTGTGGCAGTCCGATCGTCGACACCGCCGCCTCCACGCGGTCCATGACGAGGCGCTCGTTGCCGACCGCGCTCTCGACGGTGAACTCCTCGAGGACGCGGGGAGCGGTCCCCATCGACTCGCCTTCCGGACTGCTCGCCATCTGCACCTGTGACGCACGTTGCAGAGCGACGAGAGTGATGTCGTCCTCCTGCTCGTGCTCGGGACCGGAGAAGCGATCGAGCTCCGACAGCAGCGTGTCGATCACGGCATCGCCGGTTTCGGGAACCTTCATGAGCTCCAGCATCCGGTCGAAACCGAACATGTCGCCGGCGTCGTTGTGCGCTTCGGCCACGCCGTCCGAGTGGAGCAGCATGACCTGGCCCGGCTGCAGGATCGCTTCCTGCTCCTCGTAGCTCATGCCGGGCATCAATCCGAGAGGCATGCCGCGCGCGTGGAGCTCGGTCACGCCTTCGTCGTCGCGGACGTAGGGGAGGTTGTGACCCGCGTTCGCGAACTTCAGCGTCCCGGTCGCGGGGTCGAGCACCGCGTACAAACACGTCACGAACATGTGGCTGGGGATATCGGGATACAGCAGGTCGTTGGCGCGCTCGAGAACCTGACCCGGCTCGACGAGTCGAACGGCCTCCGAGCGCAGGATGCTGCGCGTGCTCGCCATCACGAGCGCGGCAGGAACACCCTTGTCGGTGACGTCGCCGGCGATGATGCCGACCTTCCCGCCGGGGAGCTCGATGAAGTCGTAGAAGTCGCCGCCCACCGCGCGGGCTGGGCGGTAGAAAGCGGACACCTTCCACCCGGCCAGCTCCGGCAGCTCTTTGGGGAGGAACTGCTGCTGGATCAACTGGGCGACCTTGAGCTCCTGCTCTAGCCGCTCACGGGAGCGGACCTCGGCCTGCTGCTCCTGGACGAGCTGACCGACACGCACCGCAGGCGCGGCTTGCGACGCGAGGTTGGCGAGCAGCTTGCGGTCGTCGCCTGAATACTCCCGCTCGCTGAGCCGGGGGCCGAGGTTGAGCATGCCGATGAGCTCGCCCTGGCTCACCAGCGGTACGACCATCTTCACGCCCGCCTCTTTGAGCGCCGCGACCGCGGGCGAATCGAGGTCGAGCGAGTCGAGGTCGACCGCGCCCGTAACGGTCTGGAAGTACCCGATGATCGGGTCGTTGGGGGCGATGTCGACCGGAGGCTGCTGGGCCAGGGCGCCGAGCGCCTCGACCTGCTCCGGCGATGCTTTCTGACCCTTCCCCTTGCGGGTCCGGATCGTGCGGAATGCTCTCTTTATCGGGCTCATATCTCCTTCTATCCCTCCATCGTTCCGGAATCGTTACGGTGCCGCCGTAGGCGAAGAAAAAGTTCTGGAGGCAACTGGGCCGCGGAGCCATAGGGACACGTGGACCGGCTGCATGGTCTCGGTTACCGCCGCGACCAGACTCGCGCGCAAAGCGTCCAGATCCACCTGGTCGCGGACATGAGTCCCGAAGGTCTCAAGTGTGGCTTGGGCGTCGAATCTCCGCCTGTAAAAGCGACGATCGATGAAGGCCTGCACGCTACGGCGCAATGGGCGGAAGAGAGCGGCAACCGCAAGCGTCGAGCCTGCGATCGCCAGGTCGCTCTGCTGTGTGAATGGCGAAAGAACGGCCTGCAACGCGAACACCGTCGCGATGTAGGTCGTGGCGAGCAGCGTGGTCAGCGTCCCGTAAACGAGAGTTCGATTGATGACCACGTCGATCTCGTAGAGGCGATATCGGAAGATCGCGATCGCGGCGGATATCGGGATGAGAGCGAGCGACCCGAACAAGAGGGTCGGCCAGATCCATGTAGCGGTCTCGACGCGCCAGAAGAAGAGCGGTGCCGACGCCCAGACGGCGGCGAACAACGCTCCCGCGGCCAAGGCCCACTTGATCTGCTGCCGCTCGACACCGCGAGCCCTCCGGAACCTCAGAGCGAGCGAGAGACCCGACGCCAACACGGCGATAGCGAACGGAACCATGGCGAGTTGCAGGAACGGCCGGAATGGTCGTATTGCCTCGAGGGCAAGCGGATTCATGACCGGGACAGTTGTTAGCTCTTCGGGCCGCAGCGCGGTGTCGACGAGCAGGAGGGAAACCCCGATTGCGCCCAGGATCAGAACGGGGCGCCAGCGCCGCGATGGGAGTCGGCCGGTGGGGAAGAACAAGAAGAAGGAAGCGAAGGGGGCAAGGACCAGAACGCTGTTGAAGGTGACGTCCGAGAGCCAGGCGGCGGCGAGCGCTCCCGGCAGTGCCTCGTCCCCGGTGTACGAGCGGAACGCGTAGTCACTCAGAGCGATCCCTTCGACCAGCACGAGCCCGATGGCCACGAAGCTCCACCCGACCGGGTTCCGCGGCAGCCGCCGCACGAGCGTCATTCCCGCCGTAACGAAGACAAGGGCGAGCACGATCATGATGAGGCCGAAAACTCCTCCGTCGGGAGATGGCGTCTTCGACTCGAAACCGACCACGTAGAGGACGACGAGCGCGAGAGCGAACCCCGCCACTCCCACAGTCAGAAACGTCTTGCCTCGAGCGCTCATCAGATCCCACCGATCGTCGAACGCAACCACAGCGACACGTGCGCCGGATGCATCGTCTCGGTGACGACGTCCTTCAGGTCGGCCGAGAGCGCGGTTAGGTCAACCTGGTTGCGGAGGCGCTCGGCGAAGTCCTCCAGCGTCCTCGCCGCATCGAACTTCTTGCGGTAGAAGCGACGGTCGATGAAGGCCTGGACGCGACGCCGCAACGGTCGGAACAGCGCCGCCACCGCCAGCGT
>JBOGWY010000014.1:0-10296 GCA_050694015.1 Actinomycetota bacterium | reverse complement strand
CGCGGCGGATCCGCTCTACTCGCTCGTCGATACCGCGTTCGTGGGGCACCTCGGCACCGTCGAGCTCGGTGCCGTTGCGGTTGGGACGGCCGCCTTTACCGCGTCGTTCTGGCTCTTCTCGTTCCTCGCCTACGGCGTGACGCCCAAGGTCGCGCGCGCGGTCGGAGCCGAGGACCCGCGTACCGCCACCGAGGTCGGGGTACAGGCGCTCTTCCTCGGCACCGCTCTCGGCATCGTCGTCGCGATCGTCGGGACGCTGTTCGCGGCTCCGATCGTGGACGTGCTCGGGGCAGAGGGCCGGGTCGCCGCACAGGCGGAGTCGTACCTGCGCATCCGGATCCTGGCGGCCCCCTTCGTGCTCGTCGTGACCGTGTGCCACGGGTGGATGCGCGGCGCGCAGGACACGCGCACCCCGATGTTCGTCGTGGGCGCGGGTGCGGTGTTGAACGGGATCCTCGACTACGTCCTGATCTATCCGGTCGGATGGGGCGTGCAGGGCGCAGCATGGGCGACCCTGATCGGGCAGGGACTGACCGCCGTGGTGCTCGTGTGGGTCGTGATCCGTCGCATGGTCCCGGTTCCGTGGAGGTTCGATGCGCGCGTGATGCGTTCGCTGCTGGTGATCGGCGGTGATCTGATCGTGCGGGCGGGTTCGCTGGTCGCCGCGCTCACGATCGCGACGTCGGTGGCGGCGCGAATGGGTGTGGTGGTCCTCGCGGCGTGGCAGGTGACGATGCAGCTGTTCTCGCTCTTCGCGCTCACGCTGGACTCCGTCGCCGTCGCGGGTCAGGCGCTCGTCGGCAAACAGCTGGGAACCGCGGAGCCGGGGGACGCGCGCAGCGTGGGCGACCGCCTCATGGTGCTGGGGATCATCCTCGGGGTGATCCTTGCGGTGGTGCTCATCGTTCCGGCGCGCCCACTCGCCGCGCTGTTCACCGAGGCGGGGGCCGCGCGCGCCGCGTCGGTGGGACTGATCGTGTGGCTGGGTTTGACTCAGCCGATCGCGGCCGCGGCGTTCACTCTCGACGGGATCCTGATCGGTGCTGCAGACACTCGGTTCCTCGCCACCTCGATGGTGGCAGCATCGGCCCTCTTCATCGGATTGTTGTTCGTGTCGCTGATCGCGGAGTGGGGCGCGGCCGGCCTCGCCGCGAGCATGACCGCGTGGCTCGTCGCCCGCTCCGCGATGCTCGCGGTGCGCTTCCGCAGCGAGGCGTGGATCAAGTAGAGCTCGGCGCGAGCGTCTTGCGGGCCAGCGCCTTGCCGGCCGCGATAAGGCGTTCCTTCGACAGCTCGGGGTTGTAGAGGAGGCCCTCGAGCCCGGTCCCCTCGATCGCATGGTGAAGGAGCGCGGCCGCGGCCTCGGGGTCGTCGACCTCGAAGACACCGGCCTCGATACCGGCTTGGATACCCGACGCGATCATCTGGTTGACCCGTACGTCGCACTGCCCGAAAGTCTCGACGGTGGCCGGAGTGAACCCCTCCTGCACGAACACGGCGATCGCGTCGCGCCTCTCGTACATCATCTCGACCATCGTCTCGATCATCGCGTCGACGAGTGACCACCAGTCGTCCCGGCCGACGCGTTCGTAGAAGTCGGTCGTTCGCTCGACGAACGCGTCCACGAAGCTCTCACGCAACGCGGCGAGAAGATGATCGCGGGACTCGAAGTACAGATAGAACGTCCCCTTGGCGACGCCCGCGGCGTCCGTGATGTCTGCCACGGTCGTCGAATGGATCCCCTTCGCCTTGAACACGCGCACCGCCGCGTCGAGCAGATCCTGGCGTCGCTCCCCTGGCGCCTTGAGGATCCGCTTCCGGTCCGTTTTGGCCGTTGCCATCTACCTCACTCCTCTCATCCGTTGCCTGGGCATCCGGGACCCGGCCCGGAAACGCGTCCCGGGTCGGTCGATGGGTTGTTGTCGGGGGGCCGGGGGGACTTGACGCCGGTCACGCGCGCCACCACCCCGAGCGCCGTCAGCTTCCGGTTGATGCTCCTGAGATGCCGGAGCGCTTTCACCTGAGCACAGTCGATCCCGCCCACGAGGGCCGTCGCCTCTCCGAGAGACGAAGGCACGGTCCGGGAACTCGATGGTCAGAGCCGCCCGGCCTCCCACGCCGAGCGCGGCCAGACCGAGGGCGATCCCGGCTATCAGGGCTGCCCGCCGCATGCCCCCACCGTAAATGACCGGCGGTCAGTCGGATGACCACCGGTCAGGTGACGGCCCGTTGCGGCTCCCGTACTGGAGGATGACGGTATGGCGCGCAGAGCGAAGATCGTGGCGACGCTCGGACCTGCGTCCGATCGGCCGTTCGGGATCGCACAGCTCGTCGATGCCGGCATCGATGTCGCGCGCATGAACCTCGCGCACGGCGAGGCCGACGAACACGTTGGTCGCGCGACAACGTTGCGGGAGGAGGCCGCCGCGCGCGGCAGGACGGTGGGGATCCTCGCCGACCTCCCCGGCCCGAAGATCCGTACCGGGCCCATCGTCGACGGCGAGGTCGAGCTGCACGAGGGTGCACCTTTCGTGCTCTCGGCGGGGTCGTTCGAAGGGAACGAGGGCCGCGTCTCGACCAGCTTCGACAAGCTCCCGGAGTGCGTCGGCGCGGGCGACCCCATCTACCTCGCCGATGGCTCGATCGTGCTCGAAGTGAAGTCGGTAGAGACGAACGATGTGCGTACCGAAGTCGTGCGCGGAGGGGTCCTGCGCAGCGGCAAGGGCATGCATGTCCCCAGCGCGGAAGACCTGTTCGATCCCCTCAGTGCTGCGGACTCGCGCGCGCTGGAGACGGCGGCGACGCTCGGAGCTGATCTCGTCGGGGCGTCGTTCGTACGAAACGCGGCCGACATCAACGCCGTGCGCGCGGCGTTCCCACCCGGTTACGAGCCGCTGGTCGTCGCGAAGATCGAGACCGCGGCGGCAGTCAAGGACATCGAGGCGATAGTCAACGCCGCAGATGCCGTGATGGTGGCGCGCGGCGACCTGGGCATCCAAGTCGCCCTCCAGGAGGTGCCCCGCATCCAGAAGCTGGTGATCTCGGCGTGCAATGCCGCGGCAACACCGGTGATCGTCGCGACCCAGATGCTCGAGTCGATGACGCGCTCGCCGTTGCCTACGCGCGCCGAGGTATCAGACGTCGCCAACGCGATCCTCGACGGCACCGACGCGGTGATGCTCTCGGAGGAGACCGCGATCGGCGACGATCCGCCACGGGTCGTAAGGACGATGAACGACATCATCGTCTCGGCCGAGAAGACGCCGGCGATGCGCGGCGACCCGGTCGTTCCCGACGACGACGATGCCGTCTCGTGGGCGATCGCGCGTGCTGCGGCTCGCATCGCCGACGCCGTCGGGGTGGCGGCGATCGTGTGCCCGACGCGTACGGGAGCGACGGCGCGGCGCGTTTCGGCGTTCCGTCCCCTGTGCCCGATCGTGGGTCCGATCGAAGATCACGTCCGCGCCGGGGCGCTCTCCCTCACATGGGGAGTCACGCCGGTCGCGATGGCGAGCGAAGGCGGGCGCACCGAGGACCGTGCCGTCGCCGCGGCCAAGGACGCCGGCATCCTCAGAGCCGGTGCGGTCGCCGTCGTCGTTGCAGGGTCTCCGACGGCGACCGCGGGTTCGACCGACCGCATCCAGGTGCTGCGCGCCTGAACCTCAGCGCATGTCTGTCCTCTTCGTGACCAGCGCTCCCGCCGCGAGCCCGAGCGCTGCATAGACGAGCATCGTCGCGGCCCCCATGAGCGAGATCCTCGTCGAGAATCCCAGCGACAGCGCGAAGCCACCTTGTCCGGGCAGGTAGTTACCGAGGTCGCCGAGACGCGTGCGCAGCATCTCTTCCAGTGCCATCAGCCACACGAAGGTCCCGACGATCGCCGCGACCTGGTTGCGCACGATCGCTCCGACGCCCACCCCGATCACGGCCCACAGTCCCCCGGCGACGACGCCACCGAGCAACGCCCGCGTTCCGGCCGAACCGATGACGAGATCGACGTTGTTCATCGAGAAGACGGCCGCCGCGGTCCCGAGAAGCACGGCCTCGGCCGCGATCGCGATGACGACACCGGTGACGGCCGCGACCACCGCTTTCGACGCGACGACCGTGTGCCGGCGCGGAGAGAAGGTGAATGTGGGCATGACGGTGCCGTAGCGATATTCGTCGGTGACGATGCGGATCCCGACGACGACGATCAACAGCTTCACGAACGTGCTGAGGAACAGGAACTGCTGTTCCTGGAACGGCTTCGCCATCTCCGACGCGTCCTGGCCCGAGATCGAGAACACCGACGCGATGCTCAGACCGGCGGCGCCGAGCAGGAACCAGTACACGGTGCGCGTGCTCACCAGCTTGCGCACCTCTGATACCAACTGCGCTTTCATCTCTCCTCCGATCCCGTCAGCTGGAGGAAGACGTCCTCCAGGTTCTCCTCTTCGCTGTTAAGCCCGAACAGCGGGATGCCCGCGGTGGCCGCAGCACGGCCGATCTCCTCGACCGTGGCCCCCTTGACGAACACGACGTCGTGGGAGACCAGCTCCGCGGCGTTGCCCAGGCCCGCGAGCACGTCCCGCAACCGTTCGGGCTGGTCGGTCCGCACCCGGACGCCTCGCTCCGCGTGCGATACGAGGTTCTCGACGTCGGCGTGCACCACAAGCCGTCCGTGATTGATCACCACTACGTCGTCGGCCATCTGCGCGACCTCGGCAAGAAGGTGGCTCGACAGGAACACCGCCCGTCCCTGCGCTGCGAACGAACGCAAGAAGGACCGCAGCCACCTGATGCCTGAGGGGTCGAGCCCGTTCGCCGGCTCGTCGAGCACCAGGATGCTCGGATCCCCCAGTAACGCGGCCGCGAGTCCGAGACGCTGGCGCATCCCGAGCGAGAACTTCCTGACCTTCTTCGTGCCCACATCGGAGAGCTCGACGAGCCGGAGGACCTCGTCGACGCGGCTATCGGCCACCGAGCCCGCGGCCGCATAGGCGCGCAGGTGATCGCGCGCCGACCGCTGCGGATGGAACTGCTGCGTTTCGAGCAACGAGCCCACCGTCGCGCTCGGCCGCTCCAACGAGGCGTACGGGCGGCCGAGCACCTCGGCTCGGCCCCCGTCGATCGATGCGAGCCCCAGGATCATCCGCATCGTGGTCGTCTTGCCGGCTCCGTTGGGACCGAGGAAACCGGTAACGCGTTCCCACGGGACCGCGAAGCTCAGATCGTCCACCGCGCGGTGGTCCCCGTAAACCTTCGTGAGTCCCTCTACGACGATCGGCTCGGTCACCGGTCCGTCCTCTCCGAGCTCCGGCCGTTGCAACCGATCCGGTCGAGGTCGGCATCGATCCTCTCGAGGTCGGCGGCGTCGTCGAAGTTCTCCCGCATCTCGAACAGTTGGTTGCACGGCGCTCCGCCGTCGATCGCGCCTTCAAACTCGTCGTAGGTGTCGACGCCGCTCCCAACGCACGCGCCCATCAGAAGCGCGGCGGTGCCCAGTGACAGCACCGCCCGTACCAAAGGCTTGCCTCTCATCTCGTTCCTCCTTCGCGTGCCCGGCCTTCGGGCACGTATCTCAAGCTAGGGAGAACGAGCGCACTGCGAATCTGCCTACGGTCGTCACTTCGTCGTACGACCCGAGGGGTACGTGTGCGCGCTGCGCGTGTTGCTCCGGCGTTACGCGGAGCCGGGCGCTACGAGCCCGGTCTCGTACGCCGCGATCACGAGTTGGGCGCGATCGCGTGCGTTGAGTTTCGTGATGATCCGGCTCACGTGGGTCTTCGCGGTCGCAGGGCTCAGGACGAGGTGCTCTGCGATCTCGTTGTTGGAGAGACCGCGCGCGACGAGCGTGAGGACCTCGCGCTCGCGATCGGTGAGGACGTCGAGCGCTTCCGGAGGAGTACGTGACGACACCGGGGCCCGCACGAACTCTTCGATGAGGCGCCTAGTCACCGTGGGTGCGAGCAGCGCCTCACCCCCAGCCACGACCCGGATCCCCTCGAGGAGTTCGGTGGGTGGGGTGTCCTTGAGGAGGAAGCCACTGGCTCCCGCGCGTAAGGCTTCGTGCACGTACTGATCGAGGTCGAATGTCGTCAACATCAGCACCCGCGTCGCGGGAAGATCAGGATCCTGTGCGATCCGCCGGGTCGCTTCGATCCCGTCGATCACGGGCATGCGGATGTCCATCAGGACAACGTCGGGCCGCGTGTCGCGCACGATCGCGACAGCACTCTCGCCATTGTCGGCCTCTCCGACCACCTCGATGTCGGGAGCGGAATCGATCAGGAGCGTGAATCCCGCGCGCACGAGAGTCTGGTCGTCTACCACGGCGACCCGGATCACGCGGGGACCTCGGGCACCGGGAGCTCCGCACGCACGCGGAACCCCCCTTCGGGCAGAGGTCCTGCGTCCAGCGAACCCCCGAACGCCGCCAGTCGCTCACGCATGCCTTCTATCCCCAGTCCCCCGTTGGACGGCGCGGCCGCGGCCCGTCCGTCATCGACGATCTCGATCACGAGCGACGCAGGAGTGAAGTTGAGGTTGACGCGGGCACGCTCGGCGCCCGCGTGCCGCACGATGTTCGTCAGGGATTCTTGGATCACGCGGTACGCCGTGAGATCGAGTCCCGAAGGCAACGACCGCTCGTCACCCCGCACCTGCACATCGACGGTGGGCCCGGCACGTTCGACCTGCTCGATCAGGCCGGACAGGTCGGCGAGCCCGGGAAGGGGGGTCCGTCCAGCCGTCCCGTCGACGTCGCGCAACATCCCGAGCAACGCGCGCATCTCGTTCAACGCGCCGCGGCTCGCCTGTTCTACGTTCAAGAGCACCGCCTTCGCGTCCTCCGGCCTGTCGTCGATGACGTGTGCTCCCACGCCCGACTGGACCGCGATCATGCTCAAACTGTGGGCGATGATGTCGTGGAGCTCGCGGGCGATGCGGAGCCGCTCCTCGGTCACCGCGGTACGAGCGAGCTCCTCGCGCGCGGTCATCAAAGCCGCCGTCTTCGCCTCGAGCTGCCGGACGTACTCCTGACGCCCGAACACGAACCAACCGATCAGCCATGTCGCCGCGAGTACCACCAGGTTGCCTGCGATCGTGCCGAGGTCGTCGGGGAACGAGGTGGCCGCCTCGCCTGCAAAGAAGGCCGCGATCGTGGTCCCGAGCGCAAACAGCGACCGCCGTGCCGGCGCCTGGGTCGCGATCGAATAGAGCGCGGCGACCGGCGCGATCGTGAGCACGATGAACGGCGCTCCCAGGACCACCGCTACCAGCCCCGCCGCGAGGTTGGTGCCGTACGCGAGCCAGGGCCGGACTCGCCGAAGCGCGAGCACCATCGAGTGGACCGTCACGAAAGCCAGCAATAGGGCGCGGGGCGCCGCGTCGAGTTGCACGCTGATCTGGAGCGCGATCGACCAGTTAAGGGTCGTGATCCCGAGCGCGAGCAGCGCATCGAAGATCAGAGAACGCGCACGTCCGGATCGTCCTGGCACGGCCCGACGCTACCGGGACGGCATGCCCTCGCACATCGGCCCGGGGTTGTAGATGTTGCGTACTCCCCCGGGTGTAGCTAGGTCTGCTGCTGGGCCCGCGAGCCGAGGAATAAGTCGTCGCCGGCGAAGATCGCCTTGTAGATGTGGTGTCCGCCCTGGAAGCGAGCCGGAAGGTCGATGCTCGCCGAGCCGTTCGACCCCGTCGTTGCGTTGGCCAGGGATTCGTCGTCAGCGAAGAACTCTTTCTTCCCGCCGCCGATGTCCTCGCCGGAATCTCGCTCGGTCAGACGAGCACTGAGGCCGGACTTCGAACCTTTCCCGGTCATCTCCAAGCTCAGCGTCGCTGCGTCCGGAGAGATCGAGCCCGGTGCCCACGTCGGCGCGTGGCACGTCACGGTCTTGCCCGTCGTCGGGTTGTCGTCGGTGAGGTAGAAGCCGCCGCCGCACACGTCGAACATCTGACCGGTGAGCAGGAAGTGAGCCTCCTGCCAGCTCGCCGCCGGCTCGCGGCGGGGGTGACTGTGCGGGTCGCCGTTCTGATCCGCGGGGATGTTGCCGTTGGGAGGCGTCGCGTTGCCGCTGTCCCAGTAGATGAGTGCGGAACCCCGATACGGGTACTCCGCCGTCTCCCCGAAGTACGGCTCCATCTCCCAGTGCCGCTTAGGTGCGAGGCCCGGCGTCATGATCGGCGCACCGATCGTGCGCGCTTCGACCTCGGCCGAGACGTTCGTCACTTGATGGTCGGAGAAGGCAACCTGCAGCATCACGTCGTGCGCGGGGGTGTTCGGGTACGGGTCATCGGTCATGTGGTGCGCGTAGCCGTTCGCCTCGGCGCGGTCCCACAGCATCGAAACGAGAGCGAAAACGAGCTGGCGTTCCGCCGGATCCTGGTAGCCGGCGTACATGATCTCTGCGAACTCGCCTTCCCAGTCGACACTGCGATTAAGAAGCGTCGAGTAGTTCATACCCGGGACACCGAGGATGGCGCGTTGGATGTCCGGCGATACCGCGACGAGCGAGCCACCCATGATCCCGCCCTGGCTGTTGCCGTCGTAATACAGAGGAGCACGCTCGCCGGGCTCGGCGACGTTGACGAGCGACTGACCGTCCTGCTGGAACGCAGGGTCGGTCGCGAACCCGTCGGGATGGATCGCCGCGCGGCCCAAGAACATGAAGTTCAGGAACCCCTGCTGCCCGCGATCGGGGAGCGAACCGAAGTTACCCATGTCGGCCAGGATGGCCGCGACGGTCGGAAGGTCGAGCGTAGACATCCCCCACCAGTCCGCGGCGCAGCCGCCGAACGGTCCGTCACGACGCGGCGAGCGGATATCGCCCACCTGGGTCCGATCGCCTAGGAGGCCGTGGCCGTAAAGCGTGATGTTGTTCTCCTGCCCGTTGACGGGGATCTCGCATAGGAACGGGATCCGCACGGTGGACTCGACCGGGTTCTGATCGGGCAGACCGTCGCGGTTCGTGTCGAGCAGACGTGAGCCGGGGACGGGAGCCTCGTAATAGAACTTCCCGTCGACCGGTTGATCGTCGTGAACGTCGGGTATCTCGACGCTGCCCGGTTCCTTGAAGTGGCTCTCCCCCTGCTGGATGCGATCGAGGTAATTCGGAACCGTGACGCGACCGTGGATGCGGCGGATCGTCTGAGACCGCTCGATGCCGTTGGAATCGGTCCATGTATCGGTGCGATCCTGCTCGACCTCGTCGACCACGAACTCGGGAGTGCTTCCTTCGACGGTCCCGTTCGCCAGGTCACTGTCGCCGAGGATGCGACCGAAGGCGTCGTCGCGCATGTGCAGGATGCGCTCGGCGAGGTTGCGCTCGCTCGCGACCGTGAAGTCCCACGCGAGATAGAGGTCCTCGCGCGCCACTCCCGCTCCGGTGAGGACGGGGAACACGCTCGTGTCGAAGTGCTGCTGCCGGGCCGCGTCGGCACCGGAGCCGTCGCGGTACGCAGTGAACTCATCCCCCGCTTCGATCACCGTGCCGTCTGACCGGCGGAGGTCGCGCAAACCGACGACGTAACGGTCACCTTCCTCGAAGTTAGCGGCGGGACGGAGGATCAGGACCTGCTCGCCGCCCTCCACTGCGTCCGGATGTGTGTCGAGCTCGGACCAGAACGGGTGCCGCTCGCCGGTCTCGGCGTTCACGATCACGATCGGGGCGTCGGGCTGTTCGTAGAGGCCGATGTCTGCGATGTGGTCGCGGTGATCGAAGTAGCCAAGCTCGTTCGGGCCCGCCTGACTGTGCGGACGATCCTGCGTTCCCCACGTGACATGGAGGTCGAGCTCGGGCACGAGCGTCATCGCCATCGAGCCCGGCGAGAACCCGTCGTTAAGGTTCCAGTCGGTCGGATCCATCGGCTTGCCCTCGCCGCCCTCGGTGACCTCCGTCCCGTTGCGCGGCATGGCGGCAGGGCTGAACGAGATCCGTCTACCCGTGTCGGTCGACTCGTCCGCGGTCGTGAAGAAGTCGTTAGGGAACGGGAACAGGCACATCGACGGATCGAGCGGGTCGCACCCGACGTTCGACGGCACGGGAAGGGCGCTCTGGGCCCGGGCGACCACGGGAAAGGCCGTGACGACGAGAGCCAGGGCGATCAGAGAGGTGACGGAACGGCGGGCAGAGGTCATAGACGGCGAGCTCCCTAAGGCCGGGCGCGCTCCCAGAGCGCGGCGATGGACCGATGGGAGAAGGGTTGGCCCTCCGGCGCCGTGTTCCTGCTTGCCCTGCTATGTCCGTTCTGGTCCGGGAAGAGAGAGCGGTGGATGCCGAGTGGCAACTGAGTCGTGTCTCACGCGACTGA
>JBOGWY010000013.1:0-6296 GCA_050694015.1 Actinomycetota bacterium | reverse complement strand
ATAGCGACCCCTCGCTACCGTTTCCGATATGAGGGACGCTGGCTGATGACCGACCTCGAGGTTTCGTCCGATCCCCAGGGTGATTGGACCTACGGTCCCGACCTCGTCGACCAATGGAAGGCGCGGGCGTTCCAGCAGCGGCCGTCGGGGCAGACGCCCTGTTGCGGCTACGAAGAAGAGGTCAACAACTGGGGTGGTTCGAGCATCCTGATGGGTGAGCTCGCCGGGCCGGTGCGAGTGATCCGCGAGACGTGGGGAGCCGACTCGGGAACGAACGTCGTTCGCAGAGAGATCTTCTATCGCGACGAGATCCGGTTGGGATCGTTCCTCCGGGTGCACGTCATCCCGCCGCTCGATGGGATCTACGCGCAATGGGACTACAACGCCGACATGGTCGATACCTACCGCAACCCCTTCAGGCCCGACGGCGTCGCGATCGACGGTCGCAACGACGAGGTCTTCGGCAACTCCCGTTTGCATGTCGGGCCCGACGGCGTGAGCTACGACGGGGACGATGAGTCCTCCGATGAGCTGGATGGTGTGACCGGGTCGGAGACGCAAGGCATCGGAGACGAGAACGAGCCTTCGTGCCAACCGGTGGGCCCTCACTCCGAGATCTACAACCAGCTCCCCGAAGACATGCGCAACGAGATCGAAGACGCCTGCATCTACAACGACATCGATAGCCCCGACCCGACCTTCTCGGGCGTCGTGGCCGGCCCCAACTGGGAGCAGATCTCCGGCGACCACGGAACGCTTGTGCTACGCAATGCGATCAAGCAGTTCACGCCCGGCGGAACGGCACAGGGACTGATCGCGGTTCCCTACTACCGCGACGACTCGTGCTTCGACGACGGGACCGGTTCGAACCCCGGCCCCCATGTCAACGGACGCAACGCCGATCCGGGGAGTCAGGAGTGCAGCCGAGACAGCGGCGACAGACAGGGCTGGGATTCGGAGACCGACGAGACCCCACCTGTTGAAGGCGACCCTCAGTACTTCCAGGGCTCCATCGGTACCCATGGCGTTCACATCCTGGTGATCGCCGAATCCGACAACGCGCACTCGACCGTTCCGATCACGGAGATCGACTCGGAACAGCGCATGGTCGTGCTTCCGGGGAGACAAGAAAACGTCGGCGACGCGTACGGTCGCGCTCCCGAAAAACCTCTGGTCGTCACCACCGCTCCGGAGTCGCGTGGGGCCAGCCCGGAGCCAGAGCAAGAAGAGACCGAACTCACCATCACCGGTGCGCGGTCCGGGCAGATCACGGACTCGGCGACCTTGTCCGCACGCCTTACGAGTCAGGGGGAGGGCGTAGCGGGCAAAGAGATCGTGTTCACCGTGGACGGCGAGGAGGTTGATCGCGACGACACGGACGGCAACGGAGAAGCTAGCGTGACCGTTACGCTGCAACCCCCGGCACGCTCGGCCACTCAGGGGGCAACGTTCGCTGGAGACTCCGGCTATCTAGGGATCTCTGCCTCGGACGTTCTCGACATCCTCCTGGATGATCCTTCGCTGCAGATCGCTGTGTCGAACATGGGCAACCAGGCGACCGCGACCGCAACGTTGACCGACACTGATAGCGGAGCTGCGCTATCGGGTCGGACCGTTCGCTTCTTGGTGAATGGAAGCGACGTCGGTTCAAGCGTGACCGACGGATCTGGTTCTGCAAGCGCGTCGTTCAAGGCGAAGAAGGGCGACACGGTGCGAGCGGTCTTCGACGGTGACGATTCCTATTCGAACTCGAGCGCCGAGAGGCAGCGCACCTAGCAACTCGTGCGCAGCGGTAGGCTCGGGGGACCGACCACGATCCGTCTGGAGGCCTCCGATGCCTGAAGCCGTCATCGTTTCCGCCGCTCGTACCCCGATCGGTCGCGCCAAGAAAGGCTCGCTCGCGGACGTTCGTCCCGACGACCTCATCGCGTTCGCGATCAATGCAGCTATGGAGAAGGTGCCGGAGGTCGACGGGAGCGAGATCGTCGACGTCATGATCGGCTGTGGCTTCCCCGAGCAGAAGCAAGGGATGAACCTCGGCCGCCGCGCCGCTCTCCTCGCGGGGCTGCCCGACCATGTTCCCGGCACGACCGTGAATCGCTTCTGCGCCTCCAGCCTTCAGACGATCCGCATGGCGTTCCATGCGGTGAAGGCCGGCGAGGGCGACGTGTTCGTCGCCGGTGGCGTCGAATCGATCTCGCAGGTCGACGGCTACCCGAAGGACGTGGACGAGCTACATCCCAAGCTCTTCGGCGACGACGCCGAGATCGCCAACGTGTACATCCCGATGGGCATGACCGCCGAGAACGTGGCGGAGAAGTACGACATCAGCCGCGAGGAGATGGACAAGTTCGCGCAGCGCTCGCAAGAGCGCGCGGTCGCGGCCCAGCAGAACGGGTTCTTCGAGCGCGAGATAAGCCCCTACACGAAGGACGACGGCACCGTCGTTTCGGTCGACGACGGCCCGCGGCCCAGCTCGACGCTCGAGAAACTCGGCCAACTCGACCCGGCGTTCAAGCCGGACGGGCGCGTGACGGCAGGGAACTCGTGCCCCCTCAACGACGGCGCCGCCGCGGTGGTGGTCATGAGCGAAGAGCGCGCTTCGCAGCTCGGAGTCACACCGATCGCGCGCATCATCGCCTCGTCGGTGGCGGGGATCGCTCCGGAGATCATGGGCGTCGGGCCTATCGAGGCCGTCCGCAGGGTGCTGAAACAGTCCGGCATGTCGATCGACGACATCGACGTGATGGAGCTCAACGAGGCCTTCGCCGCTCAGGTGATCCCGGTGTGTCGCGAGGTGGGCGTGGATCCGTTCTCCGAGAAGTTCAACCCGAACGGTGGCGCGATCGCGCTCGGCCACCCCTACGGCATGACCGGCGCCCGGATCATGAACACGCTGTTGAACGACCTCCGCACGCGCGACGAGACGATCGGCCTCGAGACGATGTGCGTGGGCGGGGGCCAGGGCATGGCCATGATCATCGAACGCCTCCACTAACCCCCCGAACTTTTCTAACTCAGCTACACGTGAGCGCGTTCTGACACGCGCGGTTCGACTTCCTTAGTTCGCCGCGCGGCGCGACACTTAGAGGGCCACGCGACACAGGGGGTGGACATGATCTGGTGGCTCGTGATCCTCGGCATGATCGTCGCGATCCTCGCTGCCATGTATGTGCCGAACTGGATCCGTTGGGCGCGTTGGAACCGTAGGCGCAAGAAGGCGACACCCGGTGAAGCTCGCGACATGATCGCTCCGGTTCCGCCTCCGTTCTGGTCGAGCTACGGCGGCGCTTTCTACGCCGGCGCCGGCACATCAGATTTCGGCGGAGGAGGTACCGGCGGGATCGGGGGCGACGCCGCGGCTGGCGACGCAGGGTTCGGGGCCGGCGCCGGGTTCGATGGTGGCGGGGGCGACGGAGGCGGAGGCGGCGGCTAATTAACCGTTCGACGAACGAACCGCGCGTGTCAGAACGCGCTCACACGTAGCTGAGTTAGAAAAGTTCGGGGGGTTAGTTGTGGGGTGCGCCGTTGGATTTCAGGATCTTTTCGACGGTCGGGATCAGCATCCCCACGTCGTTCTTGACGAGGAACGTGTCGGCCCAGCTCGGATGCTCCTGGAGCACCGCCGAGAACGCGACGATCTTCGCGCTCGGGCATTTCTCACGGATGAAGTGCGCCGCCTTTTCTCCGTCCCAACGCGGCATGAAATAGTCGAGGATGACGACGTCGGGACTGATGTCGACGGCGAGCATGGCCCCCTCGAAACCGTCCGCGGCAACCCCACCGATCCGGAACCCTCCGTGCACCGAGAAGACGTCCGACAGGAGCTGGCGCATCAGCGGGTCGTCATCGACTAACAACACGACCGGCCTTTGTGCCATAGCGAAATGGTCCGGCCTGCCACATTCCGCGGCAATAGTCAGAAGTGACTAAAAGGAGCTACGAGACGATCGGGTCGAGGATCCGGCTCGACGCGCTCGTCGCGGCGACGCGGGGCAACGCGACGGTCGCGAACGTACCTTGTGGGTCGCTGTCTATCTGGGCACGGCCCCCATGACTCTCTATGAGCGTGCGAACGATGTGCAACCCCATGCCCTCGCCGTGGCCGGCAAGCTGGTTGGTCCGGTAGAAGGGGTCCATCACCGCTTCGAGGAGCGCGGGGTCGATGCCGGGGCCGTCGTCCCGCACCTTGATCACGATCTCGTGGGGCAACGGTTCGATCGCGACGCGCACGCGACCGTTCGTGTAGCGCAGAGCATTGTCGACGAGATTCCACACGACCTGATCGACCACGAAGGGGTCGAGCTCGGCCTCGACGGGATGGCCGGGCATGTCGACGATCAAGCGGCCGCGACCGATCCCGGATAGAGACTCGAGCGCATTCGTCATCGACTGACGCACGTCGTGCAGCACCGGGTCCACCACGATCCCCTGAAGCTCGTCGCGCGCGGCCTCCAGGAGCCACTCCACGATCGACCCGAGCTTCTGAGCCTGCTTGTAGGTCTCCTCCACGAAGTCCCGCCGCTCGGCGTCTTGGAGCTGATCCCAGTGCCGATCGAGGGTCGAAGAGAACCCGATCACCGACGTCAGGGGCGTCCGCAGCTCGTGCGAGACGGAGGTGAGGAACCGAGCCTTCACGACGTTGGCCGCCTCGAGGTAGGCGACCGTCGCGCGTTCCTGCGCGAGGAAGTGCGCCTTCTGCAGAGCGTGCGCAGCCTGGGCCGTGAACCGCTCCAGCACCTCGAAGGTCGCATCATCGAAGCCGGTCGCGCCCCGCGGCATCGTCAGCGTCAGTACACCGAGACGGCTCTCGTCGACGATCAGCGGGAAGCGCACGAACACGCGCCGTTCGTTGTGCGGCGCGTTGTCCTCGGTCGAAAATGCTCGCGCCACCTTGATGTGACCGGCGTCGTCTTCCTCGAGCTCGATGGAACCGCTCTCGGCTCCCACGAGTTCCACCGCCGCTTCGAGCACCACGTTCAATACGTCGTCCACCGCGATCGGAGCGTTCAGGCGATTCGTCGCTTCGAGCAGCGATTCGACGACCCTGATCCGGTTCTCGAACGCGGCCAGCAGGATCTCCTGGCGGGTCACGGTCTGTGAGAGGTCGCCGAAATGCCGCTCCTTCTCCCATACCAGGGCGATGAAGCCGATCGTCAGCACGAGGACGCCGACGCGCGCCGCCGTCGGAGTTAGGAGAAGCGGGGCCAGGAAATCCGGTCCCAGCAGGCTGAACAGGACCGAGACGGTCGCGAACGCGCCGAGGACGGCGAAAACGGATACGAGCAGGCGTCCCCGCCGTTCCTCGATGTCGGTCAGGGGCACCATCCCGACCTCCTCCATTGTGCTTGGTTAACTAGTTAACTACTCTGCGTAGTCGGCATCGCGGATCGAAAGCTTGAGCCCGGGAGGCAAAGGGACGATCCGGACACGAGGGTAGGACAGGACTTCTCCTCGGCGGCGGCGAACCTTGGATTCACAAGCGGGAAATCACAGGAAAAGCATTGCCGAGGGGATGACCATGACAATGACGTCTGTACGCCGACAGTTGGCCGTCGCGGCACTGATCGCCACGCTGGTAGCAGCGGTCCTCATAGCCCCGCCGAGCGCTCCCTCCGCCGATGCCGGCGTCGCAGGCGAGGAGGGCTCCGGGGGCCGCGCCGTTGCCCACTACCCGGACGGTCGCCGCATCCGGTCGGGGGCTATCACGCGCCGGGCGCCGGACGCACGCCTTTACCGCGTCGGTCTGCCTTCAGCCGAACCGACCCTCGGACAGACGAAGAACGGCGACGTCTTCTACGTCGCCCTGCAGACGAACACCCGTGTCGAGGTCACCCGCTCGCGCGATCAGGGCAAGACGTGGAAGATCGTCTCCCCGAAGATCGGGACCCGCAATGCGCAGCTCGTGAGCTTCGATCCGTACGTGTACGTCGATCCCTGGACAGATCGAGTGTTCACGATCGACCTCACGGTCGCATGCGCGTACCTCTCCTACACCGACGATCACGGCGATAGCTGGGTCACGAACCCGCTCGCCTGCGGACGTCCGGTCAACGATCACCAAACGCTCTTCGCCGGGCCCCCGGCGCAGAGCCCGACCGTCGGCTACAACAGCATCGTCTACTACTGCTGGAACGACGTCGGCAGCTCGTCGTGTGCGAAGTCGCTCGACGGCGGCGTCACGTTCCACCCGACCGGCAGCCCCGCGTTCCCCGGCGTCGATCCCGAAGCGAGCGGCCAGGACGGCGCCGAGCTCTGCGGCGGTCTGCACGGCCACGGTTACGTCGGTGACGACG
>JBOGWY010000012.1:0-13229 GCA_050694015.1 Actinomycetota bacterium | reverse complement strand
CGCGAACGGATAGAAGTTCGGGCCGCCAGCAGGCTCCTCGAACGGGATCCAGTTGCTGACGAACGTGACCGACGACGGATCGTCCGGGCTCACGAACGCGTAAAGGTCCGTCTGATCGACTTGCGGGTCCGCCGCCGTGAGCGGTGCCTCGCGGTGACTCGATGCCTTTCCCTGCTGTGGTGCGAACAGCGTCATCGACAGCGCGATGACGAGCCCGATCGCGAGCGCGATCGTCGCGATCGAGGCTCTTCGTATCGTTGCGAGACCTTCCATCGACTCCTCCTTCGTCACACGAAGAGCGACTTGCTCTTCGCGCACACTTCGACGAAGGAGATGGAGCCGGATTGCGCGACGCGAGATCTATCGCGTTCGCGCGCGCTAATCGATGCGATGTGCCCTTTTTGCGAGGGTCACTGTGTTGCTCAGGAGCATCGCGATGGTCATCGGTCCCACGCCGCCGGGTACGGGCGTGATCGCGCCGGCGACCTCTTTGGCGGCTTCGAAGTCCACGTCGCCGACGAGCCCGTCATCGGTGCGGTTGACACCCACATCGATGACCGTCGCACCCTCCTTGATCATCGGCGCGGTGATGGCATGCGCCTGTCCGATCGCCGCGACCAGGATGTCTGCTCGGCGGGTGTGAGCGGCGAGATCTCGTGTCCCCGTGTGGCACACGGTCACGGTCGCGTTCGCTCCCGGCCCCTTCTGCATCAACAGCGCTGCTAGGGGCTTCCCAACGATGTTCGAGCGTCCGACGATGACTACCTCGGCCCCCGCAGTCTCGATATTCGAGCGGATCAACAGCTGCTGGATGCCGTAGGGCGTGGCGGGCCGGGTGAGTGGCGCGCCCACCAGGAGCCGGCCGAGGTTCTTCGGATGGAAGCCGTCCGCGTCCTTGTCCGGGTCGACGGCGTCGAGGATGGCTTCTTCGTCGATGTGCTCGGGCAGCGGGAGCTGGACGAGGATGCCGCTGACCCGGTCGTCCGAGTTGAGGTCGTCGAGCAACGCCAGGAGGTCGGCTTGGGGCGTGCTGGCCGGGAGTGGATGATCCCACACCGCGATGCCGACCTCGGCGCAGGCCTTCTGCTTGTTGCGGACGTAGACCGCGGAGGCAGGGTCGTCACCGACGAGAACGGTCGCCAGCCCCGGCGTTATCTCCCGGTCGGCGAGCACTTTCGCCTCGCGAGCGACCTCGCCTCTGACGTCGGCAGCGATCTTCTTACCGTCGATGATCTGGGCCGTCACGAACTCCCCCATTTCTCGCGAAACGAACGTGTCTTACATCCAACGTAGCGCGCGCACGGTTCCCTTGCTCGTATCGTCCTGCTATCTTCTTCGGATCATGAAGCGACCCGGTTACTTCCTAGGCATCCAGCCGTCGCCCACCACCGTGGGCGTGCCGGGGCGTTTCGTCTACGAGCCTTAGCTCGCTCGAGCCCTCGGCTCCCCCGGTTGGTCCGACCCGTCCGCTTCGTCGCGAGCGGGACTACAACCCCCTACGAGCTTTGTTGGAGAACACGCATGAGTCACCTGACCGAACACGAGATCGATACGACCCCGGAACCGGTACCGTCCGGTACGGCCCACGCGCCTCCCCACGGCGACGAGGTACAGCCGCGTACGCGACTCGGCCTGCTACGGCCGCTGGGGATCCGCGACTTCCGCTTCCTGTGGACCGGGATGACCGTCTCGTTCCTCGGAGACGGCTTTTACCTCGTCGCGATCGCGTGGCTCAGCTACGAGCTGTCGAACGTGCCGACCGCGTTCTCGATGGTGTCGTTCGCCTGGAGCCTGCCGATGGTGATCTTCCTGCTGTTCGGCGGCGTGCTGAGCGACCGCTTCGAACGCAGGAAAGTCATGATCGCCGGGGACGTGATCCGAGGTGTGGCCATCGTGACGATGGGCGTCCTCGCCGTGACGGGTGTGGTGCGATTGTGGCACCTGATCGCGCTCGCGGCGATCTACGGCATCGGCCAGGCGACCTTCAACCCGGCCTTCGGCGCCATCGTTCCGGATGTCGTGCCGAAGGACCTCTTGGTCGAGGCGAACTCGCTCGACAACTTCGTCCGCAACGTCACGGAGCGGCTGGCGGGCCCCGCCCTGGGTGGCCTCGTGATCGCGTACTTCGGTGGAGGCATCACCGGTGCGGGGACGGCGCTGCTGTTCGACGCGGGCACGTTCGTCGTGTCCGCCGCGATGCTCTCGATGATGCGTCCGCGCCCGATCGACAGATCGGAAGCCAAGGAATCGGTGCTGGCCGAGATCCGGGAAGGCGCCGCGTTCGCCCGGTCGCAGCCGTGGCTGTGGGCGACCCTGGCATCGGCGAGCCTGTCGATCCTGTTCGTCCTCGGTCCGTTCGAGGTGCTGGTGCCTTACCTCGTGAAGAACAACCTCGGGGGAGACTCCGCCGATCTCGGGTTTGTTTTCGGGGCCGGGGGTGTCGGTGCCGTCGTGGCGGCCGTCGTGATGAGCCAGATCGGGCTGCCGAAACGGCACATCACCTTCATGTATCTGATGTGGGCCCTTGGCTTCGTCCTCATGGTGCCCTACGCGTTCCTCACCGAAGTGTGGCACGCCGCGGTCATCGAGTTCTTCGCCTTCGGTGGGTTCACGGCCGGCATCGTCGTGTGGGGCACGCTCCTGCACCGGTTGGTGCCGCGCCGGTTGCTCGGTCGCGTCGTGAGCCTCGACTGGATGGTGTCGACGGCTTTGTTGCCGGTGTCGTTCGCGCTGGCCGGACCGATGGCTTCATGGATCGGACTCGAGGCGACGTTCGTGCTGTCCGGTGTGTTCGGCGGCGCCGCGACGATCGCGTTCCTGTTCGTGCGCGGGGTGCGTGATACGGAGAGGAATGGAGCGCTAGAACTCGAACCGCGCGTGTCAGAACGCGCATCGCGATGACTAACGCAAACGTGCCAACCCGCCCGCCCAAAACCGTCTGACGGGCGTGCACCCCGCCGACGCAAAGTTCAGTGGCGGAAGTGGCGGCGACCGGTGAAGACCATCGGGACGCCGTGTTCGTCTGCGGCGGCGATGACCTCGTCGTCGCGGACGGAACCGCCCGGCTGGATGATCGCGACCGCACCGGCCGCAACGGCGGCGTCGAGCCCGTCGCGGAACGGGAACAGTGCGTCGGATGCACACGCCGTGCCCTTGGCCCGATCACCCGCACGGCGGGCCGCAAGCTCGCTCGACTCGACGCGGCTCATCTGCCCGGCCCCCACACCGACCGCGACGCGATCCTTCGCGAGCACGATCGCGTTCGATTTCACGTGCTTGGCGACGACCCACGCGAACCGGAGGTCCTCCCACTGTTGATCGGTCGGCTCGGCCTTCGTGACGACCTTGGCGTCCTCTGCGGCGTCCGGCGGATCCGGCGATTGGAGCAGCAGACCGCCGGCAACGCGGCGCACCTCGGGTTCCACAGGTATCCCGGGAACAGCGCGAAGGATGCGCAGGTTCTTCTTGCGCTGGAGGACCTCAAGGGCGTCGTCGTCGAAGCCCGGCGCGATGACAACCTCGGTGAAGATCTCCGAGATCGCTTCGGCAGTTTCGCGATCGCAGTCCCGGCTCAACGCGACGATGCCCCCGAAGGCCGACGTGCGATCGCATTCCAGCGCGAGCGAGTACGCCTCGACCAACGAGCCGGCCTCGGCGACCCCGCACGGGTTCGAGTGCTTGATGATCGCGGCGGCCGCCCCCTCGAGATCGGTAACGAGCTTCCACGCCGCGTCGGTGTCGAGGATGTTGTTGTACGAGAGTTCTTTACCGTGGAGCTGCTCGGCCGCGGGTAGGCCCCCGTCCTGTCCCGCGCTCCGGTAGAAGGCGGCCAACTGGTGGGGGTTTTCCCCGTAGCGGAGGTCCATCACCTTCTCCGCGCTCAGCAGGAGCCGCTTCGGGAAACCCTGCTCCTCGGCCAGGTACGTGGAGATCGCAACGTCGTAGGCGGCGGTGTGCTGGAAGGCCTCCAGGGCGAGGGCCCGGCGGGTCTCGAGCGAGATCTCCCCCGCCTCCCGGAGCTCCTGCAGGATCTCGTCGTAGCGGTCCGGCGACACCACGATCGCCACCGACTGGAAGTTCTTCGCCGCGGCCCGGACCATCGCCGGTCCGCCGATATCGATCTGTTCGATCGCATCGTCTTCGTTCACGGATGGATGGGCCACGGTCCGTTCGAACGGATACAGGTTGCACACGACGAGATCGATCGGTGTGATGCCTTGCGCGTCGAGCTCGTCGACGTGTTCCTGCTTGCGACGGTCGGCGAGGATGCCGCCGTGGATCTTCGGGTGCAACGTCTTCACGCGGCCCCCGAGGATCTCGGGAGCACCGGTGACATCACTCACCTTCTTGACATCGATACCTGCAGCCGCGATCTCCGACGCGGTCCCACCGGACGAGACGATCTCGAAACCCAACTCGCTGAGCCCGCGAGCGAGTTCGACGATGCCCGACTTGTTCGAAACGCTAAGCAGCGCGCGTCGTGTATTCATCGCGGCATAGTAGTTCGGAGTCCGGAAGGGCGCGGAGTTTCGCGACCTCTAGCTTTGATCGACGACGACCCGTCCTTCCTCGATGCGAACCTTGCCATCTAGAACGAGACGGCAGGCCTGGGGAAGAAGACGGTGCTCGACCGCCTTGATGCGCTCGTGCAGCGACTCTTCGGTGTCGTTCTGTTCGATCCGAACCGCTTCCTGGAGGATGATCGGTCCGTGGTCCACCTCGTAATCGATGAAGTGGATCGTCGATCCCGTGACCTTCGCGCCGTGAGCCAGCGCGTCGTGGACCCCGTGCGCGCCGGGGAACGCAGGCAGCAACGATGGGTGAAGGTTGATGAGCTTGCCGGGGAACGCGTCGACGTAGACGGGCGAGATGATGCGCATGAAGCCGGCGTGGATCACTATGTCCGGGTCGAACTTCATGACCACGTCACGGAGAGCCTCGCTCCACTCCTCGCGTGATGGGTACGCCTTGAAATCCACGACGTGCGTCTCGATGCCTCGTCGTCCGGCCCGTGCGAGACCGGGGCAGTCGCGGTCCGCCACGACGGCGACGATGTCTCCGGGGACCTCACGCCTCTCGCACGCCTCTGCGAGGGCCTCCATGTTCGAGCCGGAGCCCGAGATGAGCACGACGATCCGTCCGGCCATGGCGCGACCCTAAGCGAGAGCCTCCGCCAGTGCTCGGATGGCTTTCGGATAGCGGAACTGGATCCCGCCGTGCTTCGTCGGATAGAACTCGAGCGTGTAGTCGAGGCCGTGGGCGTCGAGCTCCTTGGCGAACGCCGCGGCCCCCAGGTCGAGGAAGTACTCGTCCATGTTCCCCGCGTCGAGGTAGATCAGCTTCATCTTCGCGAGGTCGTCGGCGTGCTTGGACGCCATCCGCACCGGATCCCACTCGAGCCACTTCGCCCAGACATCGTCGATCAGTCGTCCCGTGTCGAGCTCGAACGGGAGGATCGCTTTCCCCGGATCGGACTCGTCCGGCGTGTAGCAGGCCGCGTAACCGTAGGTCTCGAAGATGCCGAAGTACTTCTCCATCAACGTGACCGACTCAGCCTCGTTCCACTTCTCCCAGAACACGTCGTAGGAGCCTTCGAAGTGATCGCGCAGGTCGCGCGCTATCTCACGGAACTCGGGCGCGTAGGAGACCTCGAACAACGCGTCGCCCGCGTGACTGGCAAGGCCGTTGAAGACGTCGGAGCGAAGCATCGGAACGACCATCGCGCCGTAACCGCCACTCGACTTCCCGGTGATCCCACGATGCGCCGCGTCGGGGATCGTCGGATAGCGCTCGTCGATGAAGGGCACGACCTCATCGCACAGGTAATCGAGGTAGCGACCGGTCCCGGCCGAGTTGATGAACTGGGACCCGCCGTAAGACGTCCACGCGTCGACGAACACCACGATCGCCCGCGGCACCGAGTCGTCGGCGAACAGAAGGTCGAGCCGCTCGATCATGTGCGGCTCGAGGAAGCTGCGGTTGAACCACATATCGACCTGGCCGGTGAACCCCTGGATCATGTAGATCGACGGATGGCGTGCATCGCTCGCGTCCTCGACACCGGGCGGCACGTAGACGTAGAGCGGTCGCACCGTCGGGTCGCCGAGCGGGTTGCCGGCGAGGATCTCGGATTCAACGACAAGCTTGTCGACGCGTCCGGCGAGCTCCCGATCCCACGGCGGGCCGGGAGGGCCTTGTGTCTCCCGGAGAGTCATGAGGCCTTGCGCATCTCCGCGACGATGTCGGCAACCTCGGTGGGGTTGCGCCCGACGCGTATACCAACGGCCTCCAGCGCGTCGGCCTTCGCCTGCGCGGTTCCCTTGGAGCCGGAGATGATGGCGCCGGCGTGACCCATGCGCTTGCCGGGTGGCGCGGTGAAGCCGGCGATGTAGGAAACGATCGGCTTGCTCATGTTCTTATCGGCCCACGCCGCGGCGCGCTCCTCCGCGTCGCCGCCGATCTCGCCGACGAACACGACCATCTCGGTGTCGTCGTCTTGTTCGAACTTCGACAGGATGTCGATGAAGTCGCTTCCAGGGATCGGGTCTCCCCCGATGCCGACACACGTCGACTGGCCGATACCGCGCTGGGTCAGCTCGTGGATGATCTGGTACGTGAGGGTGCCGGAGCGCGACACGAGCCCGACCGGACCTTCCTTGCAGATCTCTCCGGGGATGATGCCTACGTTGGCCTTGCCCGGCGAGATGAGGCCGGGACAGTTCGGTCCGATCAGTGTCGAGTCCCGATCGCCCGCACGGATGTACGGAACGGCGCGGGCCATGTCCATGGCCGGGATGTTCTCGGTGATCGCGACGATCACGTCGATCCCGGCGTCGTAGGATTCGAGCACCGCATCGGAGGCGAACCGGGCGGGGACGAACACCATCGAAGTGTTGGCGCCGGTCTGTTCGACGGCTTCCTCGACCGTGTCGAAGACCGGTACGCCTTCGACGTCGCTGCCTCCCTTGCCCGGCGTGACGCCGGCGACGAGATTCGTGCCGTAGTCCCGGTTACGGAGAGCATGGAACGATCCTTCGCGGCCGGTGAGGCCCTGCACGACGAGCTTCGTCTCCTTGTCTACGAGGATGGCCACTACGCGGCCCCCTTGTGCGCGAGCTCGACCGCTTTCTCTGCGGCCCCCAGCATCGTCTCTGCCGCGATCAGCATCGGGTGCGGCGCGTCGGCGAGCATCTTGCGACCCTGCTCGGCGTTCGTTCCATCGAGGCGCACCACTATCGGGACCGTGACTTCGAGCTTGTCGAGCGCGGCGAGGATCCCCTCGGCGACGAGATCGCAACGGGTGATGCCGCCGAAGATGTTGACGAGCACGCTCTTCACTTCGCGGTTGGAGGTGATGACCTCGATCGCCGACGACAGGAGCTCGGCGCCCGCGCCCCCGCCGACGTCGAGGAAGTTCGCCGGTTCGCCACCGGCGGCCTTGACGACGTCGAGTGTGGACATGACGAGGCCGGCACCGTTACCGATGATGCCGACATCCCCGTCGAGCTTGATGAAGTTCAGCCCGCGCTCCTTTGCGAAGCGCTCCTGTTCGGGAATCTCGTGATGCGATTTCAGCTCCTCGAAGTTCGGGTGGCGGAATGCAGCCGAATCGTCGACCGAGACCTTGGCGTCCAGCGCGACCACGCGGCCCTCGCCCGTCAGGATCATCGGGTTGATCTCGACGAGCGACGCATCGAGCCCTACGAACGCCCGGTACAGCTTCGGGATCATCGCGATCGCTTCCTTGCGCGCCTCCTCGTCGATCTTGGCTCCGTAGACGAGGGCGCGAGCGTGGAAGTCGGAGATGCCGAGCAACGGGTCGACGTGCACGCGAGCGATCGCGTCGGGGTCGGTCTCGGCGACCTCTTCGATGTCGACGCCGCCCTTCGCGCTCATCATCCCGAGGAACTTACGCGCGGAACGGTCGAGCAGGAACGAGAAGTAGTACTCGGAGGCGATGTCGCTGGCGCGCTCGATGAGGACGCGCTTGACGGTGTGTCCCTTGATGTCCATGCCGAGGATCTGGGACGCCATCTCGCGGGCTTCCTCGGGCGAGTTGGCAAGCTTGATGCCGCCGGCCTTACCGCGGCCCCCGACCTGGACCTGCGCCTTGACGACCACGCGACCGCCGAGGCCTTTGGCGGCCTCTTGCGCTTCTTGCGGAGTCGTTGCCACACGTCCTTCGGGCACCGGAACCTCGAACTTCCGCAGCAGCTCCTTGCCCTGATACTCGAAAAGATCCACGCGCTCTCCTAAGCCTGTTGTTTGGCCACGTTGTCGTTGACCCACTCCACGATCTCGGTGGTCGGTGCGCCCGGCGTGAAGATCGCTCTGATGCCGGCTTCCTCGAGGGCGGGGAAGTCGGCATCGGGGATGATGCCGCCGCCGAACACGAGGATGTCGTCGCCGCCCTGCTCTTTCAACAGCTGCGCGACCCGCGGGAAGAGTGTCATGTGCGCGCCCGACAGGCACGAGAGCCCGACGGCGTCGACGTCTTCCTGGATCGCGGCGTTGGCGATCTGCTCGGGGGTCTGGTGGAGGCCCGTGTAGATCACCTCGACGCCTGCGTCGCGCAAGGCGCGAGCAACGACCTTGATGCCCCGGTCGTGTCCGTCAAGTCCTACCTTCGCCACGAGTATCCGTGGTCGCC
Source organism: Actinomycetota bacterium (assembly GCA_050694015.1). Taxonomy (GTDB): domain Bacteria; phylum Actinomycetota; class CADDZG01; order CADDZG01; family WHSQ01; genus JBOGWY01. The sequence continues at coordinate 4,579 of JBOGWY010000012.1, read as the reverse complement.
CTGCTGCCATGGGTGGGTTACTCCTTGAGATGTTGCTGCCTTGCTACGGTGGCGACCCTAGCAGGCCTTTCGAGGAGAACTCCCGTTGTCGGAACGAGCCGAGACTGCCGCGTCTCTCGCCGATCCCGGATCCTTCGAAGCACAGGATCTCGATCTGCGCACAAGTGATCCGCTGCACTTCGCGGACTACGCGACCGCGCTCGAACAAGCGCGCGAGCACAGCGGTGCAGACGAGTCGGTCACCGCCGGTCCCGCCACGATCGGCGGGATCCCGGTGGAGCTCGCGACCTTCGAGTTCGGATTCCTCGGCGGCAGCATGGGCGAGGTTGCGGGAGAGAGACTGTCGCGTGCGCTCGAGCGCGCGGCCGAACGGCGCGTTCCTTTCGTCCTGCGCACATCGACGGGAGGAGCCCGTATGCAGGAAGGCATGCGGTCTCTGATCCAGATGCCAAAGATGGTGGCGGCGCGGCTGCAACTGGCGCGCACGCATCAGCCGTACATCGCCATCTTGGGACATCCCACGACCGGCGGAGTGCTGGCGAGTCTAGGAGCGACCGCGGACGTCACCATCGCCGAGGCAGACGCGACGGTCGGGTTCGCCGGGCCGCGCGTGGCCGAACGCTTCACCGGAACTCCCCTCCCACCCGGCTCCCACAGCGCGAACCACGCGTACACGCACGGACTCGTCGACGAGCTCGTGTCGCCGGCCGACGCGCACGCATACATCGCCACGGCTCTGAAGATGCTCGCTCCCGACGCGCCCGACGACGTCGACGAACCCGCAACCGTCGACGACGGAGCCGAGCGCGACGCATGGGACATCGTGGAGGCGGTACGCAACACGACGCGACCCCTGGCGGTCGACCTCATCCGCGCCGGGGCGGAGCTATTCGTCGAGCTGCGCGGCGACCGCCAGGGCAGCGATGACCCCGCGGTTCTCTGCGGACTCGCGCGGATCATGGGGCGACGGGCGATGGTCATCGCGATGGACCGCAATCACGATCCCGGCCCCGACGGATACCGCAAGGCGCGTCGTTGCGTGGACATCGCGGGACGCCTCGACATACCGGTCGTGACGCTCGTCGACATGCGGGGAGCCGACCCTTCCGCCGAGTCGGAAGCGTCGGGCCTGGCATGGGCGATCGCGGCTCTGATCGAGACCATGCTGCAGACACCGGCGTCGGTGATCTCGATAGTCACCGGCGAGGGAGGCAGCGGCGGCGCGCTAGCGTTCGCGACCGGTGACGAGTTGCTGATCTTCCAGGACGCGATCTTCTCGGTGATAGCACCGGAGGGGGCCGCCGAGATCCTGTGGCGCGACGCGACGATGGCCCCCCAGGCGGCTCGCTTCCTGCGCCTCACCGCAACCGAGCTGCACGACCTCGGCATCGCGGACGCAGTCATCCGCTCGCCGCTCAACGACGAGACCGTGCGTGCGGTGATCGCGCTGGCGATAGATCGCGCGCGCGAGCGCACCGGCGACGACCGCGCTGCGGCCCGGCAACAGCGGTGGCGACGCAGATGAACGGCCTCTCCCGCGACGAACTGCTCGCGCGGCGCCGCAGGTTCCGCCTGCTCGGCACCGGCATCGCGCTCGTTGCCTTCCTCCTTTACGCGGTGCTGGCGTCGGGTTCGGAGAACGGCGGCGGTGGCGCCGGCGGTGGAAAGGAGGACCGTCCCGACGTCGCGTGCGACGGCGAACAGCCGCCCGCCGCGGAACCGCAGCAGTACGACGAGCCGGCCACGGTGCTTCGGGACGGTGTGGACTACGGGGCCGTCATCACCACGTCGTGCGGCGAGATCGTCCTCGACCTCCTCGAGGAGCAGGCGCAGACGAACGTCAACAACTTCATGTTCCTGGCGTCGGAAGGCTTCTACGACGGGCTCGCGTTCTACCGCGTCGAGCGCAACTCGGTGATCGCGACCGGCGATCCCAACAACGAGATCTTCGAGGAGCCGGACGGGCCCGGCTACACGATCACCGACGAACTGCCCGGGGAGCCGAACGACTACGTCTTCGGCGTCGTCGCGATGGCGAACGAGGGGCGTCCGGACAGTGCGGGGAGCCAGTTCTTCATCGTCACGCACGAGAACCGCCCGGCGGGATACCAGCTCGCGTACTCGATCTTCGGCGTCGTCGGCGAAGAGAGCTACGAGGTGCTGCGCGAGATATCGAACCTGGAGACGAGGGGGGGCCGCGAGCCGATCGAAGCCGTGCAGCCCATCGCCCCCGTCTACGTCGAATCGATAGAGATCACCGAGAACTAGCGCTTCAGCAGGGGCCGGCCGCGGGTGACGGACTTTCTTTGGACAGGTGCATCGTGTTCTCGCCGTCGGTCACCTCGACGCAGTAGGTCGTCGTGTCGGCGGTGGGGATCGTGAGCGTGACGCCTTCCGACGAGTTCACGCCGAGAGCTGTGACGTCGGTCGTGTAGGTGTCGTTCTGGGCGAAGTACGCCTCCTCGGCCCGGCTCGCGTTCGTGAGGTCGAGTTCGAGCGTCACCCGTTCGGCCCGCCCGATCTGTTCGAGGGGCTCCTGCGCACCCGGGAGCCCGGCCGAGCTACACGAGACCGCCGCCACGAGAGCTACGGCAGCGAGTCTCATGACGCCGGCTTCAGGGGGGCCAGGCTGAGATCGAGGCGCTTCTCCCCTCCCGCGTTCGGGAAGTTCACCGTCGCCTCCAGGCCCCCGATCCCGGACCGCATGATCTCGAGGATCGTGCCGCGGCCCCAACGGTCGTGCTCGACCTCTTGCCCCACCGAGAACTGCGACGCGTCTCGTTCGACCACGCCTCCCGCGGCCGTACGACCCGCTTTCTTCTGGGTCATCGCGATCAGCTCGCCGGGGATCTCCGAGAGGAATCGCGACGGCGGGTTGTAGTTGACGCCTCCCCACAGACTCCTCGACCACGCGTTCAACAGGTAGAGGCGTTCTCGCGCGCGCGTGATCCCGACGTAGCAGAGCCGGCGCTCTTCCTCGAGCTGGTCGGGATCGCCCAGCGAACGGATGTGAGGGAACACACCCTCCTCCACTCCGAGGATGAACACGATCGGGTACTCGAGCCCCTTCGCATTGTGAAGGGTCATGAACGTCACGCCCTCTTCCTCACCTTCGACGGTGTCGGTATCGGTGATCAACGCGATGCCTTCGAGGAATCCGGTGAGCGAACCGTCGATGTTGTTCTCGTCGTACTCGCGTCCGACGCCGGCGAGCTCGCGCAGGTTCTCCTGCCGTGACAGAGACTCGAACGTCCGCTCGCTCGCGAGCTCGTCCATGTAGCCGGTGATCGTCCACGCCGTCTCGATGATGTCGGCGATCGGTTCCTTGTGTTCGGCCGCCTCACGGATGCGCGCGAAGAGCCGCGCCGCCTCGACGATCCCACCCAGCGCCCGCTTCGAGATACCCGGCGCCTCCTCGGCTCGTTCGAACGCATCCCCGAGGCTGATCCCTTCCCGCCGCGCGAAGTCGGCGAGCTTGCCGAGCGACGCGTCCCCGATCCCGCGCCGCGGCGCCTGCGCGGCACGAGCGACACTGATCTCGTCGGACGGGTTCATCGCCGCCCTCAGCCACGCCATGAGGTCCTTCACTTCCTTGCGCTCGTAGAAGCGCTGGCCTCCGATGACCCGGTACGGGATCTTCTCGGCCGAGAAGATCTCTTCGAGGACGCGGGACTGGGCGTTGGTCCGGTAGAAGACCGCGACGTCGGCGAGCTTGTAACCGTGCTCGACGAGACGGTCGATCTCTCCGGCGACCCACGCCGCCTCGTCGTGTTCGTTCTGCGCGTGGTACCTGGTGACGAGATCGCCGGCGGTCGACTCGGTCCACAGCGACTTCGGCTTGCGCATGATGTTGTTCTCGATCACCGCGTTCGCGGCGTTGAGGATCGTCTGCGTCGACCGATAGTTCTGCTCGAGCGTTATCACGCGCGCTTCGGGCCAGTCACGCTCGAAGTCGAGCAGGTTCTTGATCGTCGCGCCGCGGAACGCGTAGATGCCCTGGTCCGCATCGCCAACTACGAAGATGTTGCGCCACCTCTCCGCAAGCAGCGTTGCCCACCGTGCCTGGGCGAAGTTCGTGTCCTGGAACTCGTCGACCATGACGTGTTGGAAACGCTCCTGATACTCCTTGCGCGCGTCCTCGAAACGATCGAACACCTCGACACACCGCATGATGAGGTCGTCGAAGTCCATCGCGGACGACAGGATCAGCCGCCGCTGGTACTCGGTATAGATCTCGCCGATCGTGCGCTCCCACGGGTTCGACGCGAAGTCTGAGTACATGCCGGAACTCGTCAACTTGTTCTTGGCATCCCCGATCGCTGCAGCCACGGCGCGCGGCGGGACGCGCTTCGGATCGATCGACAGATCCTTCATCACCGCCTTGATCAAGCGATCGCTGTCGGCGGCGTCGTAGATCGAGAACGACGACCGCATCCCCAGCCGGGGGGCCTCGCGGCGCAGGATCCGCACGCACGCGGAGTGAAACGTCGACACCCACATCTTGTCGGCCACGCTCCCGACGAGCTCGACGACGCGACGCTTCATCTCACCGGCGGCCTTGTTCGTGAACGTGATCGCG
>JBOGWY010000011.1:0-2511 GCA_050694015.1 Actinomycetota bacterium | reverse complement strand
CACCCCCACAACCGTTGACAGTGCCGGGTCCGTGGGCCAGTACACCTCCATCGCCATCGGCACCGACGGCAACCCCGTGGTGAGCTACTGGGACAGTACGAACTTCGACCTCAAGGTGGCACGGTTCGACTGAGGCGACTAGACAAACAGTGCACCGCCGGTGGGACAACCCTCCGGCGGTGCCTGGCGGATTAGTCATGTTCGCCATATCCCGCGAACCATCCGGGACCGTCAGCGGGGTTCGGTGGAATCAAGTGAGCTGCCGAGAATCGAACCCGGGCTTCTACGTGGTGCGCTTGAGTGCGGCGGCCGGTGCCCAGAAGTTCGCCGCCCTCATCCTCTATCCGGGCAACTTTGGGGAGTCGCGAGCTCACCGTCAGTACTAAGAAACCCGGTCGAGAAACTTTCCAAGAAATTTCTCGAAAACGGGCAAGTCGGGGCAAAAGCTGTCACACCCTCTCATCATGATGAGGGCATGCGAGTTGCGTTCATCGACGATGCTGTAGAGCTCCTCGAGAAGGCCAACGCCGACCTCGAGCCCGAGCTGCTAACTGTTCAGCAGGCGCGCGAGCGGCTGGAATCGTATTCGCGGGCGCAGCGACTGGCGGCGTTCGGTGTCGCTGCCCTCTCGCGCAAGATCGACGATGCGACCGAGCTCGCACACGTCACGGGCACGTCGGTAAGCCAGGCGAAGGACACCTTGAAGACGGGGGTAGCGCTCCAGAGTTCGGATGATCTCAGCGAGGCGCTACGCCATGGCGATATCTCTCTCGATCAAGCGGTCGAGATCGCGAAGGCAGAAGAGTCTTCCCCTGGGGCCGCGACGGAGTTACTCGCAGTCGCTCAGGCAGAGTCCTTCCACGTCCTGAAAGAGAAGGCGCGCAAGACCAAGCTAGAAGCCGAACAGCACCACGATCTGTCCGACCGTCAACGGTGGGCCCGGACGGCTCGGAGCTACTCGGACGACCTCGGGATGGTCAACATCCATCTCTCTATGGAGCCGCATGTGGGCACGCCGATCGTCGCTCGTGCAGAGGCCGAGGCCGCCCGCCTGGCCCGCGCCGGAAAGAAAGGCGCGGCCCGGGAGCCGTTCGAGTGCCACCTCGCGGATGCATATGCCGCCCTCCTGTCTGGGGCCGGCAAGGGCCGCGCTAAGCGTCCCGAGCTGGTGGTGCTCGTGAGCCACGAGGTCATCAAGCGCGGGTGGAAGCATGTGAAGAAGGGCGAGGTGTGCAAGATCCCGGGTGTCGGTCCGGTGGCGCCGATGGTCGCGAAAGACATCGCCGAAGACGCGTTCCTGAACGGGGTGTTCTACGACGGGACCGACCTGCGCCACTTCAAACGCTGGACGAAGCACATCCCCGTCGAGGTCGCGATCGCACTTGAGTTGGGGGATCCGCCCGCGTTCGACGGCGTGGCATGCGTCGACTGCGGCAATCGATTCCGGACCGAGTTCGATCACGTCGAACCGCGGGCCGCGCGCGGCCCGACGAGCAAACCGAATCTCGACCCGCGTTGCTGGACTTGTCATCAAGCGAAGACGAAAGCCGACCGGAAGGCCGGCAAGTTGAAACCTCCGGAACCCTGACCTTTGCTCCGCGCCGGTCGTAGCCTGACCATGATGGGAATCCGCCCGCGTTCGAGGCATGCCACTCGGAGCTGGGGGCGCGTGCCCTTGTCATTGTTCGTACTCGTCATACCGCTGAGCTGCACTGGGGGCCAGACGGACGCGCCGGTCACGCGATCGACGTCGCAGGGAGTGCCGACGGTCGGGAGCGCGTCACCAGCGGATCGCCCGTCACCGACGCGGCGACCGGCCCGCGTGACGATCCGGGAATTCGATGTGCCCGCCGGGTCGCACCCGCACGATGTGGCCCCCGCTCCGGACGGCACTGTCTGGTACACCGCGCAGGCCACCGGAGAGCTTGGGAACCTCGATCCCGAAACGGGTAGGACGCGGCACATCGCGCTCGGCGACGGCTCGGCACCTCATGGAGTGATCGTCGGGCCGGACGGCGCGCCGTGGATCACCGACGGGGGACTCAACGCGATCGTGCGCGTCGATCCCGAGACCGATCGGGTGAGGCGCTATCCGCTTCCGGCCGACTCGGGCTACGCCAACCTCAACACGGCCGCCTTCGACGGTAACGGCATGCTGTGGTTCACAGGCCAGAACGGTGTCTACGGCCGTGTCGATCCCCGCGACGGAAGAGTTGAGGTCTTCGCGGCTCCGCGGGGACCGGGTCCATACGGCATCACGTCCACGCCGAACGGTGACATCTACTACGCGTCGCTCGCCGGCAGCCATATCGCGCGCGTCGACATCCGCACGGGTGACGCCAGAGTGATCGAGCCGCCCACCGAGAGCCAGGGCGCGCGCCGCATATGGAGCGACTCAGACGGCCGGCTGTGGATCAGCGAATGGAACGTCGGACAACTCGGCATGTACGACCCGCGCACCCGGCGCTGGCGCGAATGGCGGCTCCCCGGCGACAACCCACAGCCCTACGC
>JBOGWY010000010.1:0-11114 GCA_050694015.1 Actinomycetota bacterium | reverse complement strand
TTCCTATATATTCCGCACGTTCTATGAGTACTCTCCCGGTCACGACCAAACGCCGCCTATTGATCGCGCTTCTGGGCGTGGTCGCATTGTTCTTGGTCGGGTGTGCCGCCGACGCGCCCCAGGACGTCCTGAAGCCTGAGGGCCCGATATCGAGAGACCAGGACTCGCTCTGGGACATCACTTTCGGGATCGCCGTGGTCGTCTTCGTCATCGTCCAGGGGTTGTTGGTCTACGCGATCGTCAGGTTCCGCGCCAGGCCGGGCCGGGAAGCGGCCCAGTTCCACGGCAACACCAAGGTCGAAGTGCTGCTGACCGTGGTCCCGGCCCTGATCCTCGCCGGCCTTGCGGTTCCGACGGTGCGGACCATCTTCGATCTGTCGGGGGAACGGGAAGGTTCGCTGCGGGTCACGGTTATCGCGCGCCAGTTCTGGTGGGAGTACCAGTACGAGGATGAAGAGGTCTTCACCGCGAACGAGCTGCACATCCCCGTCGGCCGGCCCGTCTATCTCAAGCTGATGGGTGAGGACGTGATCCACAGTTACTGGATCCCGGCGCTGGGTGGGAAGCAAGACGTCGTCCCCGGGCGCATCAACTACCTGACTTACCAAGCCGACAAGGAAGGCGTGTACCGCGGGCAGTGCACCGAATACTGCGGGCTATCGCACGCGAACATGCGCATCGTCGCGTACGCGCAATCGCCCGAGGAGTTCGACCAGTGGGTCGAAGACCAACAGGCCGAGGCCGAATCCCCGACCGACTCGCTCGCGCAACAGGGCGAGGACATCTTCCTCGAGGGTGAGTGCATCAACTGTCACGCGATCGCAGGAACCGACGCCCAGGCGCGCACCGCACCTGATCTCACGCACTTCGCATCGCGCGACACGTTCGCAGGCGCGATGTTCAGGAACACGGATGAGAACCTGGCGGCATGGCTCGACGACCCACCGGCCGTTAAACCCGGCGCGAAGATGCCAGATTACGGGCTGACCGCGGATGAGATCGACGCTTTGGTCGCGTATCTGCAGAGCCTCGAATGAGTAACCACGAAGGAGTGAAGAGCTGATGGCTACGGCTGTTGCGCCTCGGACCGGCTGGTTCGCGCGTCCGACCGCGAAGACGGGGTTCTGGAGCTGGGTCACGACCGTCGATCACAAGAAGATCGGGATCCTCTACGGCAGCACCGCGTTCATCTTCTTCCTGCTCGGCGGGCTCGAGGCGCTCCTGATCAGGTTGCAGCTCGCGCGACCGAACGGTGACGTCCTGAACGCGGAGCTCTACAACCAGTTCTTCACGATGCACGGCATCACGATGATCTTTCTCGTGATCATGCCGATGGGTGTGGCGCTCATGAACTTCTTCATCCCGTTGATGATCGGGGCGCGAGACGTCGCCTTCCCCCGTCTCAACGCGTTCAGTTACTGGCTCTTCCTCTTCGGCGGGATCTTCATCTATTCGAGCTTCTTCCTCGGCGGAGCGCCGGACGGGGGCTGGTTCGGTTACGCGCCGCTGAGCACGTCGTTGCCCAGCCACGGGATGGACTTCTACTCACTGGGCCTCCAGGTCCTGGGTGTTGCGTCGCTCGCCGGTGCCGTGAACTTCATCGTCACGATCATCAACATGCGGGCTCCGGGCATGACGCTCATGCGGATGCCCGTGTTCATCTGGATGTCGCTCGTCGTGTCGTTCCTGCTGCTGTTCGCGATGCCCGTCATCGCCGTGGCGCTGTTCCAGCTCATGTTCGACCGCGTGTTCGGGACCACGTTCTTCAACACCGCGATGGGTGGCGACCCGTTGCTGTGGCAACACCTGTTCTGGCTGTTCGGGCATCCGGAGGTCTACATCTTGATCCTGCCGGCGATGGGGATCGTGTCCGAGATCATCCCGACGTTCTCGCGCAAACCGCTGTTCGGCTACGCCGCGATCGTGTTCGCGGGGGCCGCGATCGGGTTCATGGGTTGGGGGGTGTGGGCGCACCACATGTTTGCTGCGGGTCTCGGCCCAGTCGCGAACTCCGCGTTCGCGCTCTCGACGATGTTCATCGCGGTCCCCACGGGGGTGAAGATCTTCAACTGGCTCGGGACGATGTGGGGGGGATCGATCAAGTTCCCCACGGCGATGCTGTTCGCGATCGGGTTCGTATCGATGTTCGTGATCGGCGGTCTGTCCGGCGTCACGCACGCGATCGTTCCGCACGACGCTCAGCAGACCGACACCTATTACATCGTCGCCCACTTCCACTATGTCCTCTTCGGCGGCGCGCTGTTCGGGATCATGGGCGGTCTGTATTACTGGTGGCCGAAGGTCTTCGGGTTCATGTTGAGCGAGAAGCTGGGCAAGTTGAACTTCTGGACCTGGTTCATCGGTTTCAACATGACGTTCGCCCCGATGCACATCGTCGGTCTGCAAGGCATGCCTCGTCGCATCTACACGTATCCCGAAGGGATGGGATGGGACGTCTGGAACCTCGTGATGACGATCGGTGCGTTCGTGATCGCATTCTCCGTCCTCACGTTCATCATCAACATCGCGGTGAGCCGGCGCGCGCGTGAAGAGGCCGGCGCGGACCCATGGGACGCGCGCACGATCGAGTGGAGCATGCCGTCGCCGCCCCCGGAGTACAACTTCGCGGAGGTTCCGATCGTCGAGGCGCGCGACGATCACTGGCACAAGAAGTACATCAAGAAACCGTCAGGTGAACCAGCACGTGTATTCGCGGGAGGTGCGAACGGTGAGGGCGACGAGGAAGCTCACGGGATCCACCTGCCCGACCCGTCGTATTTCCCCGTGGTGGCCGCGCTCGGCGCCGTCGTCATGGCCTACAGCGTGGTGTTCTTCCTGCCGCTCGTGATCGTCGGCGCGTTGATCACGCTCTTGGGTCTGTTCGGCTGGGTCCTCGAGCCCGGCGCCGCGGAAGGACATCACTGATGGCTACTCATGAAGTAGCTGCCCAGTCCGGCATGGGCGGGCGGGGGGACAACGAAGCCGGGGCGCACGCCGCGGAAGAGCACCACACATCTACCGGTCTCGACAACACCAAGATGGCGATGTGGGCCTTTTTGGGCTCGGAGTGTCTCTTCTTCGGATCGCTGATCTCGACCTATCTCCTGTACCGGAACCGCGTGGCCAGCGGACCCGCGCCCGCCGAGATCTACGACATCCCGTATACGAGCGTCAGCTCGTTCGTGTTGCTGATGTCGTCGCTGACGATGGTGCTGGCGCTCGCCGCGATCCAGCGGGGCGACCACCGCGGCCTGCGTGTGTGGCTGCTCGCGACCGCGTTCCTCGGCATGACGTTCATCGGGGGCCAGATCTACGAGTTCACGACCTTCTACGAAGAGGGTCTGACCCTTACGACGAGCCCGTTCGGGAGCGCGTTCTTCGTGTTGACCGGTTTCCACGGCGCCCACGTGACCGTCGGGATCTTCATGCTCCTGGCCCTCGTGGGGATGTCGCTCGCGGGTCGCGTACCGCAACAGGACGCTCACAAGGTCGAGCTGATCGGGCTGTACTGGCACTTCGTCGACATCGTCTGGATCATCATCTTCACGGTGGTGTACCTGATCCCATGACCGACTCCGTCGCTTCAGAAGCCCCTCGCGAGGACGTCGAGCTCGCGCACCACCCGACACCACGGGCGTACGTGAAGGTCGCAGTGATCCTCGCGATCGTCACCGCGTTCGAGGTCGCGATCTATTACATCGAGTCCGTCCGCACCTTCCTCGTCCCGCTCCTGATCTTCTTTGCGCTGATCAAGTTCGTCATGGTGGCCGCCTACTTCATGCATCTGCGATTCGACAGTCCGATCTTCAAGCGGTTCTTCGTCGTCGGCCTGGCGCTCGCGTTCACCGTCTTCGGCATCGTGCTGTGGTTCTTCTTCACGCACGGCGGCGCGGCCCCCGCACTCTCCACGTAGGGGCCCCACTGTGGAGTCCACGACTTTCGGCCTCGCCGACTGGCACCCTCACCTCTCGGTGTGGTTCGTCATGGGTGGGCTCTTCTTCGGCTACGTGTGGGCGCTCAAGGTGTTGGGCCCGACGCTCACCCCCGCGGGCGAAGAGGTCGTCACCACGCGGCAGAAAGCGTTCTTCTTCTCGGGTCTCGTGGCGTTGTGGGTCGGAGCGGACTGGCCGATCCACGACCTCGGCGAGAACTTCCTGTTCAGCGTGCACATGACGCAGCACACTCTGTTCTCGCTCGTCGCGCCGCCGCTGTTCCTGTTGGGTATCCCGGCTTGGCTCCTTCGCTGGATGCTCGCGCCGCGATGGTTGTTCGCGACCGTGCGGTTCGTGACGCGGCCTTTCGTCGCGCTCGTGTTGTTCAACGGTGTGATCGTCGTCACGCACTGGCCCGCCCTCGTCGACGCGTCGCTGCGGTCGGAGCCGTTGCATTTCGCGGTGCACTTCGTCCTCGTCATGGCGTCGCTGGCGATGTGGTGGCCGGTGATCGTTCCTCTACCCGAGACTGCCCGTCTCTCGGAGCCGGCCAAGATGCTCTATCTCTTCCTGCAGTCGGTCGTACCGACGGTCCCGGCGTCGTTCCTCACCTTCGCCTCGGATTCGATCTATCACTTTTACGATTCGGTACCGCGTCTGTGGGGCCTCGACGTCGTCACGGATCAACGCGTCGCCGGGCTGATCATGAAGATCGGTGGCGGTTTGCTACTGTGGGTCGCGATCGCGATCGTTTTCTTCAGATGGAGCGCGAGCGAAGAGAGGGCAGAGACGCCGGAGGTCGGCTGGGATGATTTCGAGCGCGAGCTCCAGGCTTGGGACTTGAGGAAGAGATGAGCCAGCACACACCGGGAACGTCCATGAGTTCCGAGGTTCGCTTCCGCGTTCCTCTCCCGTTCGTCATCCCGTTGGGCGCGCTGCTCCTTATCGCGGTCGTAACGATCGGCATGTCGCGCATCCTCCTTTCGGTTCCGAAAGAGGTCGCGGTGATCATCGCCATCGCCGTGGCCATGAACGTGCTCATCGCGTGCGCGGTCATCGCGAATCGGCCCGACACGGCGCGACGCACGTGGCCCGAGCTCGTGATGGTGTTCGCGTACCCGATCCTGATCGGGATCGTCCTGACCCAGCTCAACCTCGGTACCGGGCACGGCGCCGCGGAGGAAGCTGGCGCGCAAGAAGCGGCCGAGGGCGCCGGCGCGGCGAACTCGGTCTCCGCAGAAGGTGTGCAGTTCAACACCGACGAGCTCACCCTGAGCGCGGGTGAGGAGACCTCCCTGCAGTTCTCGAACGCCGACAGCGTCCAGCACAACATCGCGATCTACGAACAAGAAGGCGGAGAGGAACTGTTCGTCGGCGATATCATCGCCGGCGGATCCGAAACGGCCTACGAGATCCCGGCCCTCGACAAGGGCGAGTACTACTTCCAGTGCGACGTCCACCCCGGGATGAACGGCGCCGTGATAGTCGAGTAGTTACCCGCTCGACCCGGGGCACTCGCCGCTTTAGCGGGCCTGGGGCAGACGTCCCTTAGAAAGAATCCGCCGTTTCACGTATGCCTCTATCCAACCCCGGTCACATCCTGGATGCTGAGAGAAGAGATTCGGGGGGATCTTTCATGGGCGTGCGTGCTTGACGGCAACCACGGTGACCGCGGCTCCGGCCACGATCGTCGGCCGCGAGCCTGAGCTCGAGGCTATCGCCGGCCTGATCGACAGGGTCGGAGACGAGTCGCGCACACTTCTGCTCGAGGGTGAGCCGGGAATCGGAAAGACCACCCTGTGGCGGTGGGGAGTGGACCGTGCCCGCGAGACCGGCCACATCGTTATCGCGTGCCGGCCGAGCGAGACCGAGGCCGCGCTTCCGTTCGCAGCCCTCGGGGACCTGCTCGAGCCAACCCTGCCCGAGATCCTTCCCACACTGACACCGTTGCAGCAGATCGCACTGGAAGCTGCGCTGGCTCGCATCGAACCCGACGAAGCACTCGGCCGGCTCGCTATCGCGCGGGCGGCGCTCGCCGCGATCAAGGAACTCGCGGGCAAACGGCTCCTCGTCATCGCGATCGACGATGCGCAGTGGCTCGATCCCCCCAGCGCCGAAGCGCTGCGATTCGTGATCCGTCGCCTGGACGGGGTCCCGGTACGGATCCTCGTCGCTCGTCGCCAGGGAGAAACGGCCGCTCCCCTCGACCTCCACCGGTCGGTGCCGTCCGAGCGACTCAGTGTGATCGGTGTCGACCCTTTGTCGGTGGGCGAGCTCGACTCGCTTCTTAACGCCCGCCTCGGGCTCCGCCTTGAACGGGCGCGACTCGTCGAATTGCAACGCATCACGGGCGGCAATCCGTTCTACGCGCTGGAGGTCGCACGGGTCCCCGCGCGGGGAGAGGATTTCGCAGTGCCCGATTCGCTGGGTGCTCTCCTTCGTGACCGGCTGCGAGCTCTTTCGGCAACGGGGCGCGATGCGATGCTTCTCGCAGCCGCGACCACTCAACCGTCGGCGACGCTCATCGAGAAGGCCGCGGGAGGGAGCGCGGGTCTCGCCGAGGCCGTGCACCAAGGACTGCTCGAGTTCGTGGGGAAGCACCTGGTATTCGCGCACCCCCTACTCGCCTCGGTCACCTACACGTCGGCCCTGCCCGGCGATCGGAGGAAGGCCCACCGTCGGCTCGCGGCGGCCTCCAAGAATCCGCTCGATCGAGCGCGCCAGCTCGCGCTGGCGACCGAGGACTCAGACGAAGCGATCGCCGGGGAGCTCGATGCTGCCGCCTTGCGGGCGCAGCGGCTGGGCGCGCCGGGCGCCGCCGCCGATCTTGCCGACCATGCCTGCCGCCTCACACCGAAGGATCGACATGACGTTCTCCTCGCACGCAGTGCACGGAGCGCCGAATACCACCTCGCGGCGGGAAACACTGCGCGCGGACGCGCGTTGCTCGAGCATGTCGTCGGCTCCACACCATCCGGGACGGAGCGCGCAAGGCTGCTCCTTCGTCTCGGGCGGGCCCGGATCATCAGCGACAACGTGCCGGCCGCGCACGATGTGCTCCAGCAGGCTCTCGCCGAGGCGGGAAGCGGCGTGCGGCTTAGGGCCGAGATCGAGCAGGCCCTTGCATTCACCGTGATCGGGACGGGGGACATCACGCGTGCCCACCAGCACGCGCTTTCTTCTCTGCATCTCGCACAGCAACTCGACGATCCGGGCGTCCTTGCCCTTTCCCTCTCCCGGGTCGTCCTTCTCGAGTTCGTACTTGGGATGGGCTTCGATCGCGAGCGCATGGAGCAGGCCGTCGACCTCGAGGATCGGATCGGCGAGGCTCCGTTGGAATGGCGACCGAGCTACGTCCATGCCTTCATCGCGCTGTGTGTCGACGAACTCGAGACCGCCCGAGGGATCTGCGCGCGCCTCCACGCGTCGATACTCGAGCTGGGCGACGAGCGGGATGCAGCCAACATCCTGATCCCGATGAGCATGATCGAAAGGGCGGCCGGGAACTGGAGCCTTGCCGGACGGTACGCCGACGAGGCGGTCGAACGGAGCCGCCAGAGCGGGTTGGACACTCTGCAGGCGGGTGCACTCGCAGCGCAGGCCCTCGTCTGCGCGCTCCTCGGACAAGAACAACGGGCGCGCGCGGTGGCGGAGGAGGGACTCGCGATCGCCGGGCGGATCGGCGCGGTTCCGTGGATGGTTTGGATCGTCGCCGCGCTCGGGGTCCTCGAGCTGTCCCTGGGTGATGCCGAGGCCGCGCACCTCCGGCTCGGACCCCTGTCCGAGATGGTCGCCGGCGTCGGACCAGGCGACCCCGGTGTGGTGCGATTCCTGCCGGACGACATCGAGGCACTGGTCGCGCTTGGTGAGATCGAGCAGGCGCGCGTCCTGACCGAGATCCTCGAAGAGCGCGGTCGTACGCTCGACCGCCCCTGGGCGCTCGCGACGGGAGCCCGGTCGGCCGCCCTGCTCGCTGCTGCCGAAGGCGACTTCGACCGGGCGAGCGACGCGATCGCGCGAGCGCTCGCGGAACACGAGCGACTCGGACAGCCATTCGAACTCGGCCGAACCCTGCTCATCCAGGGAACGATCGACCGCCGAGCCAAGCGACGCGGAGCCGCCCGCGGGTCGCTTACGGCCGCGCTAGACATCTTCGACTCGCTCGGCGCATCCCTGTGGGCGGAGAGGGCGGGGGCCGAGCTTGCCCGCGTCTCCGGCCGCGCACGCGCCTCGGGGGAACTCACTTCGTCCGAGAAGCGTGTCGCCGAGCTCGTGGCAACCGGTCTCTCCAACAAGGAGATCGCGGCGCAGCTCTTTGTCTCCGTCCGCACGGTGGAGTCGAACTTGTCAAAGGTGTACGCCAAGTTGGGAGCGCGCTCGCGCACGGAGCTTGTTGCCCGACTGGCCGAGGGCAGCATCTCCTAGCGGTTTCAAACTATGTGGGTATCCACGTTTCGCCGCGACGGGCGCCCCCATAGCGTCGGAGCATGGTCGAAAACCCCGTACCGGATCGGGCTCGCTACCTCGTAGAGCTGTCGGTACCTCAGGCGGGCTGGGAGGACATCGATCGCCTTATCCGGCGGGCACGCGCCGCGCCGAGCGAGGCGGCGAGCGACGTCCGTTTCGTCCGAGCGATCTACGTTCCCGAGGACGCCAGCTGTCTGCTGCTGTACGAGGCCAGCTCGGCCGATGCGGCGGCTGCGGCCGCGATGAGCGCCGACTTCGTCGTCAACCGCGTGTCGGAGATCGTACGGACGGGTTCTGGAACGCCGATCGGAGGGACCCGATGAGCGCACTCGTTGGAAGGCGCGTGCGCGCGGGCCGGGCCGTCGGGGTCTCGCTCGGGGTCCTCGTCGCTCTCGTGACCAGTCTCTTCACACCAGCGTCGGCTCAACTGACCGGACGCACGTTCACGTTCGTGCCGATCACCGGAAGCTGGAACCTCGCCTCCAACTGGGACGACATCTCCACTCCGGAGCTGGACGGTCAGGTGCCGGGTCCCGACGACACGGCTTTCATCGGCCCAGCCCGGAATGTCACCATCACCTCCACGCCGCCGAATCCCGGCTCGGTCTCGATCAACCCCGGCTTCAACACCGGCGGCATCAGGATCGACGTGGATCCCGGCGCTTCGTTGACGGTCGAGCATTCGATGGACATCGAGGGCGCCGGCGGCCTCCAGTTCTTCGGTCCGGGATCGATCGGCTTCGCCTCCGGCGCCACCCTCGGGATCGAACTCGGCCCGGTCGCCGAGCCGGGACTGTGGGGTCAGCTCCAGCTATTCGAAGACATGACGTTCACGGTGCCCGGGGGGCCGGGTAGCGCCACGACCTGGACCGCGGGCAACTTCGTCCTCCAAGGAGGCGGGCCGACCCGGTTGGTCGTGCCGGACGGCGCCACCTTCCCGCTGCTGGACGGCGCGAGCATCGGGGCGAGCACGGTGTCGGAGCAGCTCGTCAACCACGGGACGATCACGAAGAGCGGGCCGGGCACGACCCAGGTGAACCCACGACTCCTCAACACCGGCACGGTGTCGGCGACGGGTGGGACGCTCAACTTCGGCGCCGGGCCGCCCGACGGCGAGAGCCACACCGGTGCCTTCAGCGCGTCTGCGGGCGCTCACCTCAGGCTCCTTGGTGGGGCCCACCATCTCGCCGACGGTGCGTCGATCGTGGGTGCCGGCACGATCACCTACACCGGCGGGACCATCGCCGCGGGCGCGGCGATCCCGGTCGAGTCGGTTCTGTTTGCGGGGACGATCACCTTCGGGACGGGGTCGAGCCTCGCGGTCTCGGGCACCCTTGACCTTGTCGGCGGGTCGGTGTTCGACGGTCCCGGCACGATCGATTTCGGCGAGAGCTCGGCGTTGTCGATCGATATGGCTGGGGGTCAGTTGGGGCTCAGAGGCGACTTCGATCTCACTCTCCCGCCGGGCAACGGCACGACGTGGACGGCGGGGTCGATCGCGATGAACGCGGGGGGCACCGACATCACCAGCTTGGTCGTTCCCGCCGGAGCGACGTTCCCGCTGCTCGACGGGGGATCTATCGGCTCGAACACGACCTCCGACGCGGTCCGCATCGTCAACAACGGCACGATCACCAAGAGCGGATCGCTCGTGACGACCCTCAATCCCATCTTCTTCAACAACGGCGACGTGAACGTTCAGGCCGGAACGCTGCGCGCACCGACCACGAGACAGAACTCGGGAGAGATCGACATCGCCGCGGGAGCGATCCTCAACGCCAACGTTTTCATGGACGGCGGGGTACTCGCCGGGCGGGGCAGCGTCACCGACGCCGTCCAGAACGACGGCGGCACAGTCGCCCCCGGCGGCGCGAACGCACGCGGGGCACTGTCGATCGGCAGCTACGCGCAGGGGCCGGGCGGGACCCTCGAGGTCGACATCGCCGGGACGGCACTCGGCACCGGCGACCCCGATGGGTATGACCGGCTCGCGGTCACCAACGGCGCCACGCTCGACGGCACCCTCGCCATCGCCAACGCTCCGAGCTTCACCCCGCAGTTAGGCGACGTGGTCACGGTCTTGACCCGAGGAAGCGGGTCGGGCACGTTCGCGACGGTGACGGGTGCCACCACGCCGGGCGGCACCTTCGAGCCGACCTACACGGCCACGCAAGTCGATCTCACCTTCGAGTCGAACGACGTCATCATCGACCTGCTCACCTCGCAGGGATTCCTCGACGCGCTCACGAACGTCCCCGGGAGCGTCCTGATGGTCAATGTCGACGGGCGCGACTTCCTCGTCATCCCGAACCTCACCGACGTCGGCGTCGATGCCACGATCACCGACAACGACGATCTCCTCGTCGTAGACCTTTCTGCGCTCGCTGCCGTGGGCGGCAACATCGACATCTCCGGGAACCTCGTCATGACGACCCTCGACCTGTCGTCGCTCACCGACGTGACCGGGGACCTCCTCGTCACGGGGAATCCGAACGTGACCGCCGTGCACATTTCGGGAGTGGGCAGCATCGGCGGCGATCTCTCGCTGATCGGCACCGCCGCAACGTCCATCGACCTACCGGCACTGACCGAGGTCGGAGGCGCCGTCGACATCAGCGGCAACACCGCCGCCACCGGCATCGACCTGTCCGCACTCACGTCGGCGGGGGACAGCGTCGACATCAGCGGCAACACCGCCGCCACCGGCATCGACCT
>JBOGWY010000009.1:0-38200 GCA_050694015.1 Actinomycetota bacterium | reverse complement strand
CCGAACCCCCTGTCGATAGCCCGCGGGCTGCCTCAATATGGGTCGGCCATGGGTTTCATCGAGATCTCCGACGCCGCCTACAAGATCCCCGGAGGAAGGGTGCTCTTCGAGGGTATCTCCGCCCGTGTCGGGAACACCGAGCACGTCGCCCTGGTCGGCACCAACGGGACCGGCAAGACGACGCTGCTGAGACTGATCGCCGGGATCGAGAAACCGAGTGCGGGCCAGGTTCGCGTCGAGGGCCGCGTCGCGTACATGCCGCAGTTCTTCGGCGCCGTCACCGTCCGCGAGCTATTCATCGAGCTGTCTTCGGACCGCATCCGGCACGCGGCCCTCGCTCTGGTAGGTGCGGAACGCGCCGTCGCGTCGGCAAGCAACCCCGGCGCCCACGTCGCATACGCGGACGCGCTCACGTCGTGGGGCGAGGCCGGCGGCTACGAATCCGAGGTCCTGTGGGACATCTGCACGAACGCGGCTACCGGCTTGAGTTACGGAACCGTCGCCGATCGCCGGCTCACAACCTTCTCCGGAGGCCAGCAGAAGCGCATCGCACTGGAGTTCCTGCTGCGATCCGACGCGGACGTGTTGCTGCTAGACGAGCCGGATAACTTCCTCGACATAGCGGGCAAAGTCTGGCTCGAAGATGCGCTGAACGCGTCCCGCAAGACGATCTTCTACGTGAGCCACGACCGCACGCTGCTCGCCGAGACCTCGCGCGCGGTCGTGACGATCGAAGCGCACGGCGCGTGGACCCACCATGCGTCCTTCGGGACCTATCAGGCCGCACGCGAGCACCGCATCGACAAGATCGACGAGGAGCATCGCCGCTACCGGGAGCGGAGGCAGCAGCTCTACGAATCGATGAAGGAGATGAAGCGCCGCGCGGCCCTCAATTCGAAGTTCGCGTCCCGTGCGCAGTCGGCGGCCACGAAGCTCAAGCGCTTCGAGACCGAGCGCGCGCCGCGCGAGAAGACACGCGAGCAGAAGATCCGCATGCAGCTTTCGGGCGGGCGCACGGGAAAGATCGCGTTCCGTGCCGAAGGACTGACGATGCCCGGCATCTTCGACGCGTTCGATGCCGAGCTCTACTACGGCGAGAGGATCGGCGTCGTCGGGCCGAACGGCAGCGGCAAGAGCCACTTCCTGCGGCTGCTGGCGGGGGAGCCGCTCGAGCACGAGGGCGACTGGATGCTCGGAGCACGGGTCGCGCCGAGCCTGTTCTCGCAGACGCACGATCGGCCCGAGCTTGCCGGCCGCGCGATCCTAGACATCCTGATGGCCAAAGGGATCCAGCGCGGCCCCGCGATGTCCGGGCTCAAGCGTTACGAGCTGCACGGAGCGGCGACGACACCGTTCGATCTGTTATCCGGGGGCCAGCAGGCGCGCTTCCAGATCCTGTTGATGGAGCACGCGAGCCCGACGATGTTGTTGCTGGACGAACCGACCGACAACCTCGACATCGACTCGGCGGAAGCGTTGGAACACGGCCTCGACCAGTTCCGTGGAACCGTGATCGCGGTCACGCACGACCGCTGGTTCATGCAGACGATGGACCGCTTCCTGGTGTTCGAAGCCGACGGGAATGTGCGCGAGGCGACCGAGTCGCCCTATATCTAGTACCGCACTAGTCTCGACGCGATGCCTACGTACGAGATCGTGAACGAACCGGGCGCCGCGCGCGCACCAGCTCTGATCGTGTCGTTCGAGGATTGGGTGGATGCCGGCAGCGCCGGGACCTCGGCCGCTCGTCACATCGCCGAAGGTGGTGAGGTGGCGGCGACCTTCGACGCCGATGCACTGTTCGATTTCCGTAGTCATCGGCCCGTACTCGACATCGTCGACGGTATCCCCAAGCAGTTCGTGTGGCCGCGGATGACACTGACGAAACGCGCGTTGCCGGAGCGCGACGTCTTCGTGCTGACGGGCCCGGAGCCGGACTACCGTTGGAACGAGTTCGCCGCCGACGTGCACAAGCTCGCGCTGCGGTTCGGGATCGTCGAACACGTGTCGCTCGGCGCGATCCCCACCGCGGTCCCTCATACCGCCCCCACGCCCGTCATGATGACGGCATCGTCTTCGGACATGATGCGCGAGGCTGCCCCGAACCAGGGCCTGCTGCGCGTGCCGGCCGCGGCGGTGAGCCTGATCGAGTGGACGATGGCCGAGAACGGCATCCCGGCCGTCGGCTTCTGGGCCCAGGTCCCGCACTACGCCACCCCGTTCGCGGCGGGCGCGATCGCGCTGGTCCGCAAAGTGGAATCGCATCTCGCCGTGACGATCGGTGCCGGAGCACTCGAGGACGAGGACGCCGCTCAGCGTGCCGGGCTCGCGCAACTCTTCGCCGACAACCCCGAAGCCTCGGCCTACCTGGAACGACTCGAAGGCCTCGTGGGCGAGGAGCAGATCCCGGGGCCGGACAACATCGGCGAAGAGGTCGAGCGCTTCCTGCGCAACCGGCGGCCCGACTCGGGCACGAATCCGTTCAGCCCTTAGGCGCTTCTGTTTCCTCCTCCGGCGCGCAGCGCGGCGAAGCCGGTCCAGATCACATCCATGACGTGAACGGTTAGCTCTTGTGCACTCGCTGGTGTTCCCGCCGCGGTGTATGTCGCCAACCGCTCACACGCTCCGATGACGATCTGCGCGTACGTCGACGCGCGAGTGTGCCCCGCGTCGGGATAGTCGGCGACGATCAGCTCGGTGATGAAGCTCGCCTGGTCGCTCCGGATCTCCTCGAGCGCCTCGGCCGCGGCGGTGGTGGTTGCCGTCTCGCGCGTCAGCGCCGACCACGCGTCGCGGTGCCGTTCGATGAACTCGAAGTACGCGTTGATGCCCCGCGCGAGAGCATCGTCGGGACCATCCGAGCCTTCGAGCGCGGCCTCGACATCCCCACGGAGTTCCGCGCCGCGGCGCGCGATCAATGCGGCCATCAAGCCGTCTTTCGAGCCGAAGTGGTCGTAGAGCACGGGCTTGGTCACCCCTGCTCGCTCGCCGATGTCCTCCATCGTGGTCGCCGCGATCCCACGGGCGGCGAAGACGTCTTCGGCCGCGTCGAGGAGCTGGCGACTCCTCTCGTCGCGGGGGAGCCGGCGGCGGGTGGGGACATCCAGCGCGGGACTCACACCGCCAAGTTTACCTCCGGTAGGTTACTGGTAGTATAGTTACCGACGGTAACACCTAACCGAGGAACCTCGATGGCACTGCAGATCCACGAACGGACGGCGCCCGCGACGGTGCCCGCGCACATCGACGTCGCGGTGATCGGGAGCGGCTTCGCCGGCTTGACCACCGCGGTCCGCCTGAAGGAGGCGGGCCGCGACTTCATCGTGCTCGAGCGCGCCGACGAGCTCGGCGGCACATGGCGCGACAACACCTATCCCGGCTGCGAGTGCGATGTGCCGAGCCATCTCTATTCGTTCTCGTTCGCGCCGAACCCGGACTGGAGTCAGAGCTTCTCGCCGCAAGGAGAGATCCTCGGCTACATGAAACAGACGGCCGCGGCGCACGGACTGATGCCCCACATCGCCTTCGGCACCGGCGTGCGGTCGGCGCGCTGGGACGCGGACGCGCAGCTGTGGCGACTCGAGACCACGCGCGGCCCCCTAAGCGCATCCGTCGTCGTTGCCGGCACGGGAGGATTGTCGGAGCCCAGCATCCCGGACATCCCCGGCCTCGATCGCTTCGAGGGGACCATGTTCCATTCCGCGACGTGGCGTCACGATCACGCCTTGAGCGGCGAACGCGCGGCGGTCATCGGCACCGGCGCGTCGGCGATCCAGTTCGTTCCGCACGTGCAACGCGAGGCCGCGCGCATGACGTTGTTCCAGCGGACGCCTCCGTGGGTGCTACCGCGTCGGAACCGCAACCTCGGTCGTTTCGAACGGTGGTTGTACCGGCACGTTCCGCTCGTGCAGAAGCTCGCGCGCGCGGCGATCTACTGGGGCCGCGAAACGTGGGTGTTCGGCTTCACCGTTCGCCCGGCGATCATGCAGATCGCCGAGCCGCAGGCGATGCGTTTCCTACGAAAGCAGGTCCCCGACCGCGAGCTACGACAGAAGCTGAGGCCGCGCTATTGCCTCGGTTGCAAGCGCGTCCTGATGAGCAACGACTACTACCCCGCGCTGACGCAAGACAACGTCGATGTCGTCACCGATCCGATCGTCGAGGTGCGTCCACACGCGGTCGTGACGAGGCAAGGCGAACGGCTCGTCGAGCATCCCGTCGACACGATCATTTTCGGTACGGGATTCCGAGTGACCGACCCACCCGTGGCGCAGTACGTCTTCGACGGCGACGGCCGCACCCTGGCCGAGCACTGGGCCGACGGGATGTCGGCACTCCACGGTCTGACCGTGACCGGCTTCCCCAACCTGTTCTTGTTGGTGGGACCCAACACCGGGCTCGGCCACACCTCGATCGTGGTGATGATCGAGGCTCAGGTCGACTACCTGATGGATGCGCTGAGACAGATGAAAGAGCGCGGTCTGGGGACGATCGAACCCCGGCCCGAGGTGCAACGCCGTTACAACGAAGCGTTGCAGCGCGACCTCGAAGGCACGGTGTGGAACGCGGGTGGATGCGTGAGCTGGTACCTCGATGCGCGCGGCCGGAACACGACGCTATGGCCGACCTTCACGTTCACTTTCAAGCGGATGTTGCGCCGGTGCGATCTCAACGACTACCTCGTTCAACCGCTGGTGTCGCGGGCGCGACGTCGTGACTTGGTCGAAGAACCCGCTACCCACCGTGAGGTCGCGTCGACGTGAACAGCATGCGCGATCGGGTAGTGGTCGTGACCGGTGCGGCGCGGGGGATCGGGGCCGCGACCGCCAACGAGCTCGCCGCGCGCGGCGCCCACGTCGCGATGATCGGGATCGAGCCCGACCGGATGGCCGCGCTGACCGAACGGCTTGGCGAGCGTCACGTTTGGTTCGAAGCCGACGTCACGGACGACGACGCGCTCCTGGCGGCGGTGGCAGGGACCGTCGCGCGGTTCGGGCGCATCGATGCGGTCGTAGCCAATGCCGGCATCGTGAACTACGGCACCGTCCGCACCGCCGACCCCGACGCGTTCGCCCGGACGATCGACGTCAACGTAAACGGGGTCTATCGGACCCTCGCGGCGACCCTGCCGTATCTGACCACGGCGCGCGGCTATGCGCTCGTCGTCGCCTCGCTCGCTTCGTTCGTACCGTTACCCGGGGCAGCTGCGTACGCCACCGCGAAGGCCGGGCTCGATGCGCTCGTCTCGACGGTTCGCCTGGAGATCGCGGGAACGGGCGTCGCGATAGGGAGCGCACACCCGTGCTGGATCGACACCGACATGGTCCGCGAGGCGGAGCGAGCGTTGCCCTCGTTCCGTCGCATGCGCGCCGAGATGCCGTGGCCGGCGCGCGCTACGACGTCGCCGGAACGATGCGCCGCCGCGCTGGCCAACGCGATCGAGCGGCGTTCCCGCCGCGTCTTCGTTCCGCGGTCCGCGGCGCTGATCCCGGCCTTACTCCCTTTCCTGAGGACGAGAGGCGCCGAGGCCGTGATGGCGCGCCGCGTAGCCGAGCGAGTGCAAGAGTTGGATGCCGACATCGCGGCCCTGGCGGCGGCGCGAGTCGCGCCGACCGAACCTATCGAAGAAGGGGTCTGAATCCAAAGTGAACTACATCGAAGACACCGACATCCCGACCGAGAAGGTCAGCTGGCACTCCAACGAGATCGTGTTCCGCCGCTGCGGCGACGGACCGGCCGTGATCCTTCTGCACGGCATCGCGGGGAGCTTCGACACGTGGAACGGCGTCCTGCCCGCTCTCGGTAAGAAGTGCTACGCGGTGGCCCCCGACCTGCTGGGCCACGGGCGCTCCGCCAAACCGCGCGGCGACTACTCGCTGGGCGCGTACGCGACCGGCGTGCGCGACCTCATGGAGGCCCTCGAGATCCCCTCGGCGACGATCGTCGGGCATTCGCTCGGCGGTGGCATCGCGATGCAGTTCGCGTACCAGTTCCCGGAGCGCTGTCAGCGGCTGGTGCTGGTCGACAGCGGAGGTCTCGGTCCCGAGGTGACTCCGTTCCTGCGGGCCGCGACCCTTCCGGGTGCGTCGCTGGTGGTCTCCGCTATCACCAGCGAACGCGCGCGCAGGACGGGCCGCTCGCTGTGGCGCCGCCTGCAGCGCGCCGGGGTCGGCTATCGCCGGTCGGCCACGAGCGTGGCGCACCACCTCTTCTCGCTCGACGATGCCGCCGCCCGCAAGGCCTTCGTCGCGACCGCTCGCAGCGTGATGGACTGGCGCGGCCAGCGGATCGACGCGACCGACCGTCTCTACCTCGCGGGCCACGTCCCGACACTGATCGCGTGGGGACGACGGGATCGCTTCATCCCGGTCCGCCACGGCGCGGCGGCCCACGATCTGATCCCGGGGAGCCGCTTCGAGGTCTTCGAGGAGGCGGGACACTTCCCCCACGAGGAGGAGCCCGAGCGCTTCAGCGAGCTACTCCTGGAGTTCATCGAATCCACCGCCCCGGCCGAGATCTCGGTGGAACTCCTCCGCTCCTACGCGATGCGAGACGAACCGACCATCTGGGAGTCGCCTGCGCCCTAAGCGCCCGCGTTCATCTACCCTGTCGGGATGTTGAAGGAAGAACTGACCTGGAACATCGACACCCTGGTCGACGGCCGCGGCGAGGCCGGGGTGGATGCACTGCTCGACGAGGCTCTCACGAGAGCCGAAGCCCTCGCCGGCAAGAAGGGGAGCATCGCCGGCTTCACCGCCCCCGACCTCGTCGACTTCATGACCGAATACGGCGAGATCCGCGAGCTCGTGGGCCGCGCCGGCTCGTACGCCAACCTCGCGTTCTCGGCCGACACGTCCGACGAGCGCAACGGCGCTCTGATGCAGAAGGTCCAAGAGCGAGCCACCGAGATCGCGACGGTGCTCTTGTTCTTCGAACTCGAATGGACGGCGGTCCCCGACCAAACCGCGCAAGAGCTCCTCGCCGATGAGTCGCTCGCGTTCGCGCGCCACCACCTGGAGGTCCTCCGGAGATTCCGCGACCACCTGCTGACCGAGCCCGAGGAGCGGATCCTCGCCGAGAAGTCGGTGACGTCGACCGCCGCGTGGCAACGGTTGTTCAGCGATCTCACCTCCGCGCTCGAGGTCACCATCGACGGCGAGACCGTGACGCTCGAGATCGCGTTGTCGAAGCTGTCGTCGCACGATCGCGACGAGCGCCGGACGGCCGCCACCGCGATCACCGAGGCGTTGCAGGGCGGACTAAAGACGCGCACGTTCATCTACAACATGCTGCTGCAGGACAAGGCGGCGACCGACCGGCTCCGCAGTTACGAGACATGGCTGCAGAGCTTCAACCTTTCGCAGGAAGCTTCGGACGAGTCGGTCGCGGCCCTCGTATCGGCGGTGGGCAAACGCTACGCCCTTGCGCAACGCTGGTACGCGTTGAAGGCGAAGCTGCTCGGCGTCGACAAGCTCGCGTATTACGACCGCATGGCGTCGATCACAGACGACGACGCCGAGGTGTCGTGGCCCGAGGCCGAGGGCATCGTGCAGCAGTGTTACGACTCGTTCTCGCCCGAGATCGGCACCGTCGTGCGGCGCTTCTTCGACGAACGGTGGATCGACGTGGACGCCCGGCCCGGCAAGGTCCCGGGGGCGTTCTGTGCGCCCACGGTGTCGTCGCATCACCCTTACGTGCTCCTCAACTACACCGGCAAGCGGCGCGACGTCCTGACGCTCGCGCACGAGCTCGGCCACGGTGTCCACCAAGCCCTGGGCAGCAGCCAGGGGCCGTTCCACCACACGACGCCGCTGACGGTCGCCGAGACCGCGTCCGTGTTCGGCGAGACGGTCGTGTTCAAGCGCCTCCTGCAGCTGGAGGAGTCGCCGGTCGCGCGTTTCTCGCTGCTCGCGGAGAAGGTCGAGGGCGCGATCGCAACGGTGTTCCGGCAGGTCGCCATGAACCAGTTCGAGGATCGCGTTCACAACGCGCGCCGGTCGGAGGGCGAGCTCGGGGTCGAGCGCCTCGGCGACCTCTGGATCGAGACGCAGACCGAGATGCTCGGCGACGCGGTCGAACTGGGCGATGACTACCGCACATGGTGGTCGTACGTGCCGCACTTCATCCACGTGCCCGGCTACGTATACGCGTACGCGTTCGGGTTCCTGCTCGCGACGTCGGTCTACAGCCTCTACGAGGAGCGGGGGCCGGAGTTCGTGCCGAACTACATCGAAATGCTGTCGGCCGGCGGCTCTCGATCGCCCGAGGAGCTCGCGCAACTCGTCGACTGCGATCTCGCCGACGAGTCCTTCTGGGCCGGAGGACTCGACATGATCGAGCGCGACATCAACGACGCGGAGGCTGCGGCTCGAGAGGCGGGACTTCTGGAGTAGCCGGCGCGGCCGGCTGCGACAGCGCGCCGATGTAGACGGCGGCAAGAACGATCGCGCCGCCGGCGACGACGTAGAGCGTCACCGCTTCGTCGAGCAACAACGCACCGAGGGTCACTGCGACCACGGGCATCAGCGTCAGGGCGTAGACCGACGCGGACGCCGTCCACCGACCGATGACGTACAGGAACAGCACGAACAACCCCACCGAACCTGCCACGACGAGCCACGCGGTGACGAGCCAGGTAGCTGCTTCGCCGGGCAGTTCCCACCGTTCGCCGGCGAGCAGCGAGATCACGATCAGGAAGGCCGTCCCCGCCGTCATGCCGACCGCGTTGGTGGTGATCGGATCCCACCGCGGGAACCCTTTGACGACCACGCTCGACTCCGCGATGGCGAGTGATCCCACGAACGAGGCAACGAGGTAGACCGGCTCGAGATCACCGCTCAAAGAGCCCGCCGACAGCAGCACGATCCCAGCGATCGCAAGGACCCCGCCGATCGCACCGCGCGCGGTGAAACGCTCCTGTCGATGAAGGACCGCGACGATCAGCGTGAGCAACGGAACGACCGCGAGGAACACCGACGCGGTCCCAGCCGGGAGCCCCACGAGCGCGTAGTACAGGGATGCGTACGCCACCCCGAAGCCGAGGAAGCCGTACAGCGACGCACCGAGGAGCGCGCGCCCGCTCGGCAGCGGGATCCTTCTCGTCCCGGCGATGACGTAAAGGAGCGCCGCCGCGCCCCCGAACCGCAAGGCCGCGCCGAAGAAAGGATCGAGCGTTTCGTTGCTGAAGCGCACCGCGACGAAGTTCGTCCCGCCGATCAGGACCGCGCCTATGAACGCGGCGAGCGTGGACCTATCGGGTGGGGTGGCGGATGCGGACATCGAACCTCCTCGTGCGGCCTCTCATCGGGTGCCGACGAGGACGGCTAGCCGGTGATCGTAACGACCCCGTCGGTCGTCGCGATGCCGACCGCTCTCAGTCCGGGGGTGCCGTCGGCGATGCGGATGTTGAGGTGGTCGGCGCCCGTGCGTTGGTGGATCTTCTGCGGGTCCTGCGCGATCTCGACCCAGTCGATGCCGAGCGGTTCGATGAGGTGGGGTGCCTCGCTGTTGCCCGGGAGCTGGTCGATCGGGACGTCGTCCCACTGGATGAAGAAAGGAAGCGAGGGATCCTCGAGGGTATCGGCGAGTCCGGCGAGCCGCCACGTCAGCACCACTCCGTCGGGCTGCGCGCGCTGCATCGGGATCGGCGTGGTGTCGAGCCGGTCGGCGGCCCCCTCGATGTCGTTGGTGCGCAGACACACCGCGGCGAGCCGGTCGCCCGCCTCCGTCATGCGGCCGACCCACGCCGCGAGTGCGCTCGCCGCGGCTTCCTCCTCATCGACGACGGCCATCAGCTCGACGTAGGCCGCGCCGAGCGGGACGATCCGATTGCCCGTGCCCAGGCCCGTGTGTCGACCGCCGGGGAGCGACGCGAGCCCGTACTGGGCGTGGAAGCGCTCGGCGGCAGCGGCGAGGTCTCGCACGGCGACGATGACGTGGTCGAACTCGAGCATTCCTCCCTCTCCGCTTCCTCCTTCGTACAAGCTGCGCTGAAGCGCTGCTTGTACTACGGAATCTGGGGGGACCCGCTCGCAAGCTTCGCTATCGTCCCCCCAGACCCCCCTGTCTACCCCATCGGCTCTACCATCCGTGCCCATGCGACGCCCCCGGACCCTCCTCGGCATCATCGCGGGTGCCATGACCGTCGCCACCGCGCTTCCTGCGTCATCCGCGGCCGAGCAACAGGTGCCCCGGATGTCGCTGCGCGAGAAGGTGGGACAACTCGTGATGTTCGGTGTCGAGGGCCGGAGCCTCACCGCCGAAGAACGCGACGTGATCGCGCGACAGCACCTCGGCGCCGTCATCCTGTTCGATCACAACTACTCGAACAGGACGCAACTCGCGCGTCTCACCGATCAGATACAAGCCGCCGCGCGGCGCGGCAGCAGCCTGCGCGCCGGAGCTTTGATCGCGGTGGATCAGGAAGGTGGCGTCGTCAAGCGCTTCGACGACATGCCGCCCCGGTACTCGGCCCCCGAGATGGGACGCATCGGTCGGACCTCGGTCGCCTACGACCAGGGCCGCGCGACCGGCGGGGCGCTGCGGCGCGCCGGTGTGAACATCGATCTCGCCCCCGTCGGTGACCTGGATCTCCCTCCCGAGCACGTCATGCGCTCGCGCAGCTTCGGGCCGGGCGAGAACAAGGTCGCACGCCTGGCGCGGGCGTTCGGTCGCGGTCTCCAGAGCAGGCGCGTCGCAGCGGCCACGAAGCATTTCCCTGGGTTCGGCGGGGCGTCCGTCAACTCCGACTACGGACGCGCCTACATCCGCCGGTCCAAATGGCAGCTCCATCACGTCGACGCGGTGCCGTTCCATGCCGCGGTCGAGGGCGGGATCAGGATGATCATGCTCAGCCACGGGATGTACCTGAACGACGGGGGCCGCATCCCGGCCTCGGTCAGCTACTACATCGCCACGACCAGGCTACGCGACGAGTTCGCCTTCACCGGCGTCGCGATCAGCGACGCGCTGGAGCCGGTCGCGTGGCGTTTCGACGGCGACGTCGACCGCGCGTGCAAGGCGACGATCAAGGCCGGGGTCGACATCGCGCTCATCACCGGCAACGTGTACCGGGCGCGTGCGTGCGCTCGCAGCGTCCGCACCGCGGTGCGCGAGGGGAAGCTCCCGGAACGGAGGATCGACCAGGCCGTCGCGCGCGTGCTGGCACTCAAAGAATGGCTCGGGCTATACGAGCCCTAGTGGACAGCCCACTAGACGGGGAGGCCTCCGCACTCGTCTAGACCTGCCTCTTCGGCAGCGCGTGCATCGGCGCTCGACGCGTCGCGCACCGCCGTCGCGTTCCGTCTCAAGACGCCGGGCCGCGCTCGACGCGGGAGGTTGGCGAGTTTTCGCAGTCGCCCGTTGGTCTCCGCATAGCGCTCCAGGAACCTGGAGAACGCGTCCGCATCGCGCGCGCCGTCGAGCCTGCTCATCGCCTTGCGGAGCTGCACGCGGACCGACGCGATGCGACGCGCGTTCTCCTGTAGGACGTTCCCGCTCAAGGGGACGTCGCCGAGAGCGCGGCGCTCGCGACGGCATAACTCATCGGCCCGGCTCGCGAGTCCCGCTTCCGAACCGGTGAAGAAGTAGACGAGCGCAGCGATCAGCAATGCCGCAAGCGCCGCGATCGCGATGTACTTGCGTGGGATGGCCGAACGCGTGGCACGGATCTCGTCGGCCGAGATCGGCGACGTCGCGTGCTCTTGCTCCGGGGTCGCGATCGGCGGAACCGCGACGGCTTCCGTCTCCGCCGAGCGCCAGTCGCCGCGCACCTCGAAGGTCGAGTTGCCGATGCTCACGAAGTCGCCGGGTTGCAGCACGGTGGGAGAGGTGACGCGCGCGCCGTTCACGAAGGTGCCGTTGGTCGAGCCGAGGTCTTCGATCTCGACGCCCTCGTCGGTGGGGCGGAACGCGGCGTGACGCCGCGACACCGTGGTGTCCTCGATCTCGAGATCGGCGCCCTCGCGACCTACGGTGAGCTCCCGGTCGACCTCCATCTCGTCGCCGGTGCGAGGTCCACTGACGAACACGACTCTCATAAGGCCCGTTCATACCCGGTCCCGCGGGCGTATCCGCGTGGAGGAGGCGGAGACGGGGGGGCGAAACCTCAAGGAAAGACCTGGGGAGGTAGACGATGAAACGCCTGATCACGCTCGTACTGGTAGGTGCGCTGGCGGCGGCGCTGGTACCGCCGGCGGCGGAGGCCCGGATGCCGGCGCAGAAGGAGACCGGCACGGTGCTCCTGCCCGGCCCCGGCCCCAACGGCGAGACGACCGGCGGTTGCTGGACCGGTTGGGCGCGGCGCTTCTGGATCTTCTCCGGCGGCGCCACCGCGGGGCCGATGGGCAGCATGATCGAGATCGACAAGACCACGTGGAACGGCAAGTTCAAGGTCGACGTCACCGCCGGCGGAGCCGGGACCGAGGACCTCGACGTGACCTTCTACGTCGATCCCGGTCACATCGATCCGGCCGACCCCGCTATGCAGGGTGGGATCGTCGAGAGCAGCGCGTACCTGACGCGCGAGGCCGGCGGCGAGAAAGGGATCGTTCCGAAGGAGTCGACGCTGGCGTTGATATGTCTCGCGATCGGCAGCGGTTACAACGCGGAGTGGGCTTATACCGCGACCCCACCGAAGAAGAAGAAGTAAACGCCCGGGTCCCGACCCGCTCGCCCCGACCCGTCATCCTTTTTGTTCGCTCCTGCGGCATTCGTGACGCGACTTCGAGCGCGGTGCGTGTAACCGCGTGACGTTCCCCTTCCGCTGACCTCTCGTGGGTGCTACTACAAACATCACGTTGCAACTTTTGCAACACCAGTAACGCACCCGGGAGGTTCGCCCATGGAATCCGTCCCCATCGCGACCCAACTCCGTGACCCTCGCGGGGCCAAACGCAAGCTCGCGGACTCGTTGCTGGGGGTGCAGCGCGAGCAACGTCCTTCACCGGTCGGGCCGCTCGAGGATCCGGCGGACGACAAGATCGGGATCTGTTGCTCCGGGGGCGGTATCCGGTCGGCTTCGTACAACCTCGGCGCCCTGCAGGTGCTGAAGGAGGAGGGCATCTTCGACGAGGCGCGCTACCTCGCGGGCGTCTCCGGCGGGTCGTACATCGCGGCGTCGCACGCGATCATCGCGGCGCAGACGGAACCCGAGCTCCTCGACAAGCCCATCTACGCGAAGGGTTCTCCCGAGGAACAGTTCCTGCGCAGCCACAGCTCCTACATGGCACCCGGGTTCGCCGGGAAGGTCCGCATCATGCTCCGGGTACTGATGGGGCTCGTCGTCAACATCGCGTTCATCGGTGTAGCCCTGTTCCTCGCGGCGCGCGTGCTGGGATGGGCGTACGCCGCCGGGCTCCATCCGGGATTGAGCGTGGTCGACGCGTACACGTCGGTGAGGCCGTGGATGTGGGCGGCCGCGATCGCGCCGCTCGCGCTCGGTCTGTACGGGACGCTGCTCGAGCTGATGTTCCGCCTGCAGGAACGGACGCGTCAGTTCGTCTCGACGTGGTCGACGCGTTTCCTCTTGGTGGGTGCCGGGATCTTCGCCGTCCTGATCGGCCTTCCGTGGGTCGTTCATCTGCTGCGCGATTTCGTCGCGCCGGCCGGTGAAGCGATGGGAGTGGCCGAGTCGGGCACACCGAAAACGCAAGCGTCGCGGCTGCTGCAGCTGATCTCGGGCATCCTCGCCAGCGGGGTTGCAACGGGAACGATCCGAGCTCTCGTCGCGAAGGCCCGCTCGCGGATCGCGACGATCGTCGGCGGCGTCGTCGCACCGGTCGCGCTGTTCTTGGTCTTCATTATCTTCCTGAACGACGCGTCGTACGAGGGGTGGCGTTGGAGCGACGCGACGAGGTGGGCGATCCTCGCGGTCGCGTTCGGTGGGGTGTACGTCTTGTCGGATCTCACGCAGTGGTCCATGCATCCGTATTACAAGCGCCGTCTCTCCAGTGCCTTCGCGACGCATCGCGTGCGAGATGACGACGGCGAGATCATCGCCAAAGAGCTTCCGTACGACCAGATGGTGCGCCTCTCCCAATCGCAACCACCGAACTTCCCGGAACTGATCGTGTGCGCGGCGGCGAACATCTCGGATCAGGGCGCGACGCCGACGGGACGCAACGCGACGACGTTCACGTTCACCGCCAAGGAGATCGGTGGACCGCTCGTCGGGACCATCCCGACGGCCGATTTCGAGGCGGCGGTGGGCCTGAAGGCATCCGACATCACCGTCCCGGCGGCGGTTGCGATCTCGGGGGCCGCGCTGTCGCCGTCGATGGGCAAGATGACGAAGCGATCGCTCACGTTCCTGCTCGCGCTGGCGAACGTCCGCTTGGGCGTGTGGATGCCCAACCCACGGTGGAAGAACCGCTGGAGCGAGGTCACGGACGGGCGCCGGAGGTTGCCGATCAACCCGCGTCCGGTCTACCTCGTCAAAGAACTGCTCGGGTGGAACAAGCTCGACGACAAGTTCCTCTACGTCACCGACGGGGGCCATTACGAGAACCTCGGCTTGATCGAGCTCCTGAGACGAGGTTGCACGACGATCTATTGCTTCGACGCCAGTGGCGACGAGGTCGATACGTTCCACACGCTGGGACAAGCGATGGCGATCGCGCGGGTGGATCTGTTGGTGGACATCGACATCGAGCCCAAAGCGATGGCTCCCGACGAGAAGACGGGCTACTCCGGCACCGATCACGTGGTCGGCTCCTTCATCTATCCCGATGGGACCACGGGAAAGTTGATCTTCGTCAAGGCCGCCGTCACCAAGGACGCACCGTGGGATGTCCGGGCGTTCCAGGAGAAGGATCCGCGGTTCCCGACGCATTCGACCGCGGACCAATTGTTCGACGAAGGACAGTTCGAGGCCTACCGGGCGCTGGGCGAGCACTCGACGAGCCGCGCGGTCGCAGCGTTCCGCGCGCTCACGGAAGAAGAGGAGGAAGTCGGTCACCAGGCGCCGGCGGAACGCGTCATCACGCTCGAAGAGAAGAAACCCGTCCCTCGATAGAAAAAACGAAGAGGAGACAGCCATGCCAAGCAAGCGCAAGTCCGCCGGCGTCGCGGAAGCCGTACGCCGCGACACCGCCGCCGCTCCCGAGACCCCCACCGGGGCGAGCGGGCTCTACGAGTTCACAGAGGCCCTCGCGATCGAGACCGGCGTCATCGACATCACCGAGGGCAGCAGCGTTCTTCCCGCGACACGCGAGAAGCTTCGGCTCGACGTAGACGGGATGTACCCGCAGTTCGCAGCGAGCGGGACGATCGACATGCGCCTCGGCCGGATCCACTGGATCGCGGAGCTGACGGCGGATGGCGACAACGCGTGGGACGGCAACATCTGGTACCGCCGCGGCTCAACCGAGATGTTCCCTTACACCACCGTCCGCATCGAGCGCGACGACGAGACCGCGATCCCAACGGCGTCGGTATCGCTGTCCGGAGGAGGCGGCATCGTCCGCCACAGCGTCCTCGCGTTCCGCAGGAACTCGTTCCATCCCGTGAACTTCGAGTTCGACATGCAGGAAGGTGAAGCGCCGAACACGAGCATCGACACCCACGCGCACCCGAACCACCCCGCGACGTTGCCCGCCGAGGACCTGAGCATCCAGAACGTGTTCGAGCGCGCCGGGTTCAACGTGATCACGTCACCACCGGGAACGGTGGACATGGTGGGCGCGGATGCCGCTTGGAGCAACCAGGAGATGCACGACGCGATGCAGATCTACTGGTCGCGATTCGCCGATCGCGCTCGCTGGGCGATGTGGGTGTTCTTCGCCGCCCAGCACGAGGATGGTTCCTCCCTCGGCGGCATCATGTTCGACTCGATCGGACGGAATCACCGGCAGGGCACGGCGATCTTCACCGACTCTTTCATCTCGCGGCCCCCGAACAACGAGCAGCAGAAAGAGGCGTGGATCAAGCGCATGACGTTCTGGACCGCGTGTCACGAGATGGGACACGGATTCAATCTCGCGCACTCGTGGCAGAAGTCGCTCGGCGACCGATGGATACCGATCCCCGACGAACCCGAAGCGCGGAGTTTCATGAACTACCCGTACAACGTCGCCGGGGGCGACCGCGCCTTCTTCCGCGACTTCGAGTACCGCTTCAGCGATCCCGAGCTGCTGTTCATGCGTCACGCACCTGCGGGATTCGTCCAGATGGGCAACGCCGACTGGTTCGACGACCATGGGTTCGAAGCCGCGAACGAGCCCGAGGATCCCGATCTGGAGCTCGAGGTGCGCGCGAACCGGAGCGCACCGGTCTTCGAGTTCATGGAGCCGGTCGTGCTCGAGCTGAAGCTAACGAACATCTCCAAGGAGCCCCTTCAGCTGCCGGCGCACGTGCTGGCGTCGTCGGATCACCTCACGGTCATCCTCAAGAAAGACGGCAAGGTGGCCCGTTCGTTCGCGCCGTTCGACCGGATCTGCTGGGAACCGTCGACCGAGGCGCTGGCGCCGGGGGATTCGTTCTACGAGGAGCTGGACGTCTCCGCCGGGTTGAACGGGTGGGATATCGCGGAGCCCGGCCGTTACACCGTCCAGGTCGCGCTGCACGTAGACGACGTCGACATCGTCTCCGCGCCTCTGCGCGTCAAGGTCGTGCCTCCGATGGGCAGGGACGAGGAAGCGATCGCGCAGGACGTCTTCACGGAAGACGTGGGTCGCGTGCTGACCTTCAACGGCAGCGATGTGCTCAAGGACGCCAACGTCGCGCTCCAGCACGTGGTCGAGAGACTGCCCGGCAAGCGCGTCGCGGTGCACGCGAAGGCGGCACTCGGGGCCCCGGCCCGGCGGAACTACAAGTGGCTCGACGTGGATGGCAAGGGACGCCTCAAGGTCCGTGTTCGGGGGGCCGATCCTGCCACCGCAACCACCCTTCTGATCTCGGCGCTCGTGGACCAAGGCGCGGTCGCGATCGAGACCTTCGGGCACGTCGCGTACAAGCGCAAGGTCGACCGTATGGCGAAGTGGCTCTATGACATCGGTGAGACGGCCGAAGCGGCGCGCGTGCAACGCGCCGGCGAGGCGACGATGAGCAAACGCGTCGTTAACGGCCGCAAGATCCGACCCGAGGTGATCGACGACGCGCGCAAGCGCCGCCGCGTCTATGAGGGCCGGGACTGAGCGCCGGTCGTTAACTCCGGACCGTGAATTCGGTCCAGAGCGGCAGGTGATCCGAGAGGCGCCACGAGAGCTCGGTGTTGCTCAGGCGCGGCATGACCACATCGGTGAAGTCGAACGTGCCGGCGTTCCCACTGTAGATGGGAGCGTCGGCTACGTCCTCGTCGTTGTCAAACCACGCGATCTGGTCGTAGTGCTTCCCTTCGTCGCCGTCGAGGAAGATCGTTCGCGGGACGTCGTGCAGCTCCGGCGGGACGGTGAGCCCGGTCGACGTGAACGCGTCGAAGGACGGATCCCCGGTGCGGTCGATGTTGAAGTCTCCGAGCGCGACGAGGCGGTGGTTCCAGTCGGCCTCCTCTTTCGCCCATCCCGCGAACCACTCGGCGATCGCGCTGAGCTCCCCGAGCCGGTCGGCAGGTTTGTCACCGAAGAGCACGTGCAGCGTCACGAGGATGAAGGTCTTCTTCGCAGAGATGAAACTGGCTGCGTAAGGAGTGCGCGCGAACTGTTCGGTCAAGGCGGCCGGTCCCACGCGATCGAGCCATTCCTTGGGCACCACCAGCTCGCACGCGAGGCCCGACGGCTTGACGCGGCGTGTGTCGAAGAGGAACGCCATCCGCTCGTCGTTCCCCGGATTCCCGCGCGTGACGTCGGTGAGGATCAGACCCCAGTCGGGACCGAGGACCTTCATCGTGTGGCGGAGCGCCTTGATGTTCCCCTTTACCTCCTGGAGGGCGACGACGTCGAACCGGGACAGGATCTCGGCGATGCTCCGGAGCGACCGCAGGTCGCGTTTCGGAGACGCGTTCGGCCCCGAGTCCCACTCGTCGGTCAGGCCCCCGAAAGCGCGGAGGTTCCAGGTGCCGATCAGGAGGTTGCGGTCGAGGACCTTGGCCGGGATCGTCTCGTCCAGGGCGGCGCGGAGTGCGGTGAGCTCCTCGGCGACGTGGGGCGGCGGATCGTCGGTGACGCTCGGCGTCAGCGAGATCGTCTGCGGTGCGGTCGTTACGACCGTGAGGTGGTCGGTGCGCGCGTCGGGCATAGCTCAAGCTCCTCCCCGCCGCGCTTCGACGCTACTCCTCGTACTTCCGCACCGAAAGGGCTTTCGCACGATCGTCGGTGGTCGTAGCGTCGCGGGAACTACTCGGGGATGCTTAACGTAGGGATATGACCGAGATTTCGCTGGAGCCATCTCGATCGCGCGTCATCCGCACGCCCGATCAGCGGCTGCGCGTCTTCGTGAGTTCGACGCTTCGCGAGATGGCCTCGGAGCGCGCCTTCGCCCAGGAGGCGATCACGGAGATCCGGCTCACTCCCGTGATGTTCGAGCTGGGCGCACGACCGCACGCGCCGAAGGCGCTCTACCGCTCCTACCTCGCGCAGAGCGACATCTTCATCGGGATCTACGGCGCGAACTACGGCTGGGTTGCCCCCGAGATGGACATCTCGGGCCTCGAAGACGAATATCTCCTCGCCGCCGAGAAGCCGAAGCTGATCTACGTCAAGAACGTGCCCGAGCGGGAGCCGCGGCTCGAGGCCCTGCTCGACCGCATCCGCGATGACGACGGTGCCTCCTACCGGGAATTCGACGATGCCGCCGAGTTGCGCTCGCTGGTCACGGACGATCTAGCGGTCCTTTTGACCGAGCGGTTCACGGAAGCGGCCGCGGCCCCTGCGCCCCAAGCTCATCCCGCGGCGGTCTCGAACCTCCCGGTCCCGGTGAACGTCTTCGTCGGCCGTGACAAGGAACTGAACCACCTCTATCGGATGATGCACGAGGAGGACGCGCGGCTGATCTCCGTCGTTGGGCCGGGGGGTATCGGAAAGACGCGGCTCGCCCTGGAGTTCGCGCGTTCGGTACAGCATCTCTTCGACGACGGCGCGTTCCTCATCACCCTGCAGACGCTGCAAGACCCTGCTTTGGTCGGCGCGGCGATCGCGCGCACGCTCCGCATACAGGAGATCCCCGGCACGACGATCGAGGAGGTCCTCGCCGACGAGCTTTCGGAGAAGAGCATGGTCCTCGTTATCGACAACTTCGAGCAGGTGATCGACGCAGCCCCGCTGTTAGCCGGACTGGTCGCCGACTGTCCCCACATCTACGTGATCGTCACGAGCCGCGCACCACTCAACGTGAGGGCCGAGCACGAATTGCTGCTGCCGCCTCTCGAGGCGCCGGACGAGGAGCACCCGGACAAACTGCGCAGGCTCGACCAGTACGGCGCGGTCCAGCTGTTCATCGATCGGGCGCAGTCGGCGAACCCGTCGTTCCATGTAACCGACGAGAACGCGCCGGCCGTCGCGGAGATCTGCCACCGCCTCGACGGCATCCCGCTCGCGATCGAGCTGGCTGCGGCGCGCGTCCGCATGCTGACGCCGCAAGCGATGCTCGAGCGCCTCGGCGATCGCTTCACGTTGCTCCGCGGCGGAGCGCGCGATCTACCCGAGCGACACCAGACACTGCGGAGCACGATCGACTGGAGCTACGACCTGTTGTCGGATGAAGGGAAGATCCTGTTCCGGCGCCTCGGTGTCTTCAACGGCGGCTGGACGCTCGACGCCGCCGAGAGTGTCTGCAACCCGGACGGAGGCCTCGACGTGCTCGATCTCACGGCGACGCTCGTCGAACAGAGCCTCGTCTACACGCTGCGGGGTCGCGACGAACCGCGCTTCACGATGCTCGAAACGATCCGTCAATACGCACGAGACCGAGCCGAGGAGGCAGATGAACTGCGCGCGATGCGCGACCGTCGTAGCGACTATTTCCTCGCGATGATCGACGCCGCGCGCTCTCGCCTGCGATCCGGCGATCAGGAGCGGGTCCTGAACCAGCTCGAGGATGACGCCGGCAACCTGCGGTCGATCATGAGGTGGTGCCTCGCGTCGGGGCGGGCGTCGGACGCGGCGGACGCGGCATGGACACTGTGGCACTACTGGTGGCTTCGCGATCGCTTCGAGGAGGGCTGGCGCATCACGGCCGAGATCCTCGAACACGAGGAGCTCACCGATGTCGAACGAGCGCGGGCGATCACGAGCCGAAGCGCGATGGCGTTCTGGCGCGGCGACTACGTCGAGACGCTGAACCTGGTCACTCCGACGATCGAGGAGTTCCGCCGGCTCGGTGACATCGAAGGGATCGCGCTCTGTCAGTTGTCACTGGCGATCATCGGAGGCATCCTCGTGGGTCCCGAGGAAGCCGTGACGCGCTTCGACGAAGCGCGCGAGATATTCACCAAGCTGGGCGACAGGTGGGGATACCTCCTCGCCAACAATGCCGAGGGATGGTTGCGGCTGGGCCTCCGCATGGAGTTCGATCCGAAGGCATACGAGGACACGCTCGAGCTCGCGCGCGAGGTCGGCACCGACATCGAGACCGCGATGGCGTCGGGCAACCTTGGGGCCGTGCGGATCCGTCAGATCCGCCTCGACGTAGCCCGGCCACTGTTGAAGGCGTCGTTGGAAAGCCTCGCGCGCTATCGGATCCGGCACATGGCGACGTTCACGATGGACCAGATCGGAGAACTCGCGATGGTCGAAGAGAACGCGATCGCGTCGGCGCGTCTGTTGGGGGCCGCGGAGGCGATCCGCGAGCGGACCGGAGCCCCGCTACCTCCCGTCCAAGGCATGTATCGCGAGCACACCCTCGAGCGAGGCATCGAGCTGGCCGGCGAGGACGCGTTCAACGAAGCACTCGCCGCGGGGGCCGATCTCACCTTCGAGGAAGCGGTGGCGGAGTCGATCGCCTATCTCGAGGGTCGCTGACTGCACGAAAGGGACGAATCGTCCGATCGTCGCCGGGCATCTTGTCGTCCGGTCCTCTAGGACCGAAGATTGGGCCTGCGTCTCTAAGCGGGGGAAATCATGACTCAGGTTCTCGAATCACCGCTGGAAGCGGGCAGGGCGGCCGCGGCGCGCAACGCGTGGAGCGAAGCGTTCGACCTCCTCAACGAGGCCGACAAAGACGGCGTCTTGACGGCAGACGATCTCGACATCCTGGCCGAGGCCGCATGGTGGAGAGGCAAGCTCGAGGAGTCGATCGCCGCGCGGGAACGCGCGTACACGGTCTACTCCGCGCAGGGTGACGAGAGGCGCGCCGCGCTGATGGCGCTGTGGCTCTCGCAGGATTACTTCGCGAAGCGAGCGAACGCGATCGGCGCCGGATGGTTCGGGAAAGCCGAGCGGATCCTGGAGGCCGAACCAGAGGGGGCCGAGCACGGTGTGCTGTGGCTCATGCACGGTATGGCCGCCTCGGAGATGAACCAGACCGAGGAGGCACTCGCCTATCTCGACAAGGGCCTCGACCTCGGGACCCGCTACGGCAACCGCGACGTGCTGGGACTGTGCTTGGTAGTCAAAGGCGCCACGCTGGTGAAGGCAGGCCGAGCCAACGAGGGACTCGCGCTCTTGGATGAGGCAACGGTGGCGGCCGTCTCCGGCGAGCTGGGGCCGAAGGCGGCGGGTTTCATCTACTGCATCGCGATCTCCGCGAGCGCGCAGGTCGCCGATTACCGGCGTGCGGGTGAATGGACCGAGGCATCGAAGCGGTGGTGCGAGCGCCAGTCGATCTCGGGGTTCCCGGGGATCTGCCGCGTGCACCGCGCCGAGATCATGCGCTTGCGTGGTGCGTGGGCGGAAGCCGAACAGGAGGCCCGCCGCGCGCTCACGGAACTGCAGACCTTCAATCTGCAGTTCGCGGCCGAGGGTTTCTACGAGCTCGGCGAGGTCCGCTTCCGGATGGGCGACCTGCCCGGAGCGGAGGATGCGTTCACGCAAGCACACGAACTCGGTCGTTCCCCGCAGCCCGGTCTCGCGATCCTGCGTCTCGCTCAGGGGAAGGAGCAAGCTGCTGAGGCCTCGCTCCGCCGCGCGCTGGACGAGGAGGCGGATCGGCTCACGCGCGCCCGCTTGCTTCCGGCTCAGGTCGAGGTTGCGCTGGTAACCGGCGATCTCGACACCGCGCGAGCCGCCGTCGAGGAACTGGAACAGATCTGCGAGACATACGACAGCATGGTGCTGCGCGCGATGTATCTGTGTGCTCGAGGCGGGGTGGAGCTGGCCGCCGGGGATGTGCGCGTCGCGGTCTCGTCGTTGGAACAGAGCCTCCGTCTCTGGATCGACGAGGACCTGCCCTACGAGGCCGCGAGGGCTCGGCTCATGCTTGGCCTCGCGATGCGTGCGGACGACGATGAAGAGGGGGCCCGACTGGAGCTGGGAGCTGCGAAGTCGGCGTTCGAGAAGCTCGGCGCCGTTCTCGATCTCCGGCGCGCGATCGATCTTCTTGGAGGTGACGTCGCCGAGACGCTGCCCAAGGCGTCCGTCCCCGCCTTACGGGTCCAGAAGACCTTCATGTTCACCGACATCGTCGGCTCGACGAACCTCGCCGGTGCGATGGGCGACGAGCAGTGGGGGAAGGTCCTCCAGTGGCACGACGAAGCGCTGCGCGAGGCGATTGCCGCGCACCGCGGTGAAGAGGTGAAGCATGTCGGTGACGGGTTCTTCGTGGCCTTCGACGACCCGAGCGATGCCATCGAATGCGCCGTCGCGATCCAGCAACGGCTGGTCGAGCATCGCCGGGACCACGGTTTCGCACCCCAGGTCCGCATCGGGCTCCACGTCGCAGACGCTACGCGCAAGGCAGACGATTACGAAGGCGTGGGCGTGCACGAGGCCGCGCGCATCGGTGCGATCGCGGGTGCCGACGAGATCCTGGCATCCATGGAAGTCATCGATGCCGTGCGCACAAGGTTCCCGGTGTCGGATGCGCGAACCGTGGAACTGAAGGGGATCGCGGCCCCCATCGAGGTTGCGTCGATCGAATTCGCTTAGATCTACGACGCCACGACGTTGATGGTGACGCCGGGCTCGTCGATCCTGCCGTCTGGGTTGATGAACGGCTTCATGTTCTCTTGAAGAGCGACGCGGAACCTAGCCACTTCGTCCTCCGGTAGCTCCTTGACGAGGACCGCGATCGCACCGGCGACGGTGATGATGAAGTCCCACGCTTCGTCGAACGACTCGAACGTCCAGTGGACCGGCATCTCTTCGATCTCCACGTTCTGGAACCCCGCCGCGGTGACCATCGATCGGATGGTGTCGTGGTCGGCCATCGAAAACATCCCGCCGGGGCCGAATGGGTCCCCCCCGGGCTCGTAACCCATCTGGACCATCGTCATACCGCTCACCGTTACCCATGGGTTCTGCTCCGGCCGGCCCCATACCGAGAACGCGAGGGTCCGGCCGTCCTTCAGGACGCGACGGCATTCCTTCAAGGCCGTTTGCGGATCGAGCATGAGCATGAATGCCCACCGGCAGATCACGCCGTCGACGGCGCTGCTGGGGAGGTCCATCTGTTGCGCGTCCAGAACGCGCGTTTCGACCTGGTGCAGACCGCGCTCCGCGGCACGCCGGCGCGCCACTTCGACCATCTCGGGCGCGAAATCCGTCTCGATCACCTTGCCCGACGGCCCGACGCGCTCCGCGGCAAGGAAGCCGTTGTCGCCCGGCCCCCCGGCCACGTCGAGGATCGTCTCTCCCTCACGCACGTCGGCGTGATCGACGAGCCAACCGGCGACGTGCTTGCTCGTGTTCCAGATGTAGTCCTGATAGTGGTCCCATCCCGGAGCCATCTCGTTCCAGGTGGTGCGGCTCTTCTCGTGCGCTTCGATAGTCATGCCTCGAAGATAGGCATGTGGAGGCCGGAAATCTAGGGGGATGCGGTCAGCAGCCAGACGACGTGTTGTCCCCCGGGCCCCCGCGACACACGTCGTATCCGAACCCGCCCCGCATGACGTCGTCGCCCAGGTTGCCGTAGAGGCGATCCCCGCCGGGGCCGCCGTTGAGGCGGTCGTGTCCGTAACCACCGTGTAACAGGTCGGTGCCTGCACCACCGAACGCGCGCACCGAGGGGAAGTTCGCTCCCACCGCGTCGCTTGCGCTGGTCCAGGCCACCGTGTCGTTGCCGTCGCCGCCGTACACCACGATGCGTAGGCTCTTAACGCCCGCGGGGGCGTCGATCTGGATGGTGTCGTTGCCGCGCCCCGCGAAGACCTCGATAAGGGCGTTCCCGGCGCCCGGCGCCACGGCGATCCTCACGACGTCGCGGCCTCGCCCGGAGCGGACTTTGATCGTGCGGCGCGACGTCGCTCCTACGGCCAGGTTGACGTTGATCGAGTCCGGTCCCGCACCCGAGTCGACCGACGAGCTTCCCGTCGACGGCGGGACCACCGTGATGCTGTCGGCGCCGCCCTTCGTCTCGGCGTAACAGTTGCCGACGACGATGCTGTCCGGGGAGGCGCTGCCTTCGAGTCCTCCGCCTGCCGCGGGACACGCTCCGGGATAAGGCTCACCCTCGACGAGGACGGACGCGTAGTCGTTCTCGTAGTCCTCGTCGTAGTTGCTCGTCGCGACCCATGCGCTGTTCCAGATCTCGTACTCGCTCGTGCGCGTTACGTCGACGGTGACCATCGTCGTTTGTCCCGGCTCCAGAGAGCCGAGGTCGCAGCGCACCTCACGCGCCCCGTAGTACGGGCTGAACGCCGGGGCGGGCTCGGTGCCCAGCGGCGGTGGGTATGTGGAGTCGTTGAACTCACAGGTATCCGAGGGGTCGTCGCTCGATACCGCTCTGAACTCCACCTCGAACGGCAGGAAATTCGTCATCGCGACGTCGTTCGCCACGGAAGGTCCGTTGTTCGTGACCTCGATCGTGAACGGGAAGTTGGCCCCGACGTCGGGCTTGGCCGGCGCGCTCATCGCGACCGAGACATCGGCCGGGTTCGACGTGTCGGGGCCGAGAAGCAGATCGGAATAGTTGTTGTCGTAGTTCGGATCGTGGTTGGAGGACGACACCCATGCGCTGTTCCAGATCTCGCGCGCCGCGGTGCGCGTGACGGTGACGGTCACCGTGGCCGTCGCGCCGCTCGCGACCGATCCGATCGAGCAATAGACACCACCGAGCGAGACGGGGTAGTAGGCATCTCCGGATTCGGGGCTCGGCGCGCTCGCCGGAGCGTCGGCCATCGGATACGGGCCCCAGTCGTTGAACGAACACGACTCCGACGCC
Organism: Actinomycetota bacterium; assembly: GCA_050694015.1. Taxonomy (GTDB): domain Bacteria; phylum Actinomycetota; class CADDZG01; order CADDZG01; family WHSQ01; genus JBOGWY01. Next base: position 13,012 of record JBOGWY010000009.1, on the reverse strand, counting down.
GACACGAACTCGAGGCCCGTCGGTAGGTAGTTCGACAGCCACGTGTCGCCGCTGGCCGCGGGGCCGTGGTTCGTGACCGCGATCGTCAGATCGAACTGCGTGCCGACGAGCGGCGCCGGGCTCGGCGCGGTCATGTCGACGTCAAGATCCGATGTGACGCTGGGATCGGCCGCGATCGTGAAATAGGCGTAGTCGTTCTCGTAGTTCCCGTCGTAGTTGGTCGTCTGCACGCTGGCGCTGTTCCAGATCTCGTACGCGCTCACGCGGGTGGCCGTGACGGTCACCTCGACCGTCTGCCCCGGGTCGATCGCGGTGAGATCGCAGTAAACCTCGGAATAGCCCGCGTACTCCGGCGCGCGATCTTCGGGCGTCGAGTAATCGTTGACGCGGCACACGTCCGCCGGTCGCGACGCGGATACGGACACGAAGCTCAGCCCGTATCCCGCAGGGTTGAACAGCGTGACCGAATCGGCTACCGACGGTCCGTTGTTCGTGACGCTCAACGTGTAGTCGAAGTCCGCGCCCACGTCGGGGCTCCCCGGAACATCGATCGCGAGCGCAACGTCGGCGGGATCGGAGGTGTCGGCCTCGAAATAGAGATCCGCGTAATTGTCGTCGTAGTTCGAGTCCATCAACGACGAGCCGACCCACGCGCTCGAGTACGTCTCTCGCGCGCCGATGCGCCGCAGGTCGAGCGTGATGGCGCTCGTCTCTCCCACGGCCATCGAGCCGAGCGTGCAGTTGACGGCGTCGCGGTAGTAGCCCGGCGCGGCGGAGCCGGTGCTGCCGTCGGCGGTTCCACTCTCGGGGGCAGTGGTCGGCGGCGGAGGTGGCGGGGCCGCGGTCGTCGCGTCCCCCTCGTCTCCCGGGGTGCAGTCGTCACCGGCGTCGGAGGAGGACGTGCTCACGAGCTCGAGTTCCGGCGGCACGTACTGCGAGAACACTGCGCCGGTTGCGACCTCGGGCCCGTGGTTCGTGATGGTGAAGACGAGTTGGAACGCACTGCCGACCAGTGGGGTCGACGCCGGCGCCTGCATCGCCATCGACAGATCGGCCTCCGGACCGGCCGGCTCGGCCTGGGCGAGCGCCACCGGGCTCGCTACCACCAACGCGGTCAGAGCTGCCACAACGCTGCGTGCGAGACCCATACCGGGATCATCCTCCGATCAAGGCAAGCGGGGAAGTGCTGAGGCTTAAGACGGCCGCGGCTCGCCGATTGTTCCTTCGGCGGGAGCCGGGTTCTTACTTGAGCGTGCCGGACGGTTACGCGGCCCGGGCCGCGGCCTTCTAGTCTGACTTTTCGGCGTTTCCGCCCCGTAGGTGTCCGACTAGAAGAGACATGAGTCGCGCTCACTATCCTTGCGGCATGCCGGGACGCCGTAAGTCCAAGAACACCGTCGCCTTTGTGCTCGGCGGGGGCGGGCGTCTCGGTGCGGCCGAGGTCGGCATGCTCCGCGCGCTGTTCGAGCGCGACATCGTTCCGCATCTGATCGTCGGGACCTCGATCGGCGCGATGAATGGAGCCGCGGTCGCGGCGGACCCCTCGATCGACGCGATCGATCGGCTCGAGGAGGCGTGGACGACCCTCGACCGCAACGACGTGTTCTCCGGTTCGGTTCTCGCTGGGGCCAGAAACCTCGTCCGCACCCGTACTTCGCTGCAACCGAACCTCCCGGTGCGGCGACTGATCCAGAAGATGCTGCCCGTGTCCACGTTCGAGGAGCTCGTGATCCCTTTCCAGTGCGTCGCGGCGTCGATCGAGCGAGCGGCCGAGCACTGGTTCTTCGAGGGTTCTCTCGTCGATGCGATCCTGGCGTCGTCGGCGGTGCCCGGCATCCTCCCGGCCGTCAAGATCGATGGGGAGCACTTCATCGACGGGGGCATCGTCAACTCGATCCCGATCGGGCGGGCCGTGGAGCTGGGCGCGCGGGAGATATTCGTGCTCCACGTCGGACGGATCGAGCGACCTCTGACGGCCCCGAAGAACCCGTGGCAGGTGGGCATGGTGTCGTTCGAGGTGGCCCGCCGGCATCGCTTCGCGCGTGACATGGCGTCGCTCCCCGAGGACGTGATCGCGCACGTCTTGCCGTCCGGCGAGACCGACGCGCCGCGCTACGACAGCCTCGGCAACCTCCGCTACCGGAACTTCAAGTCGGTCGTGCGCCACATCAAGGTCGCGCACCGCGCAACCGGCGAATATCTGGACGATCCCAAGCTGGTACGGCCGGGCGCTAAGAAATAACCTCGGGATCACTCTTTATAGGGGGAGTGGATGGATCGACTGCCGCCGTGGTGGCTCAGGCGTCTGATCACCGTGCCTCTGGTCGTCGCGCTCTGCCTCTTCTTGATAGCGCTGTCGCCTCTGTTGTTGTTGGTCGCCGCGCTCGCCGATCTCGTCGTGCCGGGCAACCTGCGCACGTTCCGGATGGTCACGTTCGGGGTCTTCTATCTCGTCATGGAGCTCGTCGGTCTCGCGATGATGCTCGTGATGTGGGTCCGCTTCGGCTTCCGTGTCACGACCCCCCACGCGGTCGAAGCGCACTATCGCTTCATGACGTGGTGGCTGCTGCGGATGTATCGCGCGGTTGGCAGGCTGTTCGGCCTGCACATCAACATCGAGGAGCGGCCCCAGCCGCAGCCCGGCCCCCTCTTGGTGTTCTGCCGTCATGCCGGCCCCGGCAACTCGCTGATGTTGATCGGGACGATGATGATCGCCTACAACCGTCGCCCGCGGATCGTCATGTTGGCGAAGCTGCAGTGGGATCCGCTCTTCGACATCATGGGCAACCGGCTACCGAACCGATTCATCACGCATAACAAGAAGGACGCCGACCGCTACGTGCGGACGATCGGCGAACTCGCGACCGGGCTGGGCCCCCAGGATGCCTTCGTGCTGTTCCCCGAGGGGAAGGACTTCAAGCAACACCTGCGCAAACGCGCGATCGAGTACCTGCGCGAGAAGGGTTTCGACAAGCACGCCGAGCGGGCCGAAGAGATGCTCAACGTGTTGCCGCCGCGACACCGCGGCCCCATGGCGGCGATCCTCGCGGCCCCCGAGGCCGACGTCGCGTTCGTCGCGCATTCGGTGCTCGAGGAGATCGGGAGCTTCAAGGATCTGTGGATGCGCATCCCACTGAGCGACCCGATCGACGCGCAGTACTGGAGGCTGCCTCCGCACCACGTCCCGCGCACCGAGGACGAGTTGATCGAGTGGCTTTACCGGTGGTGGGACCAGATCGACGACTGGATCGAACGCCACAAGCTCCAAGAGAACCCTTTTGTGATTACATAGCCGCGTTTTCAGGCGGTTGCTTGCAGAACAAAACACCCACGTCACCGATACTCGGGGCCATGAGCACGACGAGACGAGTACGCGCGCGGCGCCGCGGCCTGCCCAAGCCCATCGGCGTGCTCGTCGTGGGCGTCGTTGCCCTTCTGTTGCTGTCGGCTCTCCTCTTGATCGGATTCCGCGTCGTGCGCGCCGGCACGCTCCCGAACATGGAACTCGCGGGTACCGATGTCGGCAAGCTCTCGAGGGCGGAGCTCCGCGACGCGATCGCCGAGATCGAGAAGAGCCTGCGGTCCGACCCGATCGTTATCAAGCGACCGCGCGCCGGGCGCGCTCGCGCGGTTTCCCTGCGCGCGAGCGCGGGAGACGTCGGGTACGAGATCGACGTGGTCGAGACCGTCGAGGAGATCATGGCCCGGGGACGCCAGGGCAACCCGGTCGTGGCACTGATCGATCAGGTGCGCGCGACGTTCTCCACTATCCCGGTCGACCCGATCGACGATCTCGACTCGGGCATCGTCGCCGACGAGGTTGCATCCCGGCTCGCATCCCCGTTCTTCTCGGGTGGGTTCAGGGTGTCGGGTCGCGAGGTCACCCCGCGCTACCCCGAGCCCGGCGTATTCGTCGAGCCCGACGAACTCGAGGACGAGATACTCGACGCGGCCCGCGAGCCGGGCCCGGACGAGGTGACCATCGACGGCGATCCCGTCGCTCCCTCGACCGATCGCGACGATGTCGACGAACTGGTGGCGGAGGTCGAGCGTGCCGTGGACGGGCCGGTGACGTTCACGCGCGGGCCGGAGTCGGTCACGTTCTCGCCCGACGAGATCGGCGATGTCATCCGCCCCATGCCCACCATCGATCTCGAGGACCTCACGCTCACGATCCCGCTCAAGCGCCTCCGTCCGAAGCTCGCCGAGGCGAGAGCGTTGGAGACCCCGCCGATCGACGCGACGTTCAACGCGTCGGGTAGCTCGGTGTCGGTGGTCCCGGCGCAGGCCGGCTTCGAGCTCGTGCCCGAGACGACCGCGGACCAACTCCTACGCGTCGCGCTACGCGAGGGCGGGGCCGAGGTACCGATCAAAGGCAAGCGAGCGAAGCCGGAGTTCACGACGGCGGACGCGCGCGACCTCGACGTCACAGAACAGGTCTCGACGTTTACGACCTATCACTCGTGCTGCGAGCCGCGCGTCGACAACATCCATCGCATCGCCGATCTCGTCGACGGCGTCGTAGTGGAACCCGACGAGAGCTTTTCCCTCAACGACCACGTCGGGCCGCGCACGACCGCGAACGGCTTCGTCGGCGCTCCCTCGATCCGTGGCGGCGAGTTCGTAGAAGAGGTCGGCGGCGGCATCAGCCAGTTCGCAACGACCTTCTTCAACGCGATCTTCTTCGGCGGTTACGACCTCCTCGTCTACCAGCCGCACTCGTACTACATCTCCCGCTATCCGCCGGGCCGCGAGGCGACGATCTCCACGCCCGGACCCGACCTCGCGTTCCTCAACGACTCCGACGCCGGGGTCTACATCGACACGAGCTACACCGAGGAATCGATCACGGTCAGCTTCTACGGGAGCCAGGACTTCGACATCGAGTCGGTAACGGGCCCCCAGAAGAACGTGACCCCGCCGAAGGAGGTGTGCCGCGAGAACGAGGATCTGGCGCGCGGCGAAGAGAACGTCGTGCAGGAGGGCATCACCGGCTTCGACATCGTGGTGCGGCGGGTGTTCTCGGACGGCCGGCCCGACGAGACCTTCACGACGCACTACAACATGCAGCCGCGCATCATCGAGAAGAGGACCTGCGAGAAGCGGAAGAAGCGCTAGCCATAGGGCGGCGGTCAAACGCTTCGTCAAACGGTCACCCGCCACCATGGGGTCCATAGATCCCTCGCTGCGAGGAGGTTCACGTGACACGCGTTGGTGGTGGCAAGCGTCTGCCCTCGTCCATACTCGTCCTGGTCTTGGTTGCGGTCGCATGTGGTAGCGACTCCTCTCGTACTCCGTCCGGCTCGGAGGAAACGGTTGAGAGGGGTGAGGCGGCCCTCCTCTCCAACGGCGAGGATCGCGCCTACTTCTTCGGCGACGTCGATGTGCGAGGCGAGCAAGAGGCAGAGGTCGTCGCCAACTACGCGCCCGATCCCAGCGTCTATTACTTCTCACCAACAGTCATCGTCGGTGAGCCGGGACAGGTGCTGCGCCTGCGCGTCCGAAACAAAGCTTTCCAAGCCCACACCTTCACGCTCGACGAACAAGGCATCGACAGACAGATCTCGCCTCGTTCGACCGAGGTGATCGAAGTCGTCTTCCCGCAGGACGGCGGGATCACCTTCTACTGTGCGTTCCATTTCGGAAGCAGCAACTTCCAGGCGGGAGAACTTCGTGTCCGATAGAGCAATGCCATTGTCACGACGTGATGATTGCGACAAGATCGAGGCAGCCATGGGCCTATCCATCCACCTGCTCGGTGCACCGCACGTCGAGCTTGATGGTGTTCCCATCCCCGGCCCCCGCGGCAAGAAAGCGTGGGCGCTGCTGGCCTACCTCGTCTGTACCGGTGTTCCCGTTCCTCGGTCTCGTCTTGCCTCACTTTTGTTCGCGGAAGCCGACGATCCGCTGCGCGCCCTGCGTTGGAACGTCAATCAGATCCGGAACGTCCTTGGGTCCTCGGCGCTGCGCGATGATCCGCCCGCGCTCTCGTTCGCGGGAGATGTTGGCGTCGATGTGTCGATACTGAGGAGCGGGTCGTGGCAAGAGGCTGCTTCCATCGCGGATCTGGGCGGCGACCTCTTGGGAGGGTTCGATTTCGCCGCCGCTCCCGCGTTCGAGATGTGGTTGCTGAGCGAGCGCAGTCACCTCCGGTCTTCGTCGCTCGCGGTGTTGGAAGAGTGTGTCCTCGCAAGTCTCGCGACGGATGACAACAAGCGAGCCATCGACGCCGCCACCGCACTGGTGGGCCTCGAACCGTTGGTCGAGGCCCACCATGCTCTTCTGATCCGGTCTTATCTCGCGGCCGGAGACAACGAAGCCGCCGCGCGCGGAGCGACGGCGTGCGTGTCGCTGTTCCAGAAAGAGCTCGGGGTCGACCCCGGTCCGGTCGTTCTCGAAGCTCTGCACGAAACGCCGGTTTCGATCGTCACCCGGTCACCGTCACGTGCGGCGGCGGTCGCCAAAGCGCAGTTGCGTTCGGGCGAGGCGGCGGTCAGAGCCGGCTTCCTCGACGCCGGCCTCGACTGCTTCACACGTGCGATCGAACAAGCACAGGCTTGCGGGGACGTTGTCGTCAAGTCTGAGGCTCTGATGCAGATGGGGTCTGCTCTCGCGCATGCCGGCCGCGAACGTCAGCAGGACGCTGCCGCCGCTCTCCACGCCGCGCTTGCCCTCGCCGAGGAACACGATCTCCCAGACGTAGCCGGTATCTCGTCGACCGAACTGGCGTGGTTGGAATTCCTCGCGGGACGCTACGACCGCGCGCAGACCTGGCTGGATCGTGCTGCGGCGGCGCTGGCGGACGATGCGTCGGTGATGGCCCGGGTTCTCTGGATCAGCGGAAAGATCCAGATGGAGCGCGGATCGTGCAACCGTTCGATCGAGCTCCTTCGGACGGCCGTCGAGTTTGCCAACGCCGCCGGCGATGCGAGCCGGGCCGCGTTCTGCCACATATCGAGTGGTCGCGCGTATCTCGTGACCCGTCGTCTGGACGAAGCTCAGGTCGAATTCGATGCCGCGTTGGACTTGATCGCATCCAGTGGTGCGGCGTGGCTGATGCCGTTCGCGCAAGCGTTCGTAGCGGAACTCCGACTGCTGCGAGGCGACATCCGTGAAGCTCGAGATCTCGCGGAGGAAGCGCTGGCCCTGGCCGAGCATGTGGGGGACTCGAGCGTCGAAGCCACCGCCGAACGGTCGCTCGCTCTGTGCTTCGAGCAGCTCGATGACGCAGACACAGCGCTGCAACACCTGCTCACGGCTCGCGCGCGGATGATCCAACGCCCCGATCACATGTGGTCGTTCGCCTACGTTCTCGACGCGCTGGCGACCGTGGGTAACCGGCATGCTCGTGAGGAAACGTCGCGTTGGGTCGATGAGCTCCTAGCCGTGGCGTCCTCCAGCGGGATGAAGGAGATGCTCGTTAGGGCGCATCTACATCGCGCTCGGATGGGCGACGATGATGCGCTTGAGGCGGCCTCGATCATCGCACTCGGATGTGACAACCCCTGCCTCGATGAGTTGCTGGCCGACGCAGCCCGGGTCCACTCGGCGTGAGCCGACCGGAGCGAGTGCGGATCTGACGGGCTCGCTAAGACTTCCGCCGAGGGCGCGTGACGATCCGGTGCGGGTGTGACCAGCCCGAGCGGTGATCGTGGTCGTGCGTGTGCCAGTACGCCCGGAACGTTGCCCGGCGGAAGTTCACGCGGATGCGAAACACCCCGCTGCAGTTGTCGTCCAGCCGGATCCGCTTGATCGAGACGAACTCGCCGTCGATCTTTCGCTGCAAGTGCATCACGGAGCGCTCATGACCCTCACAGTCGCGCAGCCGCGTCTGCCACTTCACGAGCCGCCCGCGCACGGGGTTCGTGTTCACGGTCTTGAAGCGGACGAACGGGCCCGGCAGCTCCGGCTCCGGCGTAGGCGTGGGGGTCGGATCGGGGGTCGGATCGGGGGTCGGATCCGGGCTCGGATCCGGGCTCGGGGTCTCGGTCGGCTCCGGCGTGGGGTCCGGGGCGGGAGCTGGGTCGGGATCGGGCGCGGGATCGGGACCGGGGCCGGGACCGGGACCGGGACCGGGGCTCGTGTCGGCGACGTCGGTCACGGCGATGGTCACCGTCGCGAGCGGCGACTCCGCGGCTCCGTCGTTCGAGCGGTACGTGAAGGTCGCGGTTCCGTCGTAGGTGCTCACCGGTGTGAAGATGACCGGGGCCTCGCACGTCCTCGTTCCTGAAGCCAAAACGCAGTCCACGGTGCCGATCGCGCCGAGGCTCCCCTTGGTCCCCGCCGGGCCGGTGACGACCGCGAAGGTCGTCGCGTCGCGGTCGATGTCGTCGCCCGAGAGCGTGATCGTCATAGGCGTGTCCTGCGGCGTCGTACCGTTCTTGTCCGTCGCCGTGGGAGCGTCGTTCACCGCGCCGACCGTGATCGCAACGGTGACCGTCGCAGAATCTTCGCTGCCGTCGTTGACCTTGTACGTGAACGAGTCGGGACCGTTGTAGTCGGGCGCGGGGGTGTAGGTGACGTCGAGCGTGCACGTCTTCGAGCCCCCCGCCGAGACACAAACCGGGGTTCCCCCGGCACCGTCGAGGCTTCCGTGGCTCGGGCCGGCAACGATCGTGAACGTGGACGCGTCGTCGTCCGTGTCGGCTCCCTCGAGAGTGACGGGGACGTCGTCATCTTCGTCGACCGTGACGGTGAGCGGAGTCGCTGCCGGAGCAGTGTTCGAGATGTTGATGGTCGCGGCGGCAACGCTCGAGTCGACGGTCCCATCGTTGGCGACGTACGTGAAAGACGCGGTACCCGTGAAACCGGCGGCCGGTGTGAAGGTGACCGGAGCGGTGCACGTTCTCGCGCCGGAAGACGACGTGCAGTCGACCGTTCCGATCGGACCGAGGCTGCCGTCTGCAGCGTCCAGTCCGGCGACGATCGCGAACGTCGTCGCGTCGTCGTTCGCGTCCGACGCCGACAGCGTGAGCGTGATCGGGTCGTTCTTCGAGCCGGTCGCATCGACGTCGGACGCCGACGGTGCTGCGTTAGCGGATGTCACCGTTATCGACACCGTCACCGTGGTGGAGTCGACCGTGCCGTCGTTGACCTTGTAGGTGAACGAGTCCCCGCCGGTGTAACCGGAGGTGGGCGTGTAGTCGACCGTCAGCGTGCAGGTTCGCGTGCCGGATGCAGAGGTGCATGAGGTGGTCCCACCGGCGCCGGTTAGAGCTCCGTTGTCGGGGGAGTCGACGATCGCGAACGTCGTCGCGTCGTCGTCGGCGTCAGTGCCGGTGAGATCGATCGAGACCGAGGAGTCGGGAGCCAGACCGGCCGTCCGAGGTGTCGCCGTGGGGGCCGCGTTCGACACCTGGATTGAGACCGTCGATGCAGAGGAATCCGAGGCGCCGTCGTTCGCCCGGTAGGTGAACGACGCCGTCCCGGCGAAGTTCGTCGCCGGCGTGTACGTGACCGGAGCGGTGCACGTGCTCCCGCCGGTTCCGCTGCTACAAGTGACACTTCCGATCGCTCCGAGCGTTCCTTGAGCTGCGGTGGGTCCGGACACGATCTCGAAGGTCGTCGCGTCGTCATCGATGTCTGCGGCGCTGAGCGTCACCGTCCGTGGCGCGCGCTTGCCGGTGGTCGTGGTGACGTCACCGGTCACCGGGGCTTCGTTCGTCATCTGGATTACGGCCGTGTACTCGTTGGTGCCTCCGTCTTTATCGCGCACCGATGCCTTCACAGTGACGGCTGTACCCGTGGCCGGTGCGGTGCACGACGTGGTCGAGGCCGAACCGAACGTGCCCGAGTAACCATTGCCGCAGTCGAAGTCATAGGTGAAGCCCCCATCGGTGTCGGCACCGGATGGATCCGAGGCGCTACCGAGCGAGATCGGGAAGGTCGAGCTCCTGGTCGCGTCGGCCGGAGCGGTGAGGACCGCGGTGGGTGCGACGTTGGCGACCGTCACCGCTCTCGTCGCGGTCCCGACGTTGGTCACGCCGTCCGTCGCGGTGACACGGACGTCCGACGGCAGTGTTCCGTCGTCGAACGTGCACGTGAACGTACCGGTAGCCGATGACGTTCCCAGCCCGGACTTGGTGTCGGTGGCGCCCTTCACGCCGTTCAGGCCACACGAGGTGCTGACCGCGGAGATGTTGTTGGAGTCGGTTGCCGTCCACACGAAGGAGCGCTCGGTAGTGGCATGTTCGTCGACCGATGCGCCACCCGAGGAGAAGCTCACCACCGGTGGGGCGTTCCCGCCCGTGACCGTCGTGGTCGCGCTCGCCGCGTCGTTCGCCGTGTTGCCGTCGACCTGATCCATCGCAGCGGAGGCCGTGTTCGTGATCGAGCTTGGGGAGTTGATCGTCGTCCCGACCACAAGCGTCGACGTGATCGTCTGGCCGGGCGTCAAGGTCCCGAGGTTGCACGAGACCTCGCCGCGCGTTCCGGCCGAGGGGTAGCTGCAGTGATCGACGTTGGTCAGCGGCCCGGCGCCGTCGGGATCGACCGAAACGAAGGTCGTGCCGAGCGGCAGGATGTCGTTCCAGAAGACGTTCGTCGCGTTGCCGGTGATCGCGGAATCGGTCTTCGTTTGGATCGTGTAGGTGATCTGATTTCCTGCTGCGACCGTCGCGGGCGCGGTCTTCGTGATCTGCAGATCCTGGGTCTTGAGCAGGGAGACGGCGTCCTCCGTCACGTTGTTGCTCGCATCGGGGTCGTTCGTCGTGGCAGACACCGTCGCGATGTTGGTAACGACGGACTCCGACGCGGTGCTGGGGGTGGTGGTCTGCAGCGTGATCGTGCTCGAACCGCCGGATGCGAGCGATCCGCGGTTGCATGTGACCGTCTGACCGCTGTTGCTACACGCCCATCCCGAGCCGGCGGCCGACGCGAAGGCCAGCGGAGACGGGATCGTATCGGTGACGGTGATCCCGGTAGCCGGGTCGGGCCCATCGTTGTAGACGGTGATGTTGAACTCACCGGTCGTGCTGCCGGCGGCCGGGATCCCGAAGTTGCCGGTATGTAGTTTCTCGATCCGGAGATCGGCCACCGCGACGACCGTCTCATCTGCGACCGTCTGGTTGTTCGTCGGGTTGGGATCGACGGTGCCACCCGCCGACGTAGCCGTTGCCGCGTTGACGACGGTGTCGGAAGTCGTCGCGCCGACGGCCACCACGAGCGTGATGTTTGGCAGTGCCTGTCCGGCCGTGAGGCCGGCGGTGTTCGGGTGCACGCACGAGACGGTTCCGGCGTTCTCGGCGCAGTTCCAGTCCGTACCGGTGGCCGAGACGAAGGTCATCCCGGCCGGCAAGGGGTCGCTGACGGTGACGGCCTGGCCCGCCGCGATCGTCGCGGGACCGTCGTTCTCGACCGTCAGGGTGTAGGTCCCGTTCTCGCCGCGCGTCATGCGGCCGACGTGGGTCTTCGTGAGCACGAGATCCGCTTCGGGCGGGTTAGCGACCGTCGTCGGATCGGAGACGCTGTTGTTCGAAAGAACCGGGTCGGTGACCGTGGCGTTCGAGACCGTTGCGGTCGTGGTGACGACGGAAGCGGACCCGGCGGTCGCGTTCGCGACCAACGAGATGTTCGGGGCGTTCGCTCCCGTCGCGATCGAGGTAGTGCGCGTGCAGGTGACGACCTGGCTGCTCGCCGTGCAGGTCCACCCGGTGCCCGTTGCGGACGAATAGGTGAGGCCGGCGGGAAGCGTTGCCGTGACCGTGGTCGTACCCGAGGTGTCCGACGGGCCGAGGTTCGAAACGCCGATCGTGTACGTGCCGGTGCTCCCGCGCACGAACGCGAGCGGATGCGACATCGAGACCTTCAGGTCGGCGGCGGCGGTCGAGGTGATGCTGAGACCCTTGCTCGCCGCGTCGGCGTTGTAGTGGTAGCTACCACCGGATGCGTCGTAGATGATGCCGGAGAGTCCGTCGCCCTGCGCCGCGTTCGCGGTCGTGCTGCCGGTGCTGGTCGCTTCGATCGTGTAGTTGACGCGGATCGGGTTACCGCCCGCCTTGCCCCCCACGAAGTTGGTCGGTCCCACGCACTCGAGATAGGTCGGGCTCGTCGTGTTGTTGTCCCAGCCACACGCGTCCGCATAGATCCTGTCGCTCCGGGCACCTGCGGGCGCGCTGTAGAAGGACTCGATCTTCTTGACGGTCACGAAATCGGGGAAGTTGATGAATGCTTCGGTCTGCTCGTAACCACCGGGAGCCGACTTCGCGTTCAGGGTGAACTTGTACTTCTGGCCGAGCTGCAGCGAGCAGCCGGTCGGGTTGGCGACCGTGTTGCACACCGAGTTCCCTGCCATGTCCTTTCCGGTGATGCCGACGACCGCGTTGCGGTTCTGCGACAGAAGCGGCTGGACCTTGAGAGCGCGGTTCGCCGGCGTGCTTACGAGGGTCGTCGCGCCGTCGTTGATGTCGATCCGGTAACCGGCGCTCTCTCCGAGCGAGTTGGGGTTCCTGGCGACGTCGACGTTGAAGAAGACTTGCGTGCACGCGCCCGCCGCGATCGTTCCGACGCTCTTCGTGGTGGGACTGAGGAGCGTGATCCGGGGGCTGGTCGTGACCCAGACCCAGTTGGCACTCAGGTTGTTGGATGCGGTGTCTCCCGTGTTGCACACCTCGACGCCGACGGGGAAGAGGTGCGGCATCGACTTCACCGCACGGTTGCTGTCGACACCGATCACGTCCCAGGTGACGGGCTCCACCGTGATGTTCGCGGCAGCCGACGCGGGAACGGCCGGCAGCACGACGAGGCCCAACGCCAACAAGGCCGTGTACGCGACCGCGCGATGTCTAGTGATGTGCCCGCTCCTGTGCCCGTTGGACCGCCGTGTCTTGCCACCTACGAGTCTGGGGCCCAGGGCGCACGGGGCATATCCGTAATAACGGACTTGTACGTACGTATTCGGCGCAGGATGACCACGCCCAGGTAGTCGTGCAGAGTCGCTATAACCGAGTCATGACGAGGACCTGGGTCGTGGCGGCGATCGCCGCCGTGATCATGGTCGCGGTCGCCGTCGGTT
>JBOGWY010000008.1:0-21463 GCA_050694015.1 Actinomycetota bacterium | reverse complement strand
GACGTCATCTGTGGGCTCGGGGGGAACGACACGATCATCGGCGGTTTCGGCAGCGACATCATCGACGGAGGTCCCGGCAACGACCGACTGCGCGATAGCGACGGAAACAACACGTTCGTCGGCGGCGACGGGCACGATTCGCTAGAGGGCCGCCCCGGGTATGGGAGTGGGCCTTACCTCGGCAACGACGTCTTTCACGGCGGTGAGGGTGACGACACTGCGGTCGGCAGCGGCACGTTCTATGGCGGCCCAGACGACGATGTGCTCACCGCCTCCCCCAACGGTTGCTGTATCAACCTGGGTTCAACCCCGGCCGACGTCATGTTCGGTCAGGACGGAGCGGATCGCCTGAACGGCGGAAGAGGAGCGGACTCGCTGGACGGCGGGCCCGGCGACGACTTCCTGGAACCCGGGACCCAGTTCAAGAGAACATCCTGTGATTCCCCGCGCTACGTCTTTCAATCGAGTGGAGACGACCTGAAAGGGGGCTCGGGCAAGGACACCGTCAGCTACAGACACGTTCATGTGCATGAATCGGAGCCTGTGGTCCATGCACGAGTCCGAGTGCGTCTAGATGACGCCGCGAACGACGGCGCCGACATCGAATACAACACCTGCACGGGGAAAGTGTTGATCGAACCGATCGACAACGTGCACCGAGATGTGGAAAACCTCGTCGGGAGTGCTGACCGCAGATTCAACAATCTCTTCTACGGGAGCATCCATCCGAATCACTTCACCGGCGGTCCCGGAGCCGATTCGTTCTTCGGCGAGGGTGGTGCCGATGTTCTCGACGGCGAGGAGGGACGCGACAGCCTGAGGGGCGGACCGAGCACGGACACGCTCCGAGGTGGAGCGGATGACGATCTCCTTCTGGGTGGCGATGGAACTGATGCTCTGAACGGGGGCCCGGGCCGCGACCGGTGCGACAACGATCGTGGAGAGAGGGCGGCAAGCTGCGAGCAAAGGGCCCTCCGCGGCTCGATCGCCGGTCATCGCCCCCTGTGACGCTCTTGCGTATCCGTGCCCCTGTAACTTGCACCCGTGACGACGATCGAGCGGTGGGGAAGCGGCGAGGCCTACGAGGCATACGTCGGCCGGTGGAGCCGGCTCGTCGCTAGAGAATTCTTGTCGTGGCTCTCCCCCGCACCACAGCGCGCGTGGCTGGATGTCGGCTGCGGCACCGGCGTGGTAACCGCAACGATCCTCGACGGAGCCGAGCCAACGCGGATCACGGGCGTCGATCCATCGGAGGCACACATCGCGCACGCCCGGTCGCAGACCAACGATCCGCGCGCCGAGTTCCATAGCGGCGACGCCGCGTCGATCCCCGCAGACACGGACGCCTTCGATTACGTCGTTTCGGGTCTGGTCCTCAACTTCGTTCCCGACCCGGCGGCGGCACTGCTCGAGATGAGCCGCGTCGCGAAGCCGGGGGGCACCGTCGCCGCGTACGTGTGGGACTACGCGGAAGGCATGGAGCTGATGCGGCTCCTCTGGGACGCTGCCGCCGAGCTCGACCCACGCGCCGCCGAGTTAGATGAGGGCAAGCGATTCTCGATCACCGCGCCGGAGCGTCTCGCGTCGACGTGGCGCGACGCCGACCTGCGAGATGTGGAAGTCACCGCACTCACCGTTCCTACAAAGTTCCGCGACTTCGACGACTACTGGACCCCGTTCCTCGGCGGACACGCACCCGCCCCCGGCTATGTCATGTCGCTTGCCGAGGACGAGCGAGAGCGGTTGCGAGTGCTACTGCGCGACCGCCTCCCCACCGAAGCCGACGGATCGATACGGCTCACCGCGAAGGCGTGGGCGGTCCGGGGAGGAAACGGAAGAGGAATCGTCGCGCGCTGACCCTTACGCGTGCTTCAGGTCGAGTAGCACCCGCGAGCGGAACGCCGAGCGAACGCCGGTCCGGAAGACCTCGGTCGCGAGGATCGAACGCAGGAAGTCCTCGCCGTAGGCCTCGAACAGCGACTCCATCTGGCTGGCGTGCGCACGCAGCGCGTCGACCTTCGCCGTCACGAGCTCGTCGTCCAGTTGGAACGTGAACCCCGCGCGCGACGACGTGATCGGGTGGTTCGGCCAGAAGAAGTCGAACTCGTTGAGCCGCGGGACCACCGACTCCGTCCAGTCAGAGGGCACCGTCGCGTGGAGCACCCGCGCGCGCGGCCGGTTCCACAGCCGCACCGCCGCCGAGACCCACGACGAGAGCGTCTTGTGATCGGGATGACCGGTGTACCCGTCGGGCCCGAAGGTCAGGATCACGTCGGGGTTCACGTCGACGAGTTGGTCGTGCAGGTAGGCCACGATCTCGTCCCACGCCACGAGACACAGTCCCCCATCGGGAAGATCGAGGAAGCGCTGTTCGGTCACGCCGAGGCGCGCGAGCGACTCGCCCAACTCCTGCTCGCGTACCGCGGCCAGAGCCTTGGCGGGATACGGCTGCCGGTAGTACAGCCCGGCCTCGCCTCGGGTCAGGTGCAGACACACGACCCGGTCCCCGCGGCGCACCGCATCGGCCATGAACCCGCCGGACGTGAACACCTCGTCGTCGGGGTGAGCCCAGATACCCAGGATCGTTCTCATCTCATCTTCCTTTTCGTCGGCGGGGCCGTCTGCGGATCTGGACCCGAACCCTTGTCTGTGCCATGTCCTTTAGACCGAAGTGCCGTCCGGAATTAATCGGTGGTAACGAGACGGGGACGCATCTCGATCGGCTCGGCCGGCAACCTCGGCGGCAGGCCGAACAGAGGGAAGATCCACTCCACGTCTAAGAAGAAGCAGATGCCGATGACCTTGCCGCCGGAGATCTCGAGCACCTGCAGCGACCACGCGTCGAAACCGCCATCGGCGGCCGGCTTGTACTGGGCGAAGGCCGGCGAGGCGTTCGCCCTAACCGGCACGAGCCGGGAGCCTCGACAACCGATGCCTCTCCCGAGGCACCACTTGACGATGTCGTCATGGCTGTTGAGCCAGAGCTCGTACGGAGGCATCGTCCACGTCGCGTCCTGGTGCAGCAGCGACGTGAGTGCGTCCATGTCGTATCGCTCGAACGCATCGACGTAGAGCGCGAGCAGCATCTCGGTCCGGTCGTCCATCGGCCCCGTCGAGCCGGCCGAGTCGACTTCCGCGTTCGCCAGCGTCGCGCGCGCACGTTGCAGCGCGCTGTTGACGCCCACGACGGTCGTGCCCAGCAGATCGGCGACCTCGCTCGCCTTCCACTTCAGCACGTCGCGCAGGATCAACACCGCACGCTGCTTCGGCGCGAGGTGTTGGAGGGCGGCCACGAACGCGAGGCGGACCGATTCCCGCAGCTCGGCCGTGGCCGCCGGATCTGCATCAACCGACATCACGTGTGAATCGGGGATCGGCTCGAGCCACGTTGTCTCCGGGAGTCGCTCCCCTAGCGCCGAATCTGCCGTTCCCGCGGGACCGAGGTCGATCGGACGCGCGCGCCGGCCCGAGTCCCTAAGGGCGTTGAGGCACACGTTCGTCGCGATCCGGTACAGCCACGAGCTGAACGCGGCCCGGCCCTCGAAGGAGTCGTAGTGTCGCCACGCGCGCATGAATGTCTCCTGCACGCAATCCTCGGCCTCGAACGTCGAGCCGAGCATCCGGTAGCAGTACGCCGTGAGTTCCGGGCGCATGCGTTCGAGCTGGAGCTCGAGTGGTTCTGCCGCCGCCTGCGTGGTGGTCCCCTCGATCACTTACTCACCTCCGGTATTGATCGGTTCGGTGAGTTATCGATGGGGCCGAAAAACCGAAAGCGCCTCGCGCCGAAAAAATTCTAGGAAGTTGTCACGTACAGCAGCGATGCAGAGGGAACGTCCTCCATCAACTGGCGGGCGAGCTCGGCCTCGTACGTCGTCACGATGACCTGGCGCAGCCCCGTACCGGACGACGCCTTCGCGAGCGTTCCCGCCACGACCTTGCGCAGTTTCGGATCGAGATGCTCGAGCGGCTCGTCGAGCCAGATGAACGGTGCCTTGGTCGACGCTCCGAGTATCAGGAGACGCGTCAGCAGCAGCGCCCACACCTTCTCGCCACCCGAGAGCGAACCGAACTCGAGCGTCCGGCCCCCGAGCTTGCGCGTGATGTGCCCCTCCGAGGAAAGGTTCAAGCCGCCGGTGCCGAACATCATCTTCCAGCGGCCCTCGACCTCTTTCGCCAGCGGCTCGATGTAGCGCTCGGTGATCGCGTTGCCGGTGTCGCTAAGTGATTCGTAGGTCGCGAGCGCGATCCCTTCCTCCCGGTAGAGAAGCTCGAGCTCGCGCATCTGCTCCTCGACCTCGTCGAGCTCGTTCAACGACGCCTGCAACTGTGCGCCGGTCGTCGACAGGACGGCGAGGGTTTTGTCGAGCTCTTGCTGTTCCTCCTTGAGGCGTTCGAGGTCGGCTCGGGCCGCGTCCACTTCGGCGTCGGCGAGTTGGGTCTCGGGCTGAAGGGGTGTCGGCACCGAGCGCACCCGCTCGAGGAGCTCGCGCACCGCCGTCAGTGCCCCGCGGCGCTCGGTCGCCGTCTCTTCGGCCGCCGCGATCTGCGCGTCGAGTTCCTGGAGGTGTTTGGCGTGCTCGGCCTCAGCCTGCTTGGCATCGTGCTCCGACATCGGACGGAGACAGGTCGGACACACCCCGCCTCCGCCTTCGAGATCAGAGATCGCTCCCCTGATGAACTCGGATTTGCCTCGTGCGGTCGCCGCTTCTCTCTCGGCGTCGGCCACCGCCGCGCCGACGTCGGTCTCTTGACTACCCAGGGCGTCGACGACGTTCTCCGCGGTGACGTCGCGCCCGAGCAGCGATGACGCTTCGGTCGCGAGCTCCGTCAGCTTCTCGGTGCGTTCGGCCATCCCGGCCCCGTAGCGGCCCCACTCCTCGCCGATGCGGATCTTCTCCGCGGCCTCCTCGATGCTCGTCGTGAGTTGCTCGCGCGTCTCGTTGGTCTCCCCCAGCTTCTCGACGACGGATTCGAGCTCGGCGAGGATATCGTCTTTGGCGCGCTTCTCGGTGCGCTGAACGGTCTTCGCCTTGCGCAACTGGCTCGCGGCGCGATCGGCCACGGCCTTGGCGTTTCGGGCCGCGTCGAACAGCGGGGTGACGCCGAAGACCGCGGCGAGATGGTCCTGGAGATCGAACTCACCCTGGAACGTCTCGACCGCGCCCCCGTGGATCATGATCGTCAACTGCGCGAGCACGTGCGGGTCGGCACCGAACTCCGACACCAGAAGCTCGTCGAGTTCGTCCTGAGAGGTGATCTCTCCATCGGGCAGCTTCACCTCCAGCGCGACCTTGCCCTTGCGATCGACCGTTCGCGTGATGGCGGCGTCGATACCCGATGGGAGACGCAGCTCGAGACCCACGGTCGCGGTGTCGGCATCGCCCCTGATCTCGCCGGTCGCGTTCACGCCCGCGGCATCGCCGAAGAGGCCCCACCCGACCCCCATGATGAGAGACGTCTTACCGATCCCGTTCGATGCAACGACGAAGGTCGCTCCCGGCCCGAGTTCCAGATCGAGGTTCTCGTAAGCGCGCCAGTTGCGAAGCTGCAGACGACGGATCATCGGCCGGCCGCCTTCTCGATCCTGGTTTCGACTTGGGACGGATCGACGCTGCCGTCGAACAGCCCCTTCGTGAGCGACCTGAGGGTCGATGCTTCCTTATCGCCGAACGCGAGGAGGGCGTCCTTCTTCGGGTTGCCCTTGCGGGCCCGCTCGCCGATCTTGCGCTGTCGCTCGATCGCGGCGTCGGCGAGGTCGTCCGAGATCTCGGCGATGTCGATCGCGATCCCGGAGTCCGGATCGAACGCGGGCATCGGATCCCAGTACGGGATCAGCTCGTCGAGGAACGCGGGTACGGCCTCGGCCACCGGCTGGATCGCCCGCTTGTAGCGCCGCGCGATCAGCGAACCGCTGGGGACCTGGATCTGCGGAGAGGTGTCCTGCGGTTCGACGATCACGCACGACAGATCCCGGCCGACCAGCGCGACCGCGGACATGTCGGGAAACATGCCGAACACCCCGCCGACGTCGGACAGCGTGCGCGCGTTCTCTTCGATCGCGCCCGCCGTGTCGACGTCGAGCAACCAGATGCGGACGCGACCACCGAACGTTCCCAGGATCGCGCGATCGAGGATGTCGATGCCCCCGATCTGGGTGATGAAGCGGTTGTCGTCGGGATCGATGCGCACACCGGGCGGAAGTGACGACCTGAGTTCCTCGAGCAACCGCTCGCCGTCCGCCGTCGCGGCCACCTGAACCGCCGCGGCGGCTTCCTCGCGGCCGCTCCCGAACGCGACGCCCTCGGTGAGCTCGAGATCGTCGATCAACTCTTGCAGCTCGCGCGCCTCGTCGGCCGATAGGTGCGAGAAGTCGGGCTTGGGGCCACCGATCTCCAGGTGGTCGAAGTACGCGGCGAGCGCCTCCTGGACCCGATCGTTACCGTCAGCCACTTCTCCCACCTCCCTTCCCTTGTCCGACGAGCGCACTATCTTCGTTGCTCCTCACGTAGCGCTGCAGCTTCATGAACGCCTCCGCCGCGATCTGGCCAACGCGTTGTCCGGTCAATGGTGGATCGAGCCCACGTCCCACCGCGGCGCGGCTCTTCCCGTCGATGCGCACGGCGACGAAAACCTCCCTCTGCAAGTCCGAGAGCACATCGCTCGCGTAGATCGCTTCTTCCCACAGAGCGAGCCTCGTCACCGCATCGACTTGTTCCTGACTCCTCATGTAGTCCACGTCCGCACCAACCGAGCCCGAGGGTTCGTGCGCGAGCGGAGCGTCGATCGAGTGATCGCGGCGCCGTGCCTCGACGCGGCGTTGCGCATCGATCGCCTTGTTCCTCGCGACGGTCAGGGCGTGAGGAACGAACTCGCCCTTGCTCTCGAAATTGCTCTCCGCCATCGAGATCCAGGCCTCGTCGACGATGTCCCACGGGTCGACCCCGGCGATCACCTCGGTGTTGGCGCGCCACGTCCTCAGAACCGAAGCGCGCATGAGTCTTCGGATCCGCTTGTATCCGTCATCGTCTATCCCATCGGGCAGCCTGGGTTCCCGTGGCTGTGGCTCCACGTGACGTCTTTATCGCAGGCGGTGGGAAATCGAAAGGCGGTCCTGCTCCGAGGTCGGGGCGCCGACCTCCATGAGCAGTCCTTCGAAGTGATCTGCAGCTGGGTCCGGGGCCCCGTGGTCTACGAGCCCGGCGCCTGGTACTTGATCTTGCCCGCCTGCCTCAGCGCATCCAGAGTCTCGTCAACCGTCATCAGAACGGTCGTCTCGATCGAGCTGAGAGCGCCTCCCGAACCGATCGCGAGAGCGACGGCGGCCATCGAGGTGTTGTCGGGGGCTTCCCACAGCGTGTAGCCGTCGTGCGGGCCGAACGCGTACCAGAACCCGTGGAGCTTCCCGCCGACCGACTCGATGTATGACTCGGCCGCGATGCGGCGGTCCTCGGGGTTACCTACCATCCGTGCCCACGTCTCCGGCGTGTAGCTGAACTTCGTCAGATAAAGCGCCATCGCTCCTCCCAACCTCGGTCGCGACCCATCGCGGGCCTCACATACCGAGTATGACCATCGCCCGCTCGCGCCGATACCGCCTCGCGTACGTGAACGCGCTGCCCGCTCTAGCTCGATCGGTTAGGTCTTCGGCTCTTAGGGGGTCCGCGCACTAGAGGGCAGATAGATGTCATCTCCGTCGAACCGGGCCTCGAACACGACGTTGCCGCGATAGCGTGGAGGGATCGAGATCGTTGCCCCTCCGTCGCCGCCGGTGATCGCGGAGCCGATCTCGTCGGCGCCCACGTAGAACGTGATCGTGCGCGACGCGATGCCCTCGGAGGTGTCGGCTTCGACGAGGAGCGCACGCAGCGTCGCCTTAGAACCGTTGCCCTCGCGCACCAGCGTCATCACGGTCGCTTCCTTCGTTCGACCGGCCCCCCTCCACAGCGCCACCGCGTTGAGGATCTTGCTCGGGTTCTGCGGCAGCCCACCGATCACCAGGATCCCGCCGAACGGCGGGAAAGGTGCCGACGTCGCCGACATCGACGGGTACGTCGTGCGCGTGGGCGCGAGCTCGCGCCACGTCTGTCCGTCCCACGCCCAGGTGTCGGAGAACACAGTGTTTGAGTTGGGGTCGAACAGACGATCCAGTCCACCGTGCAGGATCACCCGCGCGGTCGCCGCGTCGTACTCCATCGTTCCGGAATAACGCTTCGGAGGCATCGCATCCGGAGTCTCGCGAGTCCACGTCGTGCCGTCCCACGTCCACATGTCCCCGTACGCGGGGCGCTGAAAATCGGAAGGCGAGTGATCGAAGCCGCCCAGCAGCACCACCTCGCCGCGCGCGGCGTCGTAAGCCATCCCTGCGTGGGAACGCGGCTCGGGGCCCCCGGTCTGGGTGTGTTGGGTCCATGTCGATCCATCCCAGGTCCACGTGGTCGCGTCCGAACCGGAGCCGCCGAACAGAACGAGTTGATCCCGCGCCGCGTCGTAGACCATCGACGCTCCATCCCGGTTCGTGACCTGCGGAGGTGAGAGCAACGGTGTCCACGACTCGCCGTCCCACGTCCACGAATCGGCGCAACCGACCGAGCCGCACCTCCCACCGACAAGGATCACCAGGTCGGTCCCGTCGTGGAACTCTATCGCGGCGCGCTGCCGGTTCATCGGCGCGATCGTCGTCTCTTCCTGTGTCCAGCTCGATCCGTCGTACGTCCACGTATCGCCGAAAGTCGCGGAGCCGCAGCGTGGAGACTGGCTCGCGACCTGGGGTGATGTGTTCGGGTTGTTCGGGTTGCAGAAACCGCTGAACATCACGAGCTCGCCGCGCGCGGTGTCGTACGCAGCGGTGGCGTCCATGCGTTCCGAGGGATCGGCAAAAACGCGGCGCGTCCACGTCGTTCCGTTCCACGTCCACGTGTCGGTGTCCCACCATCCGCCGGCGTTCAGACCGCCGTAGAGAACGACTTCGTCGGACGCTCCGTCGTAAGCCATCGTCGGGATCCGGGCCTCGGGTGAGGTCGCGGGCGCGCCCGGTGACCACGAAGCTCCATCCCAGATCCACGTGTCGTTACGCATCGTGAACTCCGGCCCGCTGCTGAACCCGCCGAACATGACCACCGAACCGTTCGAGCGGTCGGATGCGACGCCGGGCAACACCCGAGCGGGAGGCGACGATGATGCCGCTACTTCGATCCAGTCGTCGTCTTTCCACAACCACGTGTCGGCGAGCCCGGTGAGGCTTCGGAAGCCACCGAAGAGCAGGACATGGTCGGTGCTCGTTGCCATCGCGGCGCTGCTGCGGCCCGATGGGGAATTGGATGGTTCCCGCTTCGACCACGTGTTGCCGTCCCACGTCCACGTGTCGCCGAGATCGCAGGCGGCTGCGGAACAACCTCCGAACAGCACGACCTGGTCGGAGACGGTGTCGAACGCCATGGAAGCCGACGAACGCGGAGAAGGTGACGTAGTGGGGGCTTCGCGCGTCCAGTCGGTCCCGTCCCAGGTCCACGTATCGCCGAAGGTCACGTTTCCCGACGCATCGCGTCCCTGCCCACCGAATAAGACGACCTCGTGCCGGGCCTCGTCGAACACGATGGCAGCCTGGTCGCGACCCGGGGGCGCGGTCTCCGGCGAGAGCTTCGTCCATGCGCCGCCGATGTACGCCCAGGTATCGTCGAGACGCGACCTCGCATCGCTGCAACAACCTCCGAACAAGATCGTCTTGGCCCCGTCGAAGGCCATCGCTCCGAGCTCACGCCGCAGAGGGGTAACAGAACGATCGATCCAGGTCCCGTCCCCGGCCGTCCCCGATACGAGAGCGGCCGCTTCCGCGGACGTGGCCGCACCCTCGGCGCAGAACCCTTCCGCGACGGGCGGACACAACGAGCTCCTCGGAGCGCCCCTCAAGGGGTCGATCGACGGAGGGCTCGGCACGGGGGCCGCAATCGCCGCGCCCGGCATGACCACGAGCAGCGCGACGAGCGGCGACAACGTTCTTGGAGTTCTGTGCAGGACGAGCCCTCCCCATCAGAGGCCCCTCGGACGGGGCGTCAGTTACTTCGCCGTTGACTCGGCCGAAACCTCTCAAACCTCCTCGTCGAGAACCCGCGTTGACACCCGTCCACCGGTCGTCTACCGGAACGGAACCGGCGTCTGCGATACCTGTTCCAACAGCGCGCTGGACGACATCGAGACGAAAAGGAGAGAAAGATGCGAAAGATCATCATGCTGTGCGCCGTTGTGACCGTGCTCGCCGTCGGGGCCACCCCCGCCGCGGCCCACCCGCACGTCGCCGAGAACTCCGCCGACGGCACCGTTCTCGCGGACGGCCAGAACCACCCCGGCTTCGCCCCGATCAACGAGGACGGCCTGCGCTTGTCGTGCGACGGCGTCCTCGAGCCGGCCGACAGCGGCCCGGCCGGGTACGGGCTCGAGACCGCGCACCACGGCCCCGACGCCGGGACGCCGGGAAGCGCCGACGGTTGCTTCGCGGTCGAGGGCAACCCCACCGACGACAACCCGGGCATCAACTGATCGCCCAAGAGGACAGGAGTCAGTGATGAGCGGATACGCGAATCCCGACGCTCTGGTCGAGACCGATTTCGTGGCCGAGCGCCTGGACGACCCCAGCATCAAGATCGTCGAGGTCGATGAGGACACCAGCGCGTTCGAGGTGGGCCACATCCCCGGAGCGGTCTCGATCGACTGGACCAACGAGCTGCGCTCGGCCCCCCGACGCGACTTCGTCTCGTCGGCCGAGCTCGCGTCCCTGTTGAGCAGCAAGGGCATCTCGGACGACGACACGATCGTTCTCTACGGCGGTAACAACAACTGGTTCGCCGCGTACGCGTACTGGCTGTGCCGCTACCGAGGGATCGACAACGTCAAGCTCGTGAACGGCGGGCGGATGAAGTGGGAGCTGGAAGGCCGTCCGATGACCGACGAGACGACGTCGGTTTCCTCGGGCCGGTTCTCGCGTCGATCGGATCGGCCCGAGCTGCGCGCGTGCAGGGACGACATCATCGCGATGGCCACCGGCATGTCGGGCACGATGGTCGACGTGCGATCGCCGGCCGAGTTCACCGGCGAAGTGATGGCCCCTCCGCACCTTCCGCAGGAACAGCCGTACGTCGCCGGTCACATCCCCGGTGCGAAGAACATCCCGTGGTCTCAAGCCGCCAACGAAGACGGCACGTTCAAGAGCGCCGACGAGCTCCGCGCGCTCTACGAGGGATCGGGCGTGCGCCAGAACGGTGAGATCGTTGCCTACTGCCGTATCGGCGAGCGCTCGTCGCATACGTGGTTCGTGCTCTACGAGCTACTCGGGTTCTCGAACGTCAAGAACTACGACGGTTCGTGGACGGAGTACGGGAGCCTGGTCGACGTGCCGGTAGCGATCGGCGACTAGTTCGGCGACCCGCTTATGGGTCTTGCGTTTAGGCGAGCTTCGGATACGGCCTGGTCGAGGTCGTATCCGAAGCCGCGCTCCCACTCCTGTTCGAACCGGTCCGGCGGCAATCGATCGCGGAGTTCGCTCAGGACCGTCTCGAGCTCGACTCGTTCCACCTCCGGCGCCGATGCCCCGCTCTGCGCCCGTAGCCGTTGCGCCGCCGCGAACAACGTGACCGCGTTCTCGCTCTGCTTGCGCCGGTGCGCGATGAGACCAAGCCCCTCCAGGATCTCCGGGATGCCGGACTCCTCACCGAGTCGGAGACGTCGATCTAGCGCCGCGGTCAGCAGGAGCGCTCCGCCGTCGACGTCGCCGCGGTGGAGCGCAACGACACCGAGGTTCTTCAGCGACGACGCCGTGCAGCGGCGGTCGCCGATCGCCTGGAAGTCGCGCAGACACTCCCGATAGATCCGCTCGGCCTCCTCGTAGCGTCCCGCGAGTCGAGCCGCGTCACCTTGAACGGCTCTCACATGGACGGACGCCGAAGGATCGTCGAGGCCTTCGAGGAGCATCAGCGCCCTGCCGGCGCACGCTTCGGCTTGGTCGTGCTCGCCTTTGAGAGCGTGAGCCGCCGCGGTCACCCACAAGGCTTTTCCCTGCCCCCAGTCGCTGCCGACCTCGCGCCACAGCGCTGTCGCTTCGGAGCACCTCGCGATCACGTCGTCGTAGTTGCCCCGCGCGAGCTCTATGAGCCCGAGCCAGCGACGCGCCTGTGCGGCCCACACAACCTCTCCCAACTCGTCGAACGTCGCGATGGCCCGCGTGGCACGGTCGAAGGCCACCGCGAGCTCGCCGGTACTCCTCAGCGCCACGGCCAGAGCCGTCTCGGCGAGCGCCCTTAGCTGGAGGTCGCCGAACTCCTTCGCGACGGTCAGTGCCCGCTCCGCCCACTGTTGGGCCACGGTGTAGCTCGCGAAACTTTCCGACATCGCGAGCGCGCCCTTGGCGAGCGCCGCAGCATGAAGAGCGGACGATCCGTCCAGCGCGCCCGACAGGGTCCGCACCAGACTCTCGCCCCAGGTGATCTGGAACTCCTCGATGAGGATGAACTCCGCAGCGGCCGCGACGAGCTCCAGTGCCAGGTCCTGGTCGTGATCGGTGGCCCAGTTCATCGCCACCGCGAAGTGATGTCCCTCTTCGGCGAGCCGGCGCAGCCGGATCCGCTCGGAGGGTCCCAGGATGCTCGGGCCCTCGAGCAGGAACTCCAAGACCCACCGTGCGTGAGCCGCCCCGAGACGATCGACGATCCGTTCCTCTTCGGCTCGTCGCCGTGCGAAGGCACGCATCGGTTCCAGCAGTCGGTAGCGGGTGTCGCCACCACCGGAGTGACGGATCACCATGGACCGACTCGCGAGCGTCGTGAACGCTCCGGCCGCGTTGCGTTCGCTACCCAGGTCGATATCGAGGCCGCGGCATACGTGGTCGACCGCTTCAAGTGCGAACGTGCCGGGGAACACCGACAGCGCGACGAACATCCGCCGCAAGCTCTCGTCGAGGAGCCGGTAGCTCCATTCGATCGCCGCTTCCATAGTGCGATGGCGGGCGGCAGGTTCCCCGGGGGCCGTGAGGAGATCGAGATGATCTATGAGGCCGCGGCGAAGGTCGGTCAGCCCCAGTACGTGCAACTGCCGCGCCGCGAGCTCGATCGCCAGCGGCAAGCCTTCGAGTCGCGTGCAGATCTCGACAACGCCTTCGGAGATGTCGTCGGTCAGCCGGAAATCGCGGTCCGCCGCGACCGCTCGGTCGACGAACAACGACACGCATTCGTTCGACGCGATGTCCTCCGCGGCCTCGACAGTCGTCTCCGGAAGCGCCAGTGGTGCAACCGGACACACCGCTTCGCCGGTGAGACCGAGGGATTCCCGACTCGTCGCGACGACACTCGTCGACTTCGTCCCGCTGAGAACCGCGCGCGTCAATGCAGCCGCCCCCTCGATCAAGTGCTCGCAATTGTCGAGTACCAAGAGCGCGTTCTTGCCGGCCAGATAACCGATGAGCGTGCGTTCGAGAGTTTCGTTCGGCTCGGGAGCGATACCCAAGGCTGCAGCCGCCGCCACGATGACTTCGCCGTCATCGCGGTGGACCGCGAGGTCGACGAACCAGACGCCGTCGCGGAACAGGCCTTGAGCCCGCGCTCCGGTTTCGACCGCGAGACGCGTCTTGCCCGAGCCTCCGGGACCCGTGAGCGTTATGAGCCGGGTCGTGGCCAGCAGGCGCGTCAACTCCGCCATCTCATCGGAACGGCCGACGAAGCTCGTGTGCGTGGTCGGCAGATTCCCTGCTACTTCCGGAGCCTCCGGAGGATCGAGCGAGGGATCGTGCAACAAGATCTTCTCTTCGAGGCCGCTCAACTCGGGGGAAGGCTCGATGCCGAGTTCGTCGAGGAGGATCCCGCGCGCCCGTCGGTACGCGGCCAGCGCGTCTGCCTGCCGCCCCGAGCGATACAGCGCGGTCATCAAGGCCGCCCACAATCGTTCGCGCAGAGGGAAACGACCGACGAGGTCCTCCAGCACCAGCACCAGCGATTCGTGCTTCCCGAGTGCGAGACCGGTCTCCATCTGCTCCTCGAGCGCGGAGGTCCGCGCGTTCTCGGCCCGCGTGGCCTCCTCGATTACGAAGCCGACGTCGGGCAACCCGCTGAATAGATCGCCTCGCCACAAGCCCAGTGCGTCCTCGTAGAGCTCCCACGCGCGCCGCATCCGCTCCTGCGCTCGCGCTGCGCGCGCTCGGTCGAGCAAGTCGTAGAACAGGTGCAGGTCGACCCGATCGGGCGCGATCTCGAGCGAGTAGCCGGCGTCGGCCGTACGTACGCACGCGGGCCCGATCGATTTCCGCAACTCCGAGACATATTTCTGCAGCGTCTTCGCTGCCGTCGGGGGCGGATCCTCATCCCACAGCGCGTCTACGAGCGCGGACGCGGTGACAGCCCCGGGCGCTCCTAGGGCGAGACGCGCGAGGAGTAGCTTCGCCATCGGCCTGCCGAGCGTGACGATCGCTCCGGCGGTCACGATCCTTAGGGGGCCGAGGAAGCCGACGCTTAGACCGGTCGCGTCCCCCACATCGGGGGCGCGGCCCCCGCCGATCTCCGTTACACCGGGCGCGCTCTTGGCAACCATGGTCACCTGATTGTCGTCGCCCGGCCGGGCGATTGAAAGGCCGTCCGCGGCTCTATCGCCGACGGGCGCTTAACGTGATGTCACCCGATCACCCGGCGAGGAGGCCCTATGGAGACGTGGGACGCAGTTACGTCGCGGCGCATCGTGCGGACCTTCGAAGATCGCCCTGTACCCGAGGAGGACCTGACGCGCATCCTCGAGGCCGCCCGACGATCTCCCTCCGCCGGCAACCAGCAGGCGTGGGACTTCATCGTCGTGACCAAGAGGGATCGTTTGCAACAGCTCGCGAAGGTGTGGCGAGGCGCGCGGCACGTCGCCGAGTCACCGGTGACCATCGCGATGGTGGCACCGGACGGACAGGACCAGCGCTCGCGCGAGCTGATCCAGTACGACCTCGGCCAGGCGACGATGTGCATGATGATCACTGCGGCCGACATGGGCCTCGGAACGGCTCACTCCGCGGTGGAGGACCAGGACCTCGCGCGCGAGCTCCTCGGCTTTCCCGATGACAAGTTCTGCGCGTTCATGTTGTCGGTCGGATATCCCGGCGACAGGCCCCTACGACCGATCAAGAACCCCACGCGGCGAGACTTCGACGATGTCGTGCACCGCGAGACCTGGTAGCGCTACGAAGACGAGCTAGGGGCCCGCGATCGTTTGCTGGATCCAGTCGTAGAGGGTCGAGTCGCCGACGCGCGCGTAGATCCCGTACTGCGTCGGGACCGCGCACCCGTTACCCCACGAGACCACACCCATCTGCAGCCACTGGCCCTGCTCGTCGCGCACCATGAGTGGACCCCCAGAATCGCCCTGGCATGAGTCCTCGGTGCCGTGGAGCTCGCCCGCACACACTTCGGTGGTCTCGTCGATCCCCTGGAACACCGTTGCCTCGCAGTCCTCGTCGGAGACGACCGGCACGTCGACCTCGCGCAGTTGCTCGTCGACCGACGGCATCAGGAAGACCTGGCCCCCATAACCGATCACTCGGGCGATGTCGTCGGGCTCCCACAGATGCCGCTGCGTCGTGGGGTTCGCCAGGCTGATCGGAGCGAACGTCGACGGGCGCTCGAGGTGGAACAACGACACGTCGAAGCCCAGTCCTTCGTACTCGGGATGGACGATCACCCGATCGGCCGCGATGGTCTCTCCACCCTCCTCGGCGAGATCACGGACGCCGCCGATGCGGAACGAGTAGCGGCTGGGAGGATCGGTGCGGCCGACGCAATGTGCCGCCGAGAGGATCCACTCCGGCGCGATCAGGCTCGCGCCGCAGATCTGGCTCCCGTTTTCGAGGAATGCCGCCATGTGCGTGTAGTCCTCGGACGCGAGCTGGCCCCCGACGATCGCTTCGGCGCGCGGTGGGTTCACCGCGACGGAACCGACGGTGAACGCGATCAGCGCCACGATCGTGAGAAGGACGCGCCTCGTGTGGGCGGGGACGGCGGCGTTACTCGGCACAGGGAACCTCCCGGGGTCGGGGACCGGACCCGGGAGGCTTCGCCGCCCCCAGACCCACTCCTCTTTTGGCTGGATCTGCCGGGGAGACGTCAGCAGGTGGGCCCGGCCCGGGCCCCCTGGTAGAACCGCTCCGCCCCCGTATCGCCCTCGAACACGGCAGAGAACACGGTCGTCGCAGCTCGATAGCGCGGGGGTACCGGGATCGTGGTGGTTCCGTCGTCGCCCGTCGTCCCGGTACCGATCGACGTGCAGTCGGCGAAGAACTCGACCGTGCGATCTGCGATAGGCGCCGCCGAAACGGCCTCGGTCAGCATCGCGCTCGCCTCTTTGTTCGCGCCCACTCCGCTCGACGCGACCATGAGGTCGGTCTCCCCGGGCACCACGGTGAACGGAGCCGTATCGCGCGCCCCCGTAGAGACGTCCGGGTCGCCGCCGAAGACGGCCTCTACGGTGTAGTCACCGGCCGGCGCCTCCACGAGCGTCGTCGACGTGCTGACTCCGGCCGTGTCGGTTGCTGAACCCGGAGCGATCTGCACGGTCTCTCCATCGGCGTTGAGGAGAGCGAAGCGCACGGCCTTGCCAACGACGGGATCGCCCGATGCGTCGGTGAGGTGCGCCGCGAGCGTGAGCTCCTCGTGGTAGCGAGCCTCAGTCGTGTCCGAGGTGATCTCGATGTTCGTCGCCGTCAAAGGCACCCTCACGGTGAGGTCGACGAGTGTGTCGGCACCGAAGAAGTTCTGCGCGATCACGTAGGCGGTGCCCTCAGGAACGGCCATCTCCTCGTCTGGCTCACCGGTCGAGGAACCATCGAGGAAGCCGCACTCGGAATCCCAGAACGTGATGTCGAGATCGTGGCCTAACGGGGTACCGGGCGTACCCGTGAGCTCCGCGATCGCGCCGTCGACGGCGAGCTCGGGAGGCAGGGGCCATACGTAACCATCGACGCCCTGCGTCATG
The DNA here is from genome assembly GCA_050694015.1 of Actinomycetota bacterium. Classification (GTDB taxonomy): domain Bacteria; phylum Actinomycetota; class CADDZG01; order CADDZG01; family WHSQ01; genus JBOGWY01. The sequence goes on along the minus strand of JBOGWY010000008.1, from coordinate 4,483 downwards.
AGATCGGTGGAACACGTCAGCTGGAACTCCGTCTCGGTGATACCCGTCAGACCGAACGCGGGAAGCGAGCCCGCGATGTGACCCTGCGGCTCGACCTTCACGGTCTGGAACTCCGTCGGTGGAGGCGGGGGCGGGGGCGGCTCGATGTTCATGGTCGTTTGTTGGATCCAGTCGTAGAGCGTGGTGTCGCCGACGCGCGCGTACACGCCGTACTGCGTGGGGACCGCACATCCGTTGCCCCACGACACCACTCCCATCTGCAGCCACTGGTTCTGGTCGCCGCGCACAATCAACGGACCGCCGGAGTCACCCTGGCACGAGTCCTCGGTGCCGTGGAGCTCACCGGCACAGACCTCGGTGGTCTCGTCGATGCCCTGGAACACCGTCGCCTCGCAGTCCTCGTCGGACACGACGGGCACGTCGACCTCGCGCAGTTGCTCGTCGATCGACGGCGCCAGGAAGACCTGGCCTCCGTAACCGATCACGCGCGAGATATCACCCGGCTCCCATAACGCACGCTGCTCCGGCGTGTGTGGATCCGCGAGGCTGATCGGCGCGAAGGTCGACGCACGCTCGAGGTGGAACAGCGACACATCGAAACCTTCTCCTTCGTAATCGGGATGGACGATCACGTGATCCGCCTGGATCGTCTCGCCGCCTTCGCCCGCGAGGTCGCGCACGCCGCCGACACGGAACGAGTAATGGCTGGGGTCCAGCTCGCCGACACAGTGAGCCGCCGAGAGGACCCACTGCGGAGCGATGAGACTCGCGCCGCAGATCTGGTTCCCGTCGTCGAGGAACGCCGCCATGAAGGGGTAGTCCTCGGACGCGACCTGGCCCCCGACGATCGCTTCGGCGCGCGGCGTCATGACCGCGACGGAACCGACGGTGAACGCGAACAACGTCACGGCGGTGAGAAAAGCCCGCTTCGTGCGAAAGGAAGATGCGACGGACCTTGGCACAGGAGACCCCCTGCTAGGGCGGATGAGATACCGGATGGTTCGCCGCCCCGGGGGCCATCCCTTTTGTCACAAAGGTCCCCGTAAGGGACCGGGTGTGCTACGAATGAACGAAGAGGTCCGGGCGGGCGTCCCCCGGGCCTCTTGTCGCGTGATGGAGCGCATGGAAGACGCTGGAACCGAGGAGGGCCAATGGACACGATCGCACGGTGGATGGAGATCGCTGCCGTGGAGGCGGGACTGCGGATCGCCTTCGTATTGCTTGCGGGCGTGGTGCTCACCCGCTTGCTCCGCCTGGTCGTGCGCCGCCTGCAGAAGAAGGTCTCCGCGCACGCCGAACCGGCCCGCGCGCTCCAGAGGGCCGAGACGCTCGCCCGCGTCCTGACGTCGGCGGGCATCGTGGTGATCTGGTCGGTCTCCGGCATCTACGTGCTCTCGGTCCTCGGCTTCCAGCTCGCTCCGCTTCTCGCGGGGGTGGGGATCGTCGGTCTCGCGGTCGGCTTCGGCGCGCAGGACCTCGTCAAGGACGTCGTCAACGGTTTCTTCATCCTGCTGGAGGATCAGTTCGGTGTCGGCGACATCCTTCAGATCAACCAGGGTCCGTCGGGCAAGGTCGAGCAGCTGACGCTGCGCGTAACGGGACTACGAGATCTCGACGGAACGCTTCATTTCATCTCTAACGGCACCATCACGCACGTCGCCAACCGCTCGAAGGACTGGGCGCGCGCGGTGATCGACGTGGGCGTCGGTTACGGGGAGGATCCGTCGCACGTCCGTTCCGTGCTGGAAGACGTCGCCGCCGAGACCTCGGACGATGACGAGATCGGCAGCAACCTCTATGCCAAGCCAGAGATACTCGGGGTCGAGGCCCTCGGCGAGTACGAGGTGGTATGGCGCGTGATCGCCGATACCAAGCCCGGTAAGCAGTGGGAGGCGAGCCGTCAGATCCGCGAGGTGATCAAGCGCGCCTTCGACGCCGAGAACATCGAGATCCCATTCCCGCACCGAGTCATGGTGACGGCCGGAGACTCGAAGGCCGGAGACTCGAAGAACGAATAAACGCTACGGCGCCGCACCGCTAGAAGTCCGAGACGAACGACATGATCGTGTGCCAGCGGTTGTCGCCGGTCTTGTAACCCGAGCAGTGCGCCTCGTTCACGTGCACCGCGCTGCCGCCGAAATGATCGGTGGGTGAGAACGCGACCGTCGGATAGACCTCGGTATCGAGGTTCTTGATCCGCTCCGACGCTCGCACGAAACTCTCACGCGTCAGGTCGCGGCCCGCGGCCTCGAACATGCCCACCATGATCTTCTCCATCCCCCACGGGATGACCATGATGTCGTCACCACCGTTCTCCTCGGGGTAGATCGTGTCGACGGCCCGCCCGAATTCTGGATCGAACCTGTCCATGTCCGCCCACGCGGGGAACGGCGAGAAGAACTTCGCCTTGTTGAGAGTTCCGTTGCGGCACCCGACCGAGGCGACCGTGTCGAGCGTCTTCGTGATGCCGACGCCGGTCCACTGGGGCTCGAAGCTCTGCGTCTTCGAGGCCTGGAGCACCTGCAGGAACCACACCGGTGAGGTCAGCACGTACACGTTGTCGAGGTCGTGCGCCTTCATCTCCTGGACCACCGTGTTTGCCTCGGCCTGCGTCGCGTTCTTCGACACGGCACGGTCGTAAACGAGTTCGATGCCGCGCTCCCTCGCGGCGTCGACGAACGCCGCGTGGGCGTCTTCGAAGTTGGGCGTGTCGAAGCGGAGCATCCCGTTCCGCTCGCCTTTGGCCGCGAGCTTGGTCACGAGGTAATCGACGAGCATGGGACCTTGCTCCGGATAGCTCAGGCTGAGCGCGAAGTAGTTCGGGAGGTTCGTGAGTCCGACCTCGGTCACGCCCACGGATACGTACGGAACGGCGACCGACGCGGCGTAACGCGCGCACGCCTGGATCTGGTCAGTGCCGGCGAAGCCGTAGAGCAGGAAGACGCGATCCTTCTCGACCATCTCCTTGCACACGGCGACGGCCTGGGACGGGTTGTAGTTGTCGTTCTTGAGAGTCGTGGTGACCCGGCGACCGTGGATCCTCCGCTCGTTGCGTTCCAGCCATTCCCACAGCAGCGCGTTGCCCTTGTGCGCGGAGTCCGACGGCACCGGAGCGGCGCCGGTCAGAGGCGCGTGCGCGCCGATCGTGATCATGTCGTCGGTGACCCCGGTCGAGTTGGCTCCGACCGGTGGTGCCTCCCCGGGCGCGGCGCCCGGAGCCGTACCACCGCCCGCGTCGCCACCGGCGACCTCAGCGGGTGCCGGCCCCGCACCGGTCACCTGCCCGAAGCTCGACACGTCGCTTCCTTCGGGTACCTCACCGATCACGTTGCCCTCGGCGTCGACGATCTGGCCTTGCTCGTTGACCGTAGCTCCCGCAGGCAACATCCCTTCGGTGAAATCTCGGCTGATGCCAGGCTTCTGCCCACACGCGGCCAACAGCGCGAGGCCCAAGACGAGAGCCATCGTGCGCGTTCTCATGTACCCCAACTCCTTCAAGTACATCGTGTTACTCCCCGAGATCGGTGGCGCGGATCGAGAAGGGCCCGAGGCTGAAGATCGGCAGGTACGGCTCGACTTCGAGGGTCCACGCGTATCGCCCGATCTCGCGCGCGCTGCGACGCCCGGTGAACGCGCGCAGCAGCTCGAACGACGGCGCACTCACGGTTCCCACGGGTATCTCGTCGCTGTTGTCGAAGGCCCCCGCAAGGACGCCCTGACGCATCGCGTCCAGATCGAACATGGACGGAACCGCGTCGGGCGTCCCGACCACCCATCGTTGATCCGCGGTCTTCACCGCGAGCGGTCCGAGCCCGAGCGATCGCATCCCGGGGTGGATGATCATCGTGACCACGAAGTCCAGCGCGATCTCGACCGCTTCGGAATCACGCCGGCCCGGACGGCCGAGTGCGTGACGGATGTCGTGTTCGTGCGAGACCAGATCGGCGATCGCGTTGTCCGGATAGCGTCCTGGGAAGTCGTCGACCATCGCCGCGATCTGGGGGCCGAGCTCATTCCATTCGGCGACGACCTCGGAGAACGGAAGCTCCCGCCGCGCGCGCACCTGCGCATCGGTCCACTCGTCGGAGGCGAGCTCGGCGATGTTGCCGGCCAGGACGTCGGCGCACGCGCCCGACAGATGGGAGATCAGATCGTGGATCGACCACCCGGGACATGCCGGCACCGGGACCGCGCCGGGATCGTCCAGGTCCGCGACCAGGCCCAACATCTGGTGCCGGAGGTCCTCGTAGATCGCTCCCTTGGCCCGCAGTCCCTGCACGCTGTCGACTGTCTGGCTGCCCATGTCGCCTCCTCGCCGCTGCTAATCCGCCGCTCCTAATAGCGTAGCTTTATAAAGCTCATGTTAGAGTACCACCATGCAGGAGACCCTCGAGGCCGTGAGCAGTCCCCGGCGGCGGGAGATCCTCCGGCTGGTGTGGGACGAGGAGCTCCCCTCTCGCAAGATCGCGGCGCACTTCGATGT
>JBOGWY010000007.1:0-2597 GCA_050694015.1 Actinomycetota bacterium | reverse complement strand
GCTCGGACCTGCGGCACCGACATGTTGTAGGGCGGGTCGACGAAGACGAGGTCGTAGCGCCTATCGGCCGGCCGGGACAACGTGGATTTCACGTCGGCCCAGTTCACCTCGCACTTGCGCTTGAAGCCCGTGGTCTCGATGTTCTGCTCGAGCTTCACGATGGCATCCCGGGCGTTCTCCACGAAGATCACCTTCGAGGCACCCCGCGACAGCGCTTCAAGGCCCAGTGCGCCCGATCCCGCATAGAGGTCGAGCACCTTGTTCTTCGTCAGGTCTCCAAGTGACGAGAACAGAGATTCCTTCATCCGGTCGGTCATCGGCCGGGTCCCCATGGGCGGGGACTTCAGTCTGGCCCCCTTGGCGGAGCCCGAGATCACTCGCATCATCAGACGATTATCGCGGATTTAGGACCTGCTCTGCTTACGGTGTCCGTCGGCCCCTCGGAAACGGTCCCCTGAGGGCCGAGTTAACCCGACTGAACGACGTCGAGGGTGTTCTCCGAGAACCGGTCGCGCATCTCGCGCGAGAGCGCGATGTGCTCGTACGCGTTCAGCTCTGCATCGTCGTCGAGGATCTCGAGCGCCGCGTCGCGCGTCGCCTTGATGATGTCCGCATGTTCGAGGACGCGCGCCATCTTGAGTTGCGGGAGACCGGACTGACGCGCGCCGAATAATTGACCTTCGCCGCGTTGCTTGAGATCCGTCATCGCGAGCTTGAAACCGTCGCGGCTCGAAACGACCGCGTGCAGGCGCTCGGCAACGAGCGCCACCGCCGGGTCCGCCTCTGCGACCGACAGGTCCATGTCCGTTGCAAGCACGCAGTACGAGTCGTATCCCCCGCGTCCGATCCGACCGCGTAACTGATGTAGTTGCGCGAGACCGAACCGCTCCGCGCTCTCGATCAACATCACGGTCGCGTTCGGGATGTCGACACCAACCTCGACGACTGTCGTCGCGACGAGAACCTGAGTCTTGCCGTCGCGGAACGCGGTCATGGCTTCTTCCTTGTCGAGCGACTTCATGTCGCCGTGCACGAGTCCGACCGACAGGTCGGGGAACACGTCCTTCGCGAGCCGTTTCGCTTCCGACTTGGCGCTGCGCAGCTCGACCTTGTCGGACTCGTCGCGAAGGGCATAGACGATGAACGCCTGTCGTCCCTTCGCCACCTCGGTCCGGATCAGGTCGTAGGCCGTCTGCCTTTCGTCCTCACCCGCCGCGAGCATCGTCGTGATCGGGCGACGTCCCGCGGGGAGCTCGTCGAGGATCGACAGGTCGAGGTCTCCATAGATCGTCACTGCGATCGTCCGCGGGATCGGCGTAGCCGTCATCACCAGCACATCGGGCTCGCCGGCGACCCCCTTCTCGCGCAGGGTCTTGCGCTGGTGGACGCCGAAGCGATGCTGCTCGTCGACCACGGCAACTCCGAGCTGTTTGAAGTCGACGGTCTCCTGGATCAGGGCATGCGTGCCGATCACCAGGTCCACCTCGCCGGATGCGATGTCGCGCACGATGTCCTCGCGATCTGCGGTGCTCGTCGACCCCGTCAGCAGCCGCACGACGGGCCGGCGCGACACCGATGCGAACAGGTTGCGTGCTTCGTCGGCGCCGAACGCCCGGTCCAGAAGTTCGTTGAGCGTGAGCATGTGCTGCTCGGCGAGGACCTCGGTGGGGGCCATGAACGCGGCCTGGTACCCGTTGTCGATCGCGATGAGACAGGCGTATAGGGCGACCACGGTCTTACCGGAGCCGACCTCGCCCTCGAGCAGACGATGCATCGGGAACGACTTGCTCATGTCGGTCGCGATCTCGTCGCAGGCCGTTCGCTGGGCCGCGGTGAGCTCGAACGGAAGTTGTGACACGAACACCTCGGCGAGCGAGTCGTGATCGGGCTTCTTGTGCGCGACCCCTTGGACCGTGCGCTCCAGCTTCCGCTTCCTATAGACGAGGCCGAGCTGCAGCGTGAAGAGCTCGTCGAACACGAGCCGGCGACGCGCGTTAAGCACGTCTTGTTTCGCGTCGGGGAAGTGGATAAGGCGAAGCGCTTCGCCGCGGGTCATCAGCTTGAAGCGCCGGCGAAGCTCCTCGGGCACGGGGTCGATGATCTCGTCCGCCGCCGGCAGCGCCTCCCACATCATCTTGCGGAGCTGGTCGCTCTTGAGGTCGGCGGTCGCGGGATAGATCGGGATGATGCGGCCGACGTTGAACGGCTCGGCCCCCGTCTTCACGAGCTCGAAGCGCGGCGCGGTCATCTGGGCCTTGCCTTTGAAGGTGCCGATCTTCCCGTAGAAGAAAGCTTCTGCCCCGGGCTTAAGAGCGCGGGCCACCCATTCTTGGTTGAACCAGGTGACGTCGATGTGCCCGGTCTCGTCGCCTATCCGCCCGCTGATCATCATGGTGCCTTTGCCGCCGGGCTTCTTGGGTCGCGTTCGGAAGGGTCGGTTGATCTTGAGGACCTTCGCGTGCAATTGCACGTCACCGAGATCGCCGTCCGCCGCGGCGCGTTTCAACTCCGCGACCGTCCGGAGCTGCGTTCGGTCGACGTGATAGCGGGGGTAGTGCTGGAGCAGGTCCTGCACCGAGGTGATCCCGAGCTTCTTT
>JBOGWY010000006.1:0-20151 GCA_050694015.1 Actinomycetota bacterium | reverse complement strand
CATCGTCCCCGGGCGCGCCTCCGGCGCCGCCCGGGCGCCCCGCCGACTACAGTACCGAGGCGATGGCCGCGGACAAGCAGGACGACAAGCCCCCCGAGCGCAAGCGGCCCCAGGCCCCGATCCCAACTGGGTGGATCGAGCGCGGGGCGAAGCTCGCGGGCCAGACCGGCAAGTCGGCGTTCCGCTTCGTCGGCACTCGCGCCCGGGCCTTCGCCGCCCCCCAGCGCGCCGGCGAATTCCTGGAAGGCTTCCATAACAAGACCGCAGAGCAGCTCGTCGAGATGCTCGGCGAGATGAAGGGGGCCGCGATGAAGCTCGGCCAGCTCGCGTCCTTCTACGAGTTCTCGGCCCCCAGCGAGTACATGTCCACCTACCGCGACGCGCTCACGATGCTGCAGAACTCGGCCCCCCCGATGGATCCCGAGGCGTCCAAGGCCGTCATCAAGGACGAGTTCGGGAAGTCGGTCGACGAGCTGTTCGCCGACTTCGAGGACGATGCCGTCGCGGCCGCGTCGATCGGGCAGGTGCACCGTGCGCGCCTCCACTCCGGTGAGGTGGTCGCCGTCAAGGTCCAGTACCCCGGCGTCGACGAGGCGGTGCGCGCCGACCTCAAGAACGTCTCGGCGATGACGAAGCTGGCGGTCGCGATCGCGCCGAACCTCGACCCGCGCGAGGTCGCGAACGAGGTCAAGGAACGCGTCCTGGAGGAACTCGACTATCGCCGCGAAGCATCGAACCAGGCCCGTTTCGCCGAGCTGTTCGACGGCCACCCCTACATCGTGGTGCCCAAGGTCTACCCGGAGCTGTCGCGCACGCGCGTCATCACCCAGGAGTTCGTCGACGGCGAGCCGTTCATGTCGTCGTTCGAATGGGACGGGGCCGATCGCAACCGGCTCGCCGAGATCCTGTTCCGGTTCTTCTACGGCAGCCTCAACCGCTTCCTGCTGTTCTCCGCCGACCCGCACCCGGGCAACTACCTGCTGTTGAAGGACGGCAGGGTCGCGTTCCTCGACTACGGGCTCGTGCGCGCGGTCGATCCGGGAACGCTCGAACACCTGCTCGAGATCGTGCAGGCACTGATCCACAACGACAAGGAGCGCGGCCGCCGCGCGCTCGAGGGCATCGGCATCCTGAACCGCCGAACGCCCGAGGTCGACGCGGTTTGGGAGCACCTCAAGATGCTTAACGCGCCCGTTCTGCAGGACGGTGAGTTCACGATCAGCGCGGCGATGGTGCAGAAGATCGCCTCGGCCGGCTTCGACCCGCGCTCGACCGCGTTCCAGACGCTGCGAAAGGTCGGCATCCCCGGCATCATGGTCACGTTCAACCGGATGAGCTTCGGCGTCGCGTCCCTGCTCGGCCGCCTCGAAGCCACCGCGAACTGGCAGGCCATGGCCCGCGAGATGTGGGAAGGCGCCCCGGCCCTCACCGAGATCGGCAAGAAAGAACAAGCGTGGCTAAAGAAAGCCCACCCCGACCTAAAACCCCCCCTGCCCTAACCCCCCGCCGAACTTTGCCTAGCCGATGGGCACGCCAATCAGACGGTTTTCGGGCGGGCGGGCCGGAACGTTTGCTTTAGTCGTCGCGAGACGTGTTCTGACACGCGCGGTTCGGCACTAAGGGTTCTTGAGCAGCTTCGCGAACTTGAACGCGAGCCACGGCTTGCGTCCCCACGTGACTATCTGGCCTTTGATCGCCGGGCCCCACTGGCCCGCGCGTCCGTAACCGACGAGAGCGAACGCGACCGGGTCGGCCGAGAGGTGCACGTCGGCTTTCCGTCCGGACGGTTCCTCGATCCGCAACGTGCCGTCGTCGAAGATGAAGTCCATCTGCCAGTGATCGCGCACCCGGATGTCGTAGGTCGCACGCAAACCTGCAGCGGCTCGAGGATCCACGTAATGCATCGTCGCGGGGGAGATCGCCTTCAACGCGAGGGCCGCACGAGCCGGATCGATCTCGTACGTACCTCCCTCTGCCGTTGCGATGTCGTAGCCGTGCATCTGACATTCGAGGATGCCGAACCCGATCAGGGTCGAGACCGGCACCTCGATCCCGGCCCACGGAACCGAAGGATCGCCTTCGATCGACGACAACGCTTCGAGATATGGAACCGTTGCCGCTTCGATCTGATCCGCAAGCACCTTCATGTCGGACTCGTCGATCTCTTTGATACGTCGGTCGTTGTGCCCTGCGATCTGGTCGGTGGCCGTGTAGGGAGATCCGTTGCCGAGTGCGATGTTGCGATAGTTCTCGAACTGATCGAGGAAGTGCGCGGCGACGTCTCTGGTCGTCCAGTGTCCGACGGCGATCGCCTGCGGATTCTTCACCGCGCGGAGTGTGGACAGCAATACAGGGATCTCGGCCTTCAGCGCGGTCAGCGCCGCGTCCTTGTCGACGTAGCGGTAACCGGTGTCCGCTCGAGCCTCCGTTGCCATGGCCCGACCCTATAGTTCGCGCGATGGGACCGATCAGATACCGGATCGACAGGGCCCTCGGCGAAGGGCTGGAAGCCAAGGCGAAGGCCCACCACCGCCGACGGCTGAACCGGATCGGCTGGTCCCATGCCCTCGATCCGAGCGGGAGCGACATCTGGGCGCAGGGCGATCCTCCGCCTCGCGAGGGCAACGCCATCGAGGTCCTCGTCGACGGCGCCGACGCGTTTCCCAAGTTGATCGAGGAGATGCGTGCGGCGAAGTCACACATCTATTACGCAGGCTGGATGCTGACGCTGTCGTTCCAGCTCACGCGCGGCGAGCAACCTCTCGTCGCGAGAGACTTCCTCGCCGAACTCGCGGAGAACGTCGAGGTCCGCGTCCTCCTATGGGGCGGGGCACCGCTACCGGGGTTCCACCCCAACCGCAGCGACGTGCGCGACTGGGCCGACGAGTTGTCGAACGGCACGAAGGTGAAGGTCGGACTGGATACGAAGGAGCGTCCACTCCACTGCCACCACGAGAAGCTCGTGGTGATCGACGATGCCGTCGCATTCGTCGGGGGCCTCGACATGACGACGTTCGGCGGCGACCGCTACGACACGCCCGACCATCCGGCACGCGGCGCGCTCGGCTGGCACGACGTGTCGAGTTGCATCCGCGGCCCCCTCGTGCGCGACGTCGCCTATCACTTCGCCCAGCGATGGCGCGAGACGACCGGCGAGAAGCTGCCCGAGGCCCCGGAGCAACCACCCGCGGGCCGTCATCGCGGGCAGCTGATCCGAACGGTCCCGGAGAAGATCTACAACTCGGTCCCGAGGGGGGACTTCCGGATCCTCGAGTGCTACATCCGAGCGATCCGCAGCGCGCGCAAGATCATCTATCTCGAGAACCAGTTCCTGTGGTCACCGATCATCATCGACGAGCTGGCGAAGAAGCTCCGTACCCCTCCGGAGGACGATTTCCGTCTGCTCATCGTCCTGCCGGCGCACCCGACGACCGGCGACGACGATACGCGCGGTCAGCTCGCGCAGCTCGTCGAGGCCGACGACGATGCGGGTCGCGTACTCGCCTGCGCGCTCTACGCACGAGCCGGCGCAAAGGCGGACGCCGTCTACGTGCACGCCAAGGTCGGCATCATCGACGATCGCTGGCTCACGATCGGCTCGGCGAACCTCAACAACCACTCGCTCTTCAACGACAGCGAGGTCAACATCGTGACGACCGACGGTGACCTTGCAGAGCAGACGCGGCACCGCTTGTGGGCCGAGCACCTCGAGGTCCCGCTCGACCGCGTGAGCGGTGACCCCACCACGGTCTTCGACGAGATGTGGAAGCCGATCTCGGAGGAACAGAAGGAGCGCCGCGACGCGGGGATGCCCCTGACACACCGGGTCAGCAAGCTTCCGCACGTGTCGAAGCGCTCGAAGCGGTTGCTCGGCCCCCTCGAGAGCCTGATAGTGGACGGATGAACGTGCCGTCGAGCGAAGTCATCGTCGCCTACCAGGGCGAGGCCGGCGCCTATTCGGAGGAGGGCGCGCTCGCGCTGTTCCCCGAAGCCGACCACCGACCGCTTAACTCGATCCGCAAGGTCTTCGAAGCCGTCGAGGTCGGCCGGGTCGACTACGGGCTCGTCCCGATGGACAACTCGCAGGCAGGGAGCATCAACGAGACCTACGACCTGTTCCTGAAGCATGGCCTGCATCTGGTGGGGGAGACGGTCGTGCGCGTCGACCACTGCCTGCTGGCGCTGCCCGGGACCGCGATCGACGATCTCACCGAGGTGATCTCGCACCCCCAAGCAGTCTCGCAATCGGAGGAATTCCTCAACGCGCTCGACATCAAGATCCGCGCCGAGTACGACACCGCGGGTTCGGCCAAGCGCATCGTCGAGGACAAGATGACGACGACCGCCGCGATCGCGTCGCGGCGAGCCGCACAGCTCTACGGGCTCGAGGTCCTCGCCGAGAGGATCCAGACCTACCCCGACAACTACACGCGCTTCGGTGTGCTGTCTCGCGATCACGAGCCGCTGGCCGAGCCGAGTAAGTCGTCGCTCGTGTTCGGCGTGAGCCACGTCGCGGGCTCGTTGTACAAGTGCCTCGGTGCGTTCGCCGAGCGGCACCTCAGCCTCTCGAAGCTCGAGTCCCGTCCCCGCGCCGGACGCCCGTGGGAGTACGTGTTCTACGTGGACGTCGAGGTCCCGGCCGCGGCCCCCGCGATGATCGAGGCCCTCACCGAGGTCTCGGAGCACGCCACCTTCACGCGCCTCCTAGGCACCTACGCGTCGGGCTTCACAGCCCGCTGACCTAGCGCCGGCCCGAGAATGTCGCGCGTACGACACCGTGCGTCGCGAGGCTCGGAGTGCCGTCCGGACAGACCCCCGAGATGACGTGAACCAGGATCTCGGTGGTGCCCCGCACGTCGATGGGTTCATCGAGTTGGCCGCAGAAGTAGTCGTAGTGGCCGAACCCGGGCACCAGGAAGATCGAGCCCAGCACCGGTTGGCCCGCGGCGTCGACAACCTCGAGCACGGCGGAACGATCGCCCTTCTTGACGGGGATGATGGCGCACCCGATCTGTCCCAGACAGTCGTAGTAGTAGACCGTCGTCTCGCCTTCGACGTGCACGGATGCCCCGAGGACCGGCGTGAGGTAGGGGGCGTCGACCGTTCTCTGGGCGGGGGCGGGACGAGCCTGAAGCGCGTGCGCCGGAGCGACGGAAAGGACCACCGAAGCGAGTGTGAGTGCAGCACGGACGCGTCGACTATTCATCGTGCCTCCCAGCCAGAGTGCTCGTTTTCCCATGCCTCTAGTACTTGCGTGAGGCCCGATCGGTCACGCCCCGGCGCCCCCCTTCTGGCGCCCCCGGTAGGGTTGAGGGAAATCCCATCAAGGAGGGCGGCGTGGCCCAGGTAGACGTACTTCCCGAGGTAACCAAGTTCATCGAGGCCCCGAAGCTGGTGATCGGGGGCAAGCGCGTCGACGCGGTCTCCGGCGACACGTTCGAGGTGATCGATCCCTCGACCGGACAGGCATTCGCGGAGGTCCCGCGCGGTGGCGTCGAGGACGTCGATGCCGCGGTCGCCGCGGCCCGCGAGGCGTTCGAGGACGGCCGCTGGCGCAACCTGCGTCCCGGCAAGCGCACCGAGATCCTCTTCAAGCTCGCCGAGCTCATCAAGCGCAACGCGATCGAGCTCACCCAGCTCGAGGCGATGGACGTCGGCAAGCCGGTGGCGATCGCGTCGGCCGAGATGTGGGTCGCCGGCGACGTCTTCCGCTACTACGCCGGCTGGCCGACGAAGTTCTTCGGCGAGACCAATCAGTCCGATCCGGACTCGTTCATCTTCACCCTGCGCGAGCCGATCGGCGTGTGCGGCGGGATCATCCCGTGGAACTTCCCCATCATCATGGCGGCGTGGAAGGTCGCGCCGGCCCTGGCGTGCGGCAACACGATGGTCCTGAAGCCCGCCGAGCAGACCCCCCTCACCGCGCTGCGCCTCGCCGAGCTCGCGCTCGAAGCGGGAGTCCCGGAGGGTGTGTTCAACGTCGTCACCGGATTCGGGCCCGAGGCGGGCCAGGCGCTCTCGCAACACCCCGACGTCGACAAGATCGCCTTCACCGGCTCGACCGAGGTCGGACGCAAGATCCTTCACGCGTCGGAAGGCAACCTCAAGCGTGTGAGCCTCGAGCTCGGCGGCAAGTCACCGAACATCGTGTTCTCGGATGCGAACCTCAAGCGCGCGACGATGACCTCGATGTACGGCGTGTTCTCTAACTCCGGCCAGGTGTGCACGGCCGGCACGCGCATCCTCGTCGAGAAGTCGATCCACGACGAGTTCGTCGACTCGCTCGTCACCTCGACCGAGTCGCTGAAGCTCGGTGCTCCGCTCGACGACGAGACAGGCCTCGGCCCCGTCGTCAGTCAGGAACAGTTCGATCGGGTCACCGGCTACATCGATATCGGAAGGTCCGAGGGGGCCGAGGTCGCGACCGGCGGCGGTCCCGCCGAGGGCTTCGATGGTGGTTACTACGTCAAGCCGACGGTGTTCACCGGAGTGCGCAACGACATGCGCATCGCACAGGAGGAGATCTTCGGGCCGGTCGCCGCGGTGATCGAGGTCGACGACGTCGAACAAGCGATCGCGACCGCCAACGACACGCCGTACGGTCTCGCGGCGGCGGTGTGGACCCAGGACATCAGCAAGGCCCACCGTGTCGCCCGCGGCCTCAAGGCCGGCACCGTGTGGATCAACACCTATGGCCCCATGGATGCGAGCGTCAGCTTCGGCGGCTACAAGCAGTCCGGCTTCGGTCGCGAGCTGGGCCTCCACTCGATCGAGACCTACACGCAAACGAAATCAGTCTGGGTGAACCTCAAGTAACCCGAACTTTACTCACTCAGCTACATCTGGGCGCGTTCTGACACGCGCGGTTGGCCGGCGCGCTTAGTTCCAGGCCCCGATGATGAGTCCCATCGCGAGGAACGACACGACCTGGTAACCGGAGTAGAGCCACATCAAGGCCTTCTTTCGGTACTCGAACATGGCGTTCGTCACCACCACGGAAGCTGCGAACGCGACGCCGGCCAGCAGTCCGATCTTCACTCCGTTCGCGAGCGTCTGCTCGTCGAGCTGCTGGATGATGATCGCGAGGCCGATCGCCTGAACGATCGAGGCCAGCAATCCGACGGTCAATGCGGGCGCCGGATTCCCCATCTCGGCCGGGCCGAGCCCGACCGCCGCGGTCCACATCTTGTTGAACAAGACGCTGTACCAGAGGAAACCGATCGCTTGAGATGCGATGACTGCGACGAGGATCGCGAGCCAGTTCATGTCGCCCCATTCAGGCACTTGTGCCTCCCCTTCCCGAAGACTCCGCTGGCTTCGAGTCTAGGTAGACGACCGCCGCGAGCCCCGGTTTTCGGTTACGCGGGGCGAACGACCACGCGCTCGTGCATCGGCTCGACCGCGACCACGGGATCCGGCACGGCCTCGGTCAACGCCGGATCGATGAAGATCCGCACCCCGCCGGCTTCGATCTCGGTCTCTCCGGCCAGCGGCCCGTCGGCGAGCTCGATCTGAACGGCGATGCCACCGCCAAGGCCCTGAGCGGGTCGCAACCGGACGCCCGCAGCGTGGGGCGCCAGCGCGAGAGACCGGCTCAGGACTTCGACTGCCTCGGGAGTGACTTCCATCCATCGTTCCTTTCTCGAACTCGGCCCCTATCCTCGCGGCATGGACGACAGCGTGAAGAGCTTCCTCGAGCAGCACCACGGTGCCGTGCAAGCGACGATCAAACCGGATGGGCAGCCACACATGGTCCGGATCGGGGTCGGTCTCGTGGACGGGAAGCTGTGGTCTTCCGGCACCCAGGACCGGGTCCGGACCGGCTATCTCCGCCGCGACCCGCGTTCGACCCTCTTCGTCTTCGGCGCGGGCCCTCAGGATTGGCTCGGTCTCGAGACGACGGTGGCGATCCTGGAGGGCGCCGACGCTCCGGAGCTGAATCTGCGTCTCTACCAGCAACTTCGCGGCGATCCCGACAACATCGAGGAGTACCTCGAGGCGATGGTCGACGAGCAGCGACTGATCTACGAGTTCGAGATCGTCCGGTCCTACGGGCAGTTCTGAATCCGGTCTTAAAGGGGCCCCGTAGACGGGCCGATACCCCCTCTAGCCGTGGGTACGGGTGGGGACCCGCTCGCGGCCATGGGCTGAAGAAGGGGAACCATCTTGAGCGTTACCGAGTCGGGGCTTGGCGACCGCGCTACGGGCGCGGCCCCCGCCACTCATCCGGAGTGGTACCGGCGGCTTGCCGATGTGTTCCGCGACGTCCTCTCGGAACAGAACCTCGACGCACTGCTCGAACGCATCGCCGACACGATGCGCGACCTCGTTCCCTACGACAGCCTCACGATCTACGAAGCCGACGAAGCCCAAGCACTGCTGACCCCCGTTCTCGCGCGCGACCAGTTCGCGGAAGAGATCATGTCGAGCCAGGGCGAGTTCGGCATCGGTATCACCGGTTGGGCCGTCGAGAATCGGCAGCCGGTTCTCTCGAACGAGGCGCACCGCGACGTACGCGTTGTGTCGATCCCCGGCACGCCGCACGAGCCGGAAGCGCTCATCTCGATCCCGTTGATCGCCAAGGACTCGATCAAGGGAGCGCTCAACCTCTACCGGAACGGTGACGACGCTCGTTTCACCGACGAAGAGTTCGAGCTTGCGAAGCGGTTCGCCGATGCGGCCGCACTCGCGATCGACAACGCGAAGCTGCTCTCGGTCCTCGAACAGCAAGCACTAACAGATCCATTAACAGGTCTTTATAACCACCGACACTTCCAGGAGCGCTTGCGTAGTGAGCTGAACCGTGCCAACCGGTTCCGCGACTCGACCGCGCTGTTGCTCCTCGACATCGACGACTTCAAGAAGGCCAACGACATCTACGGGCACTCGATGGGGGACCAGATCCTCGTCGCACTGTCCGAGATCCTGAAGGAGACCGTGCGCGCCTCCGACGTCGTCTGCCGTATCGGCGGCGAGGAGTTCGCGGTGATCATGCCGTCGTGCGACGCCGGCGACGCGCTGGGTCTCGCAACCCGGCTCCTCGGTCGCGTCGCGGAGATGGAGTTCCCAGAGATCGGCGGCATCTCGGTCTCCATGGGTATCTCGCAGGGCCCCGAACACGCGAGCAACCCGCGCGAGCTGCTGACCTACTCCGAGGCCGCGATGCTCACGGCGAAGGCCAAAGGCGGCAACCGCGTCATCCTCTTCGATGAGGAGCTGAGCGATCATCCGGGAGCACCCGTCGGGCGGAAAGAGGTCCGCTCGGTCGCGCACCTCAAGATGCTGCAGAGCCTCGCCAGCAAGCTCAACCGGCTGAACGACGTCGCGCAGATCGCGACGACGATCTCCAACGAGCTGCGGACACTGATCGATTACCACAACTGCCGCGTGTACACGGTCGAGGGCGACTACCTCCGGCCGGTTGCGGTGCGCGGCGACCTCATGGACTACCCCGCGAGCAACGGCCAGTATCAGCCGATCAAGGTCAACGAGGGCATCGCGGGGCGCGCCGCCCTCACCGCTCGTCCGATCAATATCCCGAACGCGCTCGCGTGCGACTTCGCGATCATCCTGCCGGGCACCGAGGAGATCGAGGAGTCGATCCTCGCCGTTCCGCTCACCTACGGGCCGACGGTGATCGGCGTTATCGCCATCACCAAGCTCGGCGTCAACCAGTTCGACGACGAAGACGTGCAGGTCCTCGAGGTGCTCGCCGGGCACGCGTCGGTCGCGATCGAGAACGCACGTCTGTACGAGGCCGAGCGCCGCGAGGCCGAGCACGCGAAGGCGCTGCTCGAGTTCGCCGACCTCGTCTCGAAGGCGCCGTCGTTCCATTCGATCGGTGAAGACACGGTGCGGACGGCCGCACGTCTGCTCGACGCCCAACAGGCCTCCCTGTGGTTGCAGGAGCAACCCACGGGTCGGTTCACGTGCGCCGCGCACTTCGGCCACGTCGGCGACCCCGAGGCGGAGGCGATCATCCGCGATCACGTCGAGGCGATGGAGGGCGAGAACTTCCTCTGGGGCCACGAGGCTCCCTTCGTCGCCAGCGCCGCGCTCCAGGACCAGTTCTTCTCGACGCCGCACGGCGTCACGACGAAGCCGCTCGCGGTCGCACCCCTGCGGACCGGACACGGGGTCCGTGGGTGGATCGCCGTGCGCTCGCCGCAGATCGGGGAAGGCTTCTTCACCCCCGGGCACCTGAAGCTGCTCGAGGGGCTCAGCTACCAGGCCTCGGTCGCGATGCAGAAGGCGAGCCTCTACAAGGCGCAGAAGGAAGAGGCCGAGGTCGCGAACGCGCTCCTGCAGTTCAGCCGCGAGCTGGCCACCGCGGAAGGTCTCGACGAGGTCCTGAGCCGTGTTGTCCAGCAGGCCGCGCGCATCCTCGGCTCCCCTAAGACCTCTGTGTGGATGCAGGAGACGCAGACCGGCGACATCATCCCGGAGGCGCAGTGGGGTTATTCGGACCCCGAGCGCGAGCGGATCGCACACATCCGTTACTCGGAGGACATCGGCTATCGCTTCCTGGCGAGCCAGGAGCCGTTCGTCAGCCGGCCCGAGCACGTCCCCTACCTCGACAACGTTGAAGACATAACGGGCGGCACCGTGTTCGCGGTTGGACCCCTTCACCTGGACGGCCGGCTCGGCTGCATCGTTGCGGTCGCGCCCGCCGTCGGTGAATACGAGTTCTCCGAGAAGAAGATGCGCCTGTTGGCAGGGATCTGCGACCAGGCGAAGCTCGCGATCGCGAACGCGTCGAGCTTCGAGAGTTTGGAGCGCACGTTCTTCGAGACCGTCGAGGCGCTTGCTAACGCGCTGGAGGCCAAGGACGAGTACACGTCATCTCACGCTCGCTCGATCACCGACATGGTCCTCGAGGTTGGTGCGGAGCTGGGTATCGAGGGCCGCGACCTCAAGCGTCTCGAGCTCGGCGCGCTGTTCCACGACATCGGCAAGATCGGTATCCCGTCCGACATCCTGCGGAAGCCGGGCCCTCTCGACGACAAGGAGTGGGAGGTCATCAAGACCCACCCCGAGCTCGGCGAGAAGATCCTGGCTCCGATCGACCGGCTCGCCGACGTGCGCCCGATCGTGCGTCACTGCCACGAGCACTACGACGGCAGCGGCTATCCCGACGCGATCACCGGCGACGACATCCCGATCGAGTCACGCATCATCCTCGTGTGCGACGCGTTCGACGCGATGACGACGGACCGGCCCTACCGCAAGAAGCTGCCGGTCGAGGAAGCGTGCCGCCGCCTCAAGGAATCGTCGGGCCGCCAGTTCGACCCGATGGTCGTCGACGCCTTCATGAGCTGCGTCGACAACTTCCGCACCGACCACTAACCCCCCCAACCGTTTTGTGAGCACATAGCCGCGTTTTCAGGCGTGCGCTTGCAGAAGAAAACGAAGGGCGGGGGCATCGACCCCCGCCCTTCGTCGCTACCTATCCGTCACCTCATTCGGCGGCCTGACAGGGCTCGGTGAACTCGAAGGCCTCGGCCGTCGGTCCGGTAAAGAAGTCCTCGAGCAACGTGACCCCCGACGGGGCGTTCTTGTCGGGCTTGTTGATCACGATCTGACGGAAGACCGTGTCGTTGGGGTCACCTGCGAAGCGTCCGGCTTCCGGCGGGAGCATCCCCTCGTAGTCGACGGTCTCCAACTGGCTGGCCGCGTTGACGACACCTTCGCGCGTCAGGTCACCGTTCGCGACGGCGTCCTCGAGCACCTGCTTGAGCGGGTACGACCACACCCAGCCCGACGTGTAACCGTCGTTCGGGTCGACGTCCCCGACGGCGTTGCGCATCGCCTCGTGTCCGGGGGTGTCGGTGTCGAACGGTGCCCACGGCGCGGTTTGCAGGTACAGCGCCTCGATCGCGGGCGCGGCGGGGCTGTCGAGCACACCCTTGTTCCATGTCGGAGACGTGCCCATAAACCTGCCCTGGAAGTCGCGCGCTGCGGTTCCACCGACGATCTCGGCCATCTCCGCAGGACCGGTGGTCACGATCACCAGATCGGGTTGCGCTCTCAGGATGGCCCCGATCGCTTCCTCCTGGCTCCCGGCCACCGCATTAGGAGCCGTCTCGATCGCGCCGAGGTATTCGAGTCCGTTCTCGTTCGCGGCGATCTCTGCCCCCGCAGCGGCATCGCCACCGTAGTCACCCGGATAGCCGACGGCCATAACCGACTTGGAGCCGAACTCCTCGATCGCGTAGTCGATGGCGTTCATCGATTCGAGGCAGTAGTTCGTCCCGGACTCGATGATGACGTCCTCGAACTCCCAGCCCGACCACCACGATGCCGGCGCTCCGACGACCTCGTCCTGCTTGTAGAGCTCGAGGCCCGCGAGCGTCGGTGGAGTACCCAAGGTCTGGGCGAGGGCGAGGATGTCCGGTTCGATCTGCTGGTACTTACGGACATGGACCTCGGGGTTGTACTCGTTGTCCTGCACGTTCGCAGCGACGTTGACATCGAATTCGCCGCCGATGCCCCCGTCCTCGTTGACGCGCGCCCAGAAGGCCTCCTGGGCGTCGGTGATCGGCACCGCCAGAGGTGCGAACGGTCCGATGGTCAGGTCGGACAGGGTGCCGAGGTAGATGCAACCGTTGTCCTCGTTCACCGCGTCGGGACAAGGTTCCTCGGTCACACCGGTCTCGAACTCGACCTCGCCGCCGGCGGCCGCGCCGCCATCATCGGTATCGTCGCCACCGCTCGCGCACGCGCCTGCGATCACAACGAGGAGCGTCATAAGTGCGAGCAACTTCAACCACCGTGCTTGGCTCATACACAACCTCCTCTATCTCGATGGATCATGCACTCCACCTCCCAGCCTGTGAGCCGCGCGTCACCTCCCTCTCGATCAGTACGAGAACGGCCATTGCGTCCAATAGTTGCGCACCCTCACCCAAAGTCCGTACAGACCGCGGGGCTCGAGGATCAGAAACGCGATGATGAGGAGTCCGTAGATGACCTGTTCGAGCTGCTGAGTGGTGAGAAGCCCGCCGGTAGCCGCGCTACTGATCGCCGGCACGAAACGCGGTATCTCTTCGATCGCTCGCGGGAGCAACGTGACGAAGGCGGCTCCCATCATCGAACCGGAGATCGTGGCGACGCCACCGATCAGGATCATCGCGATGTAGCGCACGCTGAGCAGAAGATTGAAGCCGGTGGGTTCGAGGTAGCCGGTGATGCTCGCCAAGAGAGCCCCCGCGATGCCCGCGTAGAACGACGAGATCGTGAACGCGAGTGCCTTGTGCTTGGGCAACGAGACCCCCATCGCTTCGGCGGCGAGGTCACGGTCGCGCACCGCCGCGAAGGCCCGGCCGATCGCGCCGCGGGCGAGGTTGCGAGCGAGCACCGCGAGCACGACGAGGAAGATCAGGCTCATGAAATAGAGACCCTGCCCCCGCGACAGCTCGACACCGCCTATCTGCGCCTGATCGGTCCACGCGAACCCGAAGAGCACGGGCTCCGCCGCGGCTCGACCGACCCCGGTGCCACCGGTGAACGACTCCGCCTCCCGGAACAGGTGCTCGCCGATGAAAACGAGTCCCAACGTCACGATCGCGAGATACAGCCCGCGCAGCCGAAACGCGACGGGCGACACGATCAGACCCGCGATCGCAGCCACGATCCCGGCCGCGGGAAGCCACACCTCCATGTCCAGGCCGTATCCCACGAGCTGTCCCTCGGGGTCCCCGTTGAGCACCGCCGCGGTGTACGCACCCAGCCCGAAGAAGAACGCGTGACCCAGCGACACCTGGCCCGCATACCCGGTAACGATGTTCAGCCCGATCGCCCCGATCGATGCGACGAACGCGGTCGCGACGAGCAGCACGAGCGATTCCTCGATCCCGAACGGAAGCACCAGGAGAGAAACGAGTAACACTCCCAGCCACAGCTTCTTGGCAGGGGTGTTCAGCAGCGCCGAGTCGCGCACGTACGACGTGTATAGACGTGGCCGGCCCCTCATACCCTTTCGATCTCCGGCGTTCCGAATAATCCGTAGGGCCTGATCAGCAACACCGCGAGCATCACGAGATAGGGCACCACCTGCGAGAAGTTGCCGCCCAGGAACGAGAGGTACTGGCCCTGGTAAGTAACGCTCAAGCCCTCGAAGATACCGATGATCAGAGCCCCGAGGACCGCGCCGGAGACCGAATCCAGTCCGCCCACGATCACCGCCGGCAGCGCTTTGAGAGCGATGAAAGCAGTGGTCTGGTCGATGCCCGACCCCGTCCCGACGAACATCCCCGCCAGTGCTGCAAGCGCCCCCGAGATCGCCCACGACAGGGCGAATACCGCCCCCACGGAGATGCCCTGTGCGAGCGCGGCTTCCTGATCGAAGGAGGTGGCTCGCATGGCGAGCCCGATGCGCGTGTACCTGAAGAACGCGAACAAGATACTGACCACCACGAGCGCAAACACGACCATGGCTATCCTTCGATGTTGGATCGAAACGCCCAGCAGATCGAGATCTCTCAGGCCCCACGGGTCGCCGATGTTTCTCACGTTCGAGCCCATGAAGTCGTTCACGACGACCCGGAGGACTATGTCGATGCCGAGCGTAATTATCGCGACCGCGAAGACGGGCTTGCCCACCATCGGCCGTATCGCCGTGCGTTCGATCACCAAGCCCGCCAGCGCGGCCGCAACCATCGCAAGAGGCAACGCGATCCAGAAACTCAGCCCGACCACGTTGCCGAAGTAGACGACCAGATAGGCCCCCAGGATCATCAGCCCCGGCTGAGCGAAGTTGATCACTCGCATCGACTTGTAGATGATCACGAAGCCCAGTGCCAACAGCGAGTAGATCGACGCCAGTCCCAGCCCGATCACCAGTGCCTGCGCGAACCGCGTCACGCGCTCGGCCTCCCAGGGGTGGCGTACATCTCCTCCACAAGGTCTCCGAACATCGTCGCGATCGCGGCGCGTTTCACCTTCTGGGTGGCGGTGAGCTCGCCGTCCTCGTGATCGAGCTCCTTTTTTAGGATCCGGAAGGTCTTTATCTGCTCCACCGACGAGAACTTCGCATTGGTCTCGTCGACAACAGTCGAGATCAGCTGCACGACATCGGGGTTCTCCGACAGGTTGCGATAGGTCGTGTACGTGATGCCGCGTCGCTGGGCCCAGTTGCCCACGGTGTCCATCTCGATACCGATCAACACCGCGAGGTACTTGCGACGGTCTCCGACGACGATGGCTTCCTTGATGAACGGCGAGGTCTTAAGGGCGTTCTCGATCTCCGATGGCGACACGTTCTTGCCGCCGGCCGTGATGATGATGTCTTTCATACGATCGGTGATCTTCACGTGCGTCCCGTCGACCCATTCGCCGACGTCACCGGTGTGCAGCCATCCATCCGGCGTGACCACCGTGGCCGTGGCTTCGGGGTTACGCCAGTACCCGGCGAACACACCCGGGTGACGCGTGAGGATCTCTCCGGTGTCGTCGTCGATCTTCAGCTCGACGTTCGGGTGCGGCTCGCCGACGGTGCCGAGCTTGATCCGCCCCGGCCGGTTGGCGGTTGCCACCGCCGAGTTCTCCGTCATCCCGTAGACCTCATGCATCGGGATGCCGATGCCCATGAAGAATCGGAGGATCTCGGGCGCGATCGGCGCCGCTCCCGACGCGGCGTAGCGGCAGCGGGCCATCCCGATCCTCTCCTTTAGCGCCCGGTAGAGGAAGATGTGCCCGAACCAGTAGAGCAACCTGGTGCGCGCCGTGTGCCGGCCTCCGGTGGCGACGAGTTCCGTCGCGATCTTGTCGGAGAGCCCGATCCAGAACCGGAAGTTCCATCGTTTGATACGCGACGCGTTGGCCGCCCGGATCTGGATCGCGGCATGGATCTTCTCCCAGATGCGAGGCACACCCAGGAAGATCGTCGGCTGAACCTCCTGGAGATTTTGCGCGACGGTTTCGATCGACTCGGCGAAGTTGACGACGCAGCCTGCGGAGAGGTTGAACCACACCGTGAAGATGCGCTCCGCGATGTGACACAGCGGGAGGTAGGAGAGCAGGACGTCGTTTTCCGATGGAGGAGGCGATGTGAACCCTCCGCCCTCTACCAGCTCGCCGATGGCGAACTCGACGTTGCGGACCGTGAGCATCGAACCCTTGGGCGGGCCCGTGGTTCCCGATGTGTAGATCAGCGTGCACACGTCATCCGGCGAGGCCGATCCCATCAGGTCGTCCAACGCATGAGGATGCGCGTTTCGATGCTCGCGTCCCATCGCGATCAGATCGACCCACGAGAGCAGCATCGGATCGTCGACCTGGCTCACGCCGCGGGGATCGATGTAGATGATCCTCTGGAGCTCGGGCAGATCGTCTTTTACCGATAGCGCCTTGTCGACCTGCTCTTGATCCTCCGCGATCAGGATCTTCGATCCCGAGTTGGACAACAGGTAGTGGACCTCGGCCGGAGGATTGGTCGGGTACAACCCCATCGTCATCGCGCGTACGGCGACGATAGCAAGATCGGAATAGACCCATTCCGGGCGGTTCTCAGAATGGATCGCGACGCGATCTCCCGGTTCGATCCCCAGCGCGAGGAGCCCGTGGGCGACGTCCTGGACGCGATCCCAGTATCGCGACCACGTGATGTCCTCCCAGATGCCGAGATCCTTCTCGCGGAGCGCGACGCGATCGGGCATGCGCTGGGCACGGTCGCGAAGTCGCGTGACTATCGAAGTGGTTGTCGACCTCTGGCGTTCCGGGGTTGCGACGGCCATCACGTTCCTCCGATCGCTGCGGCGGGCACGGCATCTTCACGCCCGAGGTACGCCTGGATGACGCGGGGATCATTCTGTACCCGGGCAGGCACATCAAGTGCAATCTGTTTCCCGAAATCGACCACCAAGACGCGATCGGCGATGTCCATCACCAGACCCATGTCGTGTTCGACGATGATCGTCGCGACGCCGAGTTCGTCGCCGACGTCGAGGATGAAGCGCGCCATGTCCTCGGTTTCCTCGAGGTTCATCCCGGCCACGGGTTCGTCGAGCAGCAGGAGCTGTGGCTCCATGGCGAGAGCGCGGCCGAGCTCGACGCGTTTCTGGATGCCGTAGGGGAGGAGGCCGACGGGGAGTTTGCGGTACCGCTCGATCTCGAGGAAGTCGATGATCTCCTCGACGATCTTTCGGTGACGAGTCTCCTCGCGCTGTGCCCGACCCAGATAGAGCATCGCGCTGAGAGGTCCGTAGGAGACGTGATGGTGACGGCCGAGCATGATGTTCTCGATCACCGTCAGGTTGCGGAACAGCTCGATGTTCTGGAAGGTACGCGCTATCCCGAGCGACGCGATGCGACTCGGTGATTTCCCGATCAATTGTGTCCCGAGGAACTCGATGGAGCCTCGTTGCGGCCGGTAGAAGCCGGAGATGCAATTGAAGATCGACGTCTTACCGGCGCCGTTCGGTCCGATGATTGCGAATCGATCACCCCCCCGGACGTCGAAGCTGATGCCGTCGATCGCGACGACGCCTTCGAAGCGAAGATCGACGTCCGTGAAGGTCAGTAGTTGTTCCCCCGGACCGCGCGCCGGTGCCGACAGCGATAACGAGTCGCGCAGTGTGCGGCCGGCCCGGCTCACGACAGCCACCTCTTGCGGCGCTTGTAGTGCTTCACCTCGCGGAACGACTTGACGTCACCTTCGGTGCGGAGGCCGAGATAGAACTCCCGTACGTCTTCGTCCTTCTGGAGTTCGGCGGACGGTTTGTCCATCACGATCTTGCCGTTCTCCATGATGTAACCGTGTTCGGAGATCTCGAGGGCCATCGTCGCGTTCTGTTCCACCAATAGTACGGCCGTGCCTTGTTCGTTTATCTGGACGATCACATCGCGGATCCGTTGCACGACTTTCGGGGCAAGCCCGAGACTCGGTTCGTCGAGCAGGAGATATCTCGGGTCCGACATCAGTCCTCGCCCCATCGCCAGCATCTGTTGCTCGCCGCCGGAGAGGTACCCGGCCGTCTGATGCCTGCGTTCGTGAAGGACGGGGAAGAGGTCGTACACACGCGCGAAGCTTTCTTTGGCTTCACCCGGCTTTCTGTGCGCGCCGATCCGCAGGTTCTCCTCGACCGATAGCTCGGCGAACACGCGCCTCCCCTCGAGCACCTGGACGACGCCGCGCTCGACGATCTGCGACGCAGGCAGATGATCGATGCGCTCACCCGATAGTTCGACGCGGCCTTTGGTGATGTCACCCTCGTGGATGTCGAGGAGGCCGGATATCGCACGAAGCAAGGTGGTCTTGCCGGCCCCGTTCGCGCCGAGGAGGGCGACGATCTTCCCTTCCGGCAGTTTCAGACTGATGCCCCCGAGAACGAGCATCACGTCGTCGTAGACAACCTCGAGATTGTTGAGTGCAAGCAGTGCGCTCTCCCCTCAACTTGCTCGTTTCCAAATCGCCGCCGGCCCCCGTATCCCGCGACATTGTGCCACCGGCGGGAAGCACCCGGCTAGGCTCCACGCCATGGACCCTGAGGAGACCGCGCAGAGGTCCGCTACGGCGATGTTCGACGCGGACGTGGCGTCGCGTTCGTTGGGCATCGAGATCGGATCCATCGCGCCGGGACGCGCCACGGTACGGATGCGAGTGACCGACGAGATGGTGAACGGCCACGACCTGTGTCACGGAGGGTACGTCTTCCTGGTGGCCGATACGGCGTTCGCGCTAGCTTGCAACACCTACGGGGTCACCACCGTCGCGGCGGGAGCGGAGATCGTCTTCATCACTCCCGCGCGTAGAGGCGACGAGTTGGTGGCCGAGGCGACGGAACGGGTGCGGTACCGGCGGAGCGGCATCTACGACATCAGCGTTAGTCGGACCGACGGTGAACCGATCGCCGAGTTCCGCGGCCGCAGCCGCTCGCTGGATAGCTAGTGACCGACTAGATCGGTTTGAACTGCTCGAACGGGTTGCGGCAATCGTTGCAGTAGTAGAGAGCTCGGCACGGCGTCGGGCCGAACGCGTTCTCGTTGGTCGTGTTCCGGCTCCCGCAGAACGGGCACACCGCCACCTTCGGCAGTCCGATGTCGGTGATGAGCACCGGCCCCGTTCCCGTCGGGGGAGCGAGCCCGAACTCCTTGAGCTTCCGCCGTCCCTCGAAGGTGATGCGTTCGGTCGTCCATGCCGGGGTGAAGCTCGTGGTCACCTCGGCCGAGGTGACGCCTTCGACGGCACGAACGGCGGCCGCGACGTCGGCTTCGATCACGGCGATCGCCGGGCATCCGGTGAACGTCGGCAGCACGACGACGTGAGCGGTTCCGTCGGAGACCGAGACCTCCTTGATCATGCCCATGTCGACGACGGAGACAGCCGGGATCTCCGGATCGGCGACACCGGCCAGTGCCTCCCAGATCGCGTCCTCGATGGTCCGCGTGCTCACCACGTCGCTCCAGGGTGCAGGCGGTAGGTCGATGTCATGTCCTCCCACAGCGCGTCGAACTCGGGCGAGCGCCGTCCCTGCCGGCCACCCGAGGCGTCGTGGGCTTGCGGAGCCGAGTTGTCCGCGTCGTCGGCGATCAGGTCGCCGGATGACGATGCGACGAACTCCGCATCGGTGCGGACCGGCTCGTGCGTGGGGAATCCCATCTCGTCCAGCAGCGATGTCATGCGCGACACGAAACGCTCGCGCAACTCGCTCGACGGGACGGGCAGCCACCCTTCCTTGACGGCTACCTCTTCCAGCTCGAACGGCTCGAACAGCCCCATCGCCTCGTCGAAGACCTCGCCGATCGACGCGACGAGCTTCGAGCGCCCCTCGGCGGGGCCGTGCGCGACTCGCTTTATCCAGGTCTGCGCGTGGATCAGGTGATAGCGCTCCTCACGCCGCATCTTGTTGACGAGCGCGGCGAGTTCATCGTGCGCGGTGTCCTGCAACGCCTCGAGGCGCACCGAATCGGCGGTGTCGTAGATCCACTGGCGCGCGAGCGTGAACGCCCAGTCGCGGTTCTCGCGCTCGCACAGGATCGCGTTGCGGTACTCGTTCTTGTCGCGCCCGAGCGCCAGCCGGTCCTGATCGTCGCCTGTGATCGACGCCGTCAGCGAGTAGTACGCCGCGGCGTGACCGATCTCGTCCTGCGCGATCGACGAGAACGCGACGTCCTCCTCGATGTGGGGGGCGAAGCCCGTCCACTCCGAGTGCC
>JBOGWY010000005.1:0-10199 GCA_050694015.1 Actinomycetota bacterium | reverse complement strand
CGGGGCATGTCCCCGCGACGCCGAGGATCGTGATCACGGTGCGATAGTCGGCGATCGGTGCGTTGGTGGCGGCCGTCAATTCGAGCGCGTAGTACTCATCCGGCTCCGTCGCTCCGTCTCCCACGATGAAGCTGTAGGGCAGGTCCCCCGTCGATCTTTCTCCGGCGGGGATCGTCACCGATCCGCTCGTGGTCGCGGCCTCGTAGTCACCGGAGGCGATCGTGGCCGTGCCATCGCGATAAGCCCACCGGACGGTTACCGGCTGGTTGGTGATTCGCGTCAGGGTGATCCTCAGAGCGACCCGTAGACGATCCTCCGGTTCCGGATAAGTGCGATCCGTCGGTGCCGCTATGCCTGCGGGACAGTTGGATCCGGCGCAGGCCCCCCAGTCGGGGTCGCGCTCCTCGATGGACGCGCTGTCCGTCATGTTCGTCTGGTCGGTGCCGTCCGCGGCCATGATCCAGATGTCGTCGTTGGCGGCGAACGCGATCTTGGTGCCGTCGGGGGACCACGACGGATGCTCGGCATCGAATGTCAATGAAGTGAGTTGGATCGCGCCGGTGCCGTCCGCCCCCATCGTCCAGATCTGACCGTTCCGCGCGAACGCGATCTTGGTGCCGTCCGGCGACCACGAAGGATCTTGGTCGACGTCGTCGTCATCGCTCGGCGCGAGGTTGACGACGTTCGTGCCGTCGGCGTTCATCAGGGCGATGTCGTCCGCCCCGAGGTTGGCTTCGAACGCGATGCGGGTTCCGTCCGGCGAGTACGAAGGATCCTGAGCCGAAGCCGGCCCGATCTGCGTCGCATCGCCCCCGGATGGCGCCACCACGTAGATGCGTCGTCCTTGCAGCGCATCGACGTACTTGTCGAAGGCGATCACCGAGCCATCCGGCGCCCAGGTCGGGTTGCCCGCGAAAGAGTCTGCTGCGAATAGCGCCGTCGCGTTGCTGCCATCCGCGTCGATCGTATTGACGGTGTGGTCGGCCGTGATGAACGCCAACCGCGTCCCCGCGGCGTTCCACGCCGGTTGATCCTCGGCGCCGAACGATCCAGGGGTGAGATTCGCCCGACCAGACCCCTCTTCTGCAATGAGCTCGAGGTCGCCCGACGAGAACGCGATCCTGCCGTTGGCCCCGGGAAAAGTCCCGCCTTCCGCAGAGGGGATACCCACCTGCAGACCGCCGACCGTCAGGGTCGCAAGCACCAGCGCCCTGACCCGAGGTCCGTTCATAAGGTCAAAATCGCACTATCGGCAGCCCGTGGATAGGGGGTTGGCGGGGGGCCGGTGTCCGACCACCGAGGACTCTTTGCCGCGCCCGACCTCTTGACACCCGGTTTAGACGGTTGTATTAGTCAACTGTCTAAACCTTTGCCTGACACGGGAGTCGCCATGAGCGTCGCGGTTTCGGAAGCGCAGGCCGTCCAGCAAGCGGCCCGGGAGTACTTCGAGAGCTACTTCGAAGGAGACGCCGAGCGGATGAGAGCCGTCCTCCATCCCCGCCTGGTCAAACGGGAGTTCCTCGATGAACTCGGCGACGTCGAGGACCTCGCTCAGACCGCGGACGACATGGTCGGGGTCGCCGCGGGCGGCCGCGGGCGCCGGTTCACGGGCCCAGAGCGCGCCTTCGATGTAGAGGTGTTCGAGATCTACGGGGACATCGCCACGGCCGTCGTCCGGTCGGCGCTCTACCGCGAGTACCTGCACCTGGCCTGTGTGGCCGGCGAGTGGAGGATCGTTAGCGCGTTCTACGCCGCGGCAAGCGAGCGCACGACCCGATGACCGCTCAAGCCGAGGCCTTCCCACGGACTGAACCCGAGACGAAACTGTTGGATGCCGCCGAGCGACTGCTGGTCGAGGTGGGTTACGGCGCCATCACGACCCGGAACGTCGCCGCGACCGCCGGGGTCAACCACGGGCTCGTCCACTATTACTTCGGCTCGATGGAAGAGCTCTTCGTCCAGGTGCTCGAGCGCTTCACCGAGCGACTGATCGAGCGTCAGCGCGCGATGTACGCGGCCGACGAGCCCTTCCTCAAGAAGTGGCGGCGTGCGATGCGCTACCTCGAGGCGGATTTCGAGTCGGGCTACCAAAAGGTGTGGCTCGAGCTCCAAGCGATGGCGTGGAACCGGGCCGAGCTGCGTGACCGCGTCGCGCACGTGAACGAGGAGTGGCGCCGGGTCATCACGCGCGCGTTCGAGGACGCCGCGGAGGCCTACGGGGTCGACACGAGGGTGTTCCCGATCGACGCCATCGTCGCTCTCGTCGTGACGTTCAACCAGGGGATGATCCTCGAGCGCCACTCCGGCATCTCGGGAGGTCACAGGTCTCTCTTGCGCATGCTCGATCGGATCGTGAAGGAACTCGACGGGGGAGTGAAGAGATGAGAGCGCGATACCCGGACAACGACGGTTACGTCGTACGCGACGGAGTGAAGATCTTCTACGAGGTCTACGGCGAGGGCGATCGGACGATCCTGTTGCTGCCGACGTGGTCGATCATCCACTCACGCTTCTGGAAGATGCAGATCCCATATCTGTCGCGGCACTTCCGCGTTCTCACCTTCGATGGCCGCGGCAACGGGAGATCGGATCGTCCCCTTGATCCGGCCGCCTATAACGAGCGGGAGTTCGTAGCCGACGCGCTCGCGGTGATGGACGAGACGGGTACGGGCGAAGCCGTGCTCGTTTCGCTCTCGATGGGAGCGCAACGCGCGCTGTTGTTGGCGGCCGACCATCCCGAACGCGTCGCCGGCTCGATCTTCATCGGCCCAACAGTACCGATCGCACCTGCACACGACGAGCGCGCCCAGACCAGCTTCGAGCAGGTCCTGGAGTCTTACGAGGGCTGGGCCAAGTACAACCGGAACTACTGGTTGACCGAGTACCGGGATTTCCTCGAGTTCTTCTTCTCGCAGTGTTTCAACGAGCCGCATTCGACGAAACCGATCGAGGACGCCGTCGGGTGGGGGCTCGACACCACCCCCGAGGTCCTCGTCGCGACCCAAGGCGGCGCGACCTTGGCCGACCGCGACGCAGTGCTGGAACTGTGCGAGCGGGTCCGCTGCCCGGTGCTCGTGATCCACGGCACGAAGGACGCGATCAGCCCGTACGCGCGCGGCGTCGAACTGGCTCGCGCCATCGGGGGATCGCTGCTGACGATGGAGGGGGCCGGTCACATCCCGCTGGCCCGCGATCCGGTGACGGTCAACCTCGCGATCCGGGGCTTCGTGGACCCGGATCCACCGCCCGAACGTGTGTGGACGCGCGGGAAGAGCAGACGCAAGCGCGCTCTGTTCATCTCGTCGCCGATCGGGCTCGGCCACGCACAACGCGACGTCGCGATCGCGAAGGAGCTGCGCGCGCAGGTGCCCGATCTCGAGATCGACTGGCTCGCGCAGGACCCGGTCACGCGTGTGCTCGAGGGCGAAGGCGAGACGATCCATCCTGCCAGTCGCTGGCTGTCCAACGAATCGCAGCACATCGAGAGCGAATCCGCCGAACACGACCTCCACTGTTTCCAGGCGTGGCGGCGGATGGACGAGATCCTCCTCGCCAACTTCATGGTCTTTCACGACATCGTCACCGAGAACGACTACGACCTGTGGATCGGCGACGAGGCGTGGGAGCTCGACTACTACCTCCACGAGAACCCCGAGCAGAAGCGGGCCGCGTACTGCTGGCTGACCGATTTCGTCGGATGGCTCCCGATGCCCGACGGGGGGACGCGGGAGTCGTACCTCACGGCCGACTACAACGCCGAGATGATCGAGCACATCGCTCGCTTCCCGCGCCTGCGCGACCGCGCGATCTTCGTCGGCAACCCCGACGACATCGTGGGCGACGACTTCGGACCGAACCTCCCGAACATCCGCGCGTGGACCGAGGAGAACTACTCGTTCTCCGGCTACATCACGGGCTTCGATCCCGTGGAACTCGGCGACACCGACGCGCTCCGCGCCGAGCTCGGTTATGCGCCGGACGAGAAGGTGTGCATCGTGACCGTCGGTGGCTCGGGCGTCGGCGAGCATCTGTTGCGCCGCGTCGCCGCGAGCTTCGACGAGGCGCGACGGAAGGTGCCGGAACTGCGCATGGTCGTCGTCGCCGGGCCGCGCATCGACCCCGAGTCGCTGCCGCGGGTTGAGGGCCTCGAGGTTCGCCCCTACGTGCACAACCTCTACCGCCATCTCGCCGCGTGCGACCTGGCGGTCGTGCAGGGCGGGCTCACGACGTCGATGGAGCTAACCGCCAACCGTCGCCCGTTCCTCTACTTCCCGCTGCGTCATCACTTCGAGCAGAACTTCCACGTGCGGCATCGCCTCGATCGTTACGACGCGGGTCGCCGCATGGACTTCGAGACCGCGACGCCGGAGGTCATCGCCGACGCGATCGCGGCCGAGGTCGGCCGACAGGTGACCTACGCGCCGGTGGAGCGAGACGGCGCTCGCCGGGCCGCGGAGCGCATCGCGGAACTTCTCTGAGCCGAAGCTCTACGACGTGGTGTCGAGCTCGATGGTGTTCGGGACCGCGCGGCGGATGGCATCACCCACGGGGGAGTGCTTGTCCGCCCACTCGACGAGCTCGCGCAGTTCGGCCTCGGATGCGCCCGGCGCGTTCACCTTCACTCGCACGCGGGTGCTGAGCGGTCCTGCCGGCACGTCCTCATCGACGCCGAGCAAGCCGCGGTCGTCGGATTCGCTGTCGACGGTCACCTCGAGATCGACGAGCTTGATCCCCTGCTGGGCCGCGCGCATCGAAATCAGGGTCGCGTCGCACGATGCGAGGGCGGCACGCATCATCCACCCCGGCGTCGGAGCCGCCGCACCTCCACCGACGGCGGACGGCATGTCGGTCGTCAGCAGTCCGCTTGGGGTCTCCACCTCGCAGCGCAAGTCGTCGACGAGTCGAGCCGTCACGGGAGAGTCTGTGTACCGGGCCTTCGAGGGGTTCGCCGCCAGGAAATCGCACGCTCCTGAGATCGCGTCACGGATCTGCTCGCTCATGTCTGTACCTCCAGCGCTGAACGGGTCTTGGCAGATGGAGTGGACCACGGGCCCGGAAAGCGCCACAAGTGGGAACGCGCAGTTCATACTGAGCCGGCGCGGTTGGTGGGGCGGACCAGGACGAGGGAGGCGAGATGAGTCCGAACGAGACGTTGACGGCACACCCACACGGCCGGCAGATCAAGCTCTTGCTGCAGGCGGCTCTGCTGATCTTCGCCTACACCGTCGTGATCGGGATCCTGAACGGGACGGACCTGGTCGAGTTCGAGCACAAGACGTTACTCACGCACGTGCACACGGGCACGCTCGGATGGATCACCACCTCGGTGTTCGCCGCCGCGCTGTGGCTCTTCGGCGGCACGCCGGCTCCCGGTTGGCGCGACTCCTTCGCCCGCGTCCTGCCGCTCGCGACGATCGTTGCGGTGATCGCGTACAACATCACGTTCCTCACGACGTTCGGCAGTGGTCGCCCGACGATCGGCGGCTTCATGCTGCTCGTGAGCGTCGGATGGGTCGCGTGGATCTTTGGATCGATGCGCGCGTCGGTGTTGAGCGTTCCCCGCCTCGGCATCCTCGCGGCCGTGCTGACGCTCACGCTCGGGGGCCTGCTCGGCGTGCTGTTGGGCATCATGATCGCCACCGGCAACGAGATCCTGCCCGGTGAAGCGTACGCGTCGCATCCTGCGACGATGGTCATCGGTTTCCTGATCCCGGTGGGGATGGCGCTGGCGGAGTGGAACGTGCGGCCGGAGCTCCTCGATCAGAAGGCGAGCCGTGCGGGCTGGTTCCAGATCGGCCTTCCGTTCGTCGGGGGGATCCTCGTTACCGCGGGTCTGCTCGCAGATTCGCCGCCGTTGCTATCGCTGAGCCTCCCGTTCGAGGTGATCGGTGTCGGGATCCTGGTCGCGCGGCTGTGGCCGGGGATGCGGCGACTCGACAGTGCGGGAGCAGGCCCGTCGTTCGTCGCGGCGCCGACGGTGGTCTGGCTCGTGCTCAACATCGTGTTCTTCATCTATCTGATCGCGCGCTTCCAGGGCGATTTCGGGGAGGCAAGGGTCGGTCTGATCCTGGCGCTGGACCACATGATGTTCATCGGGGTGATGAGCAACGCCCTGTTCGCGCAGGTGAGGGCCGCGGCGCCGGGCGCGAAGCCCGCTGCGGTGCGCGTGTTGTTCTACCTGATGAATGCAGGCCTGGCCGGTTTCATCCTGGGACTGCTCGCCGACACGGCGATCCTGAAACAGATATCCACGCCGATCATGGGCCTCGGCATCCTGCACGGGATCGTGCTGTTCACGATGGCGTTGCAGCGGGGACCGACGACACCGGCGCCGGCTCCCGCGCCCGCGGCCTAGGCCGGTCGCTTCGTCGCTACAGGGCGGCCTCGATCTCCGCGACGGCTCGATCCACGTCATCGGCGGTCGTCGCGTGATCCGAGACGCTGATACGCAACGCCACCTTGCCGTCCCAGGAGGTGTGGCCGAACCACGCTCCACCGCGCTTCTGAACGGTTTCCGCGACGGCCTTCGTGCGTTCGTCGTCTCCGAACCGCACGAGCACCTGATTCAGTACGACGTCGTTGAGGATCTCGACGTCCGGATGCTGCCCGAGCTTGACCGCGAACGTGCGCGCGTGCTCGCAGCATCGATCGATCAACTCGGCAACGCCGTGGCGGCCGAGGCTCCGTAGCGCCGCCCACGTCGCGAACACGCGCGCGCGGCGGCTGCTCTCGGGGGTCCAGTCGGAGCCGTCGCGCGTGTCGTCCGATCCGCGGACGAGATATGCCGCCTGCATCGTCATCGCGGCGCGGTGGCTCTCGGGATGCGCACACATGATGAAAGCGGAGTCGTAGGGAACGTTCAGCCACTTGTGACCGTCTACGCCCCACGAGTCGCATAGCTCGACACCGTCGGTGAGGTGGCGCAGCTGCGGGCTGGCCGCAGCCCACAGACCGAAAGCGCCGTCGACGTGCACCCACGCGTCGTTCTCGTGCGCGGCCTCGGCGATCGCCCGGAACGGATCGAAGGCACCGGAGTTCACGTTGCCGGCCTGCGCGCACACGATCGTGGGACCGTCGATGTTCTTGAGCTCGGATGCGAGGGCGCTCGCGTCCATCGCGCCCTGATCGTCGGTCGCGACCTTCACGGTGGTGTTCGCGCCGAGGCCGAGGAGGCGCAGCGCGCGGTCGACGGTGACGTGACGCTGGTCGCCCACGAGCACGGTCAGCGGTGGCGCACCCATGAGACCGTCGCCCTCGACGTCCCATCCCGCGTTCGCGAGCACGTGATGGCGAGCCGCCGCCAGACCGGCGTTGTTGGCCATCTGCGCACCGGTCGTGAAGCCGACCGAGGCCGTGTCCGGGAGGCCGAAGAGCTCGAGGAGCCACCCGGCGACCGTCTCCTCGGCGAGCGCCGCGGCGGGGGACAGGACGTGGAAGCCGGGGTTCTGATCCCACGTCGAGGTCAGCCAGTCGGCCGCGAGCGCGGCGGGAAGGACGCCGCCTATGACGAATCCGAAGAAGCGGCCGCCGGTCGTCGCAACGAGACCGGGATCGACGGCGTCGACGAGCTGGTCGATCACTTCTCTCGGATCAAGTGGTTCGTCGTTCAACCGGGGGCCGAGGGCCTTGATCATCGTCTCCCGGTCGATGGGCACGGAGACGTCGCGCTCGGCAAGGCCCTCGATGTAGGCGAGTGCGTGGGCGCGGGTGGCTGCGAGTAGCTCTTCGATCTCAGACATGGAGCAACGATACGTGCCGGTTAGGTCACACCGCCATGACCGTACGGTTCTCGCCCATCACCTGGCACGGGACCGACACCGTGAAGGTCGTGCCTCGATCCGAGGACTCTAGTTCGACCCCGCCCCCCATCGCCTCCGCGAGCCGCCGCACCACGTGCAGTCCGATGCCGATGCCCTCGGCACGGTCATGCGCGAGGGCCCCGCGCCGGTACGGCTCGAACAGTCGCTCCTGTTGATCGACCGGGATCCCGCCACCATCGTCGGCGACCCGCAACACGAGGTCGGTGCCGTCGACCATCGCGGACACCGACACGGTGCTGTCGTGGGGCGTGTACTTGTAGGCATTCTCGATCAGGTTCCGGAGGATCTGTACCGTCCGCGACGGATCGACGTTGCAGCGCACGGGCTCGACCGACACGTCGAGCCGATGCGCGGAGCGCTTCGAGGCGGTGGTCTCGAGCGCACGCTCCGCGATCGATTCGAGATCGGTCCACTCCGGGCGCACAGTCGCCCCGGCAGAGCTCAGATCGGCTGTGACGAGGAGGTCATCGACCAACAGGGAGAGGTGGCGCGCCTGACGCAGCGTCATGTTCATCAGCGATTCGCGCTCGATCTGCGAGAGGCGTTGGTGCTGTGCGCGCAGCGTGGTCGACGCGCCGACGATCGCGGTCAGGGGGCCGCGCATCTCGTGCGCGGTCACCGCGAGGACCCGTTCGACCTCGGCGAACGTCTCGTCCGCACTCTCCCGTGAGGGAGCTGCAGCGCGATCGCCGCCCCCACGAACGGCTCGTGCCGCCGACACGGCTATGGAGCCGACGACGAGCAGCGCCATCACGGCGATCGCGCGCAGGATCGTTACATCCGGATCAAGGAGGTAGATAAGAAGCGAGGCGACGAGCGCGCCCGATATGACCCATGCGAGTCGTTCGTTCCCTTTGTTAGCGCGCTCAGTGTTGTCGTTCATGGGCCCTCCCCCTCGGTTATCTGCGAGATTAGGGATGGCCTCTTCGAGTGGTCTGAAAGTACGCTTAAAGCCTCGAAGAACCGGCAGATGAGGGAGCGTTTCCGTGCCGCGGGTACCGATGACAAAGGTCTTGCCGCCGACTACGCCGCCCCCGTTCCTCCGGCGGAGCGCGCTGGAGGCGCGACTCGACGACGTGCTGTCGCGCCGGTTGACGACGGTGGTCGCAGGTGCGGGCGCAGGGAAATCGGCACTGCTTGCGGGCTGGACCTCCAACGTCGCGGCGGCGTGGTACACGCTCGATCATCACGACGCCGCGTTGACGAAGTTCGCACTGGGTCTGATCGAAGCGCTGCAGCTCCGGCTCCCCGGCCTGCCGCCCGACATCTCGTCGCTGGTCGAGGGCTCGCTCGGCCCGGACTCCAACGACCTCGTGCGCGCGGAGGCTTTCACCACCCTGTTATGTGAGGTGCTGGACGACGAACTCGTCTCGGATCTCGTACTCGTGCTCGACGACGTTCAGGAGATTGAGGCGGGGACGGCCGCGGCGCGCCTGATCGAAGGGTTGTCCCGGCAGGCGCCGGCTCGCTTCCACGTGATCGTGTCGTCGCGTCTGGATCCGCCGTTCCCCGTTGAGCGTCTGCGCGGACGCGGGCAGTTGCTCGAGGTCGACGGGACGATGCTCGCGTTCTCGCGCGCCGAGACCGAGGAACTGCTGCGGGCCGCGCTCGACGAGAGTGCCGAGCAACTGGCGGGGGAGCTGCACGAGCTGACCGCGGGATGGCCGGTCGCGGTGCGGCTCGCGATAGAGGCGCTGCGCATGGTTCCGGCGAACGAACGAAGCACGCGTCTCGAAGGACTGCGGAGTCCCGGGGGCCCGCTGTTCACGTATCTGGTCGAGGAGGTCTTCGCGGCGGAGGCCGACGAGGTGCGAGAGCTGTTGCGCAAGGTCGCGCCGCTCGATCGCTTCACGCCGGCGCTCTGCGAGGCGCTCGGGTTGCGGCGCGCGACCGAAACACTCGTGGGTCTCGCGCGGCGCGGGCTGTTCCTGAAACCGCAGAGCGCCGACCTTTGGTACGAGATGAACACGCTCGTGCGCGATCTATCGCACGAGCACCTCCCGTTGACCGACGACGAATTCCACACGATCCATACCGCTGCGGCCGCGTGGTTCGAATCGCACGGGTGGCTGGAAGACGCGCTGCGCTCGCTGAGCGCGATCGGCGATCACGAGAACGTGGCGCGCATCCTCCGGCAGAAGGGGACCG
Source organism: Actinomycetota bacterium (assembly GCA_050694015.1). GTDB lineage: Bacteria > Actinomycetota > CADDZG01 > CADDZG01 > WHSQ01 > JBOGWY01. Next base: position 231 of record JBOGWY010000005.1, on the reverse strand, counting down.
ACATCTTGGCCGCGGGCGGACCCGAGATCGTGATCCGAGCCTCCGGGACGTTGCCGGCGGAGCTCCTCGACGCGTCGATAGAGCAGCTCGTCGGCCAGGGCTTACAGATCCGAGGCGACTGGGAAGGTGCGTTGATGGCGTTCCGTCACGCCGGCGGCGACAAGCTCGAGCTCCCGCCGGGCCTCGCATGGCGCATGGGGTTGATCCACGATCTCGGCGGGGAGCTCGACG
>JBOGWY010000004.1:0-15601 GCA_050694015.1 Actinomycetota bacterium | reverse complement strand
GCCGCGTTGGACACGAGCACGTCGAGACGCCCGTACATCTCGTCGATCTCGTCGAACAGACCGTCGATGTGAGCGGGATCTCCGACGTTGGCGCGCAGCGCGGTCGCCTTCACCGCATGAGACTCGGCGATCCGGCATGTCTCCTCGGCATCCTGACGTTTCCTCAGGTAGCACACGACGACGTTCGCTCCGCGCGCGGCCAGATGCAGTGTGATCTCGCGTCCGATCCCGCGGCCCCCACCCGTCACGAGGGCGACGCGGCCCTCGAGGTCCCGCGTCACGACGGCGCTCCGAGCACGAGACATGCGTTCTGACCGCCGAACCCGAACGAGTTCGAGAGCGCGATCCGGACCTCCTGAGACCGGGGCCCATCGGGCACGTGGTCGAGGTCGCAGTCGGGGTCGGGCTCGTCGAGGTTGATCGTGCCGGGGATCGCTCCGTGGTGGATCGCCAGCGCACACACGGCGGCCTCGAGCGCACCGGCCGCGCCGAGGAGATGTCCCGTCTGCGACTTCGTGGAGGTCACGGGGATGCGCTTGGCCTCGTTCCCCAATGCCTCTTTGATCGCGATCGTTTCGATCCGATCGTTGTAGGGCGTCGAGGTCCCGTGTGCATTCACGTAGTCGATGTCTGCAGGATCCCGCTGCGCGTCTTCCAGTGCGCCTTGCATGGCCCGCACGGCACCGCGGCCTTCCGGATCTGGTTGCGTCACGTGGTAGGCGTCGGACGTCGCCCCGTACCCGAGGACCTCCGCGATGGCGTGCCCGTCGCGCGCTGCCACCGAGGCCTCGGTCTCGAGCACGAGCACGGCGGCGCCCTCGGCGAGCACGAAGCCGTCGCGACCCTTGTCGAACGGGCGGCTGGCACGCTCGGGCTCGTCGTTGCGCGTCGACAGTGCGCCCATCCGCGCGAAGGCGGCCACCGCGAGCGGCGTGACGGTGGCTTCGGTGCCACCGGCGAAGACGACATCGGCACGGCCGGCACGCAACGCCCACACGGCCTCGCCGATCGCATGGGCGCCGGTCGCGCACGCCGACGCGACGCCGTAGTTCAGGCCGGTCAAACCGAGGGTCATCGATATCGCCCCCGCGGCCGCGTTCGGCATCAGCCGCGGGATCGCGAAGGGGCTGACCCTCCGCGGCCCACCGTCGAGAAGGGCAGAGTGCTGCTCCTCGATCGTCGCGAAGCCGCCGATCCCGGATCCCACGACGACCCCGGCACGGTCCGGCTCGGCGATCGTGACACCGGCATCGTCGGTCGCCTGTAGCGCCGCCGCGACCGCCATCTGCGAGAAACGATCCATGCGGGCCGCGTCGCGCGCTCCGATGAAATCGGTCGCGGTGAAATCGCGAACCTCGCACGCGATGCGAACGGGATGCTCCGACGCCTCGAAGGCCGTTATCGGTCCGGCTCCGGATCGCCGCTCGAGCAACGACGACCACAGAGCATCGCGACCGATCCCGATCGGGGTGACGACCCCGATCCCGGTAACGAAGACGCGCATCACGCGGTGACTTGGAGCTTCCGCTCGATGAGCTCCACGGTCTCGGCCACCGTTCCCAGCCCGTCGAGCTCTTCGTCCGGTAGCTCGATCCCGAACTCCTGCTCCAGCGCGAGCGTCAGCTCCATCGTGTCCAACGAGTCGAGGTCGAGCTCGTGCAGCAACCGTGCGTCCATCGTGATGATGTCGCCCGAGATACCTCTGCCCTCGAGGTGACGCTTCACGACCTCGAAGATCTCTTCCTTCTTAGCTGCCATGCCCTCTCCTTTCCTCATGCGGTCATGCCTCCATCGGTTACGAGTACCGCTCCGTTCACGTTGGCGGCCGCTTCGGAGCAGAGGAACGAGACGATCGCGGCGACATCTTCCGGACGGCCGGCCCGTCCGCCCGGCACTTCTTGTAGCAACGCGGCACGCTGATCGTCGGAGAGCGCCGCGGTGAGGTCGGTGTCGACGAGTCCCGGCGCCACGGCGTTCACGGTGATCCCCTTCTTGCCGATCTCGCGCGCCAGCGCCTTCGTCAGCCCGATCAGTCCGGCCTTGGCGGCGCAGTAATTCACCTGCCCCGCGTTCCCGCGCAGGCCGGCGATCGAACTCATGTTGACGATGCGGCCGAAGCGGAGCCGCAGCATCGAACGCATCGCTCGACGCGCGCACAGGAACGGTCCGGTCAGGTCGGTCGCGATCACGTCGTCCCAATCCCTATCGCGCATGCGCAGCGCGAGGCCGTCCCGGCGGATACCTGCGTTGTTCACGAGCACTTCGACCGGGCCGGAGAGGTCTTCGACCTCGGTGAAGAGGGCGTCGACCCCCGCGGGATCCGAGACGTCCGCCTGAACGATCGTTCCCTGTCCGCCGCCGGCTTCGATCGCAGAAAGGGTCGCCTTGGCCTCCTCCACGCCCGACCGGAAGTTCACCGCGACGAAGTGATCCGCCGACAGCGCGACCGCTATCGCGCGGCCGATCCCCCGCGACGCTCCGGTGACGACGGCGACCCGCTCAGGCATCGGCGGCCTCCAGCACCGGCACGCGTCGCGAGCCGGGGCTCGCGGTGCCCCATCCCAGGAGCGCGGCTCCCCACGCGAACCCGGCTCCGAACGCGGCGAGGAGGACGAGCGCGCCGTCGAACAGCCGCCCCTGCTCGCGCGCTTCGTAGAGCGCGATCGGGATCGACGCCGCCGAAGTGTTACCGCGATGACGGATGTTCGAGAACATCCGGGCGCGATCGATGCCCACACGTTCCGAGACCGCGTCGAGGATGCGTTGGTTCGCCTGATGGGCCACGACGAGATCGACGTCGTCGCTCGAGACCCCCGAACCCCCGAGCGTCTCGGCGACCGCGGCCGACATCGATTGCACCGCCTCCCGGTAGACCTCACGGCCCTCCATGCGGATCAGTCCCGTCTCCCGCGCCTGGAACAGCAAGCGCGGTCGGCTCCCATCGGAGAAGAGCCGGAACGTCCGGAACCCGGCACCATCGGGACCCGCTTCGACGACCGCGGCGCCGGCTCCGTCCCCGAAGAGGATCGACGTTCCGACGTCGTCGTGGTCGACGATCCGCGACAGCACCTCGGCACCCACTACGAGGACGCGTCGAGCACTGCCGGAGCGGATCGCGGCGTCGGCCTGAGCGAGCGCGAACAGGAAGCCGGAGCATCCCGCGTTGAGATCGAACGCGGGGACCGTTGCTCCGAGGGCGGCTTGGATCAGACATGCGGTTGCAGGAAAGGCCCAGTCGGGAGTCACGGTGGCGCAGATGATCAGGTCGATGTCGGACGCGGTGAGACCCGCGTCCGCCAGCGCGCCCCGAGATGCGGCGATCGCGAGACCGGACGTGGACTCGCCTTCGATCGCGACGCGTCGCGACACGATCCCGGTGCGTGCCTCGATCCATGCGGCGGGGCGGTCGACGCGCCGCGAGAGGTCGTCGTTCGTTAGCTCGCCGGATGGAAGGGCGATACCGAGCCCGCTGAACACCGCCGCCGTCACGTTCTGATCCAGAAGAGCCGGTCGCCCTTGTGCACCGGTTGGCCCGGGATCGCGAGCATCCCCATGACCCAGCCGTCGAAGTGGCAGACGACGGGGGTGACAACGTCGTGGGAGCGGATGTTCGCTATCCGTTGCCCCCTTCGGGCCCACTCGCCCTCACTCGTGAACGTCTCCGGCGGTAACGGCTCGAAGTGACCGCCGCAGGGTGCGATAACGAGCCGTTCGCGGATGTGCGCCACCTCTGCATCGGACGGCATCACCTCGTGCGCAAGCTCAGACATGGGCGACCTCGCTGGTGGTCACGGCATCGGCGAGGCGGGCGACGACGCGGCCCGGACCGAGATCCACGAACTCCGACGACCCCCGCGCGACCGCCTCCACGAGTGACTCGCGGAACCGGACGGTCTCGGTGAGTTGACGGACGAGGAGCTTCCTGATCTCACCGGGCGATCGGTACGGAGCAGCGGTCACGTTCGAGATGACCTCGATGCGAGGACTGCGCACGTCGACGTGCGCGAGCGCGGCCTGGAGCGCGCTCGCCGCGGGAGCCATCGCCGGCGTGTGGAACGCGCCGTCGACGGGGAGCAATACCGTCCTGCCTCCGGCGGCGCCCACATCCGAGGCCGCAAGTGCCAGCTCGCGCTCCGGCCCCGCGAGGACGAGTTGGCTCGGCGAATTGTCGTTGGCGATGAAGACACCACGCCGCTCGCAGATCTCCCGGGCCGTCGCCGGCTCGATACCTGCCGCTGCGGCCATGCCTCCGTGCGACGCTTGCGCCGCCCGCTTCATGGCGCGGGCGCGCACGGTCACCACGCGAAGCGCATCGTGGAACGACATCGCACGCGCGGCGACGAGGGCGGTGTATTCGCCGAGGCTGTGACCGAGAAGCCGCTCGAAGGGGGTCGTCGTTCTCTCCCTCTCGAACGCGACGATGCCCGCCACGAAGATCGCCACCTGCGCGAGATCGGTCGGTATCGAGCTCCGAGGCGACCGGCCGGCGATCCGCGCGATCGAGCGCGGAAGATCGGTCCCGAGGACTTCCGATGCGTCGGCGATGTACGGATGCTCGCTCGAGAGCGCGTTGTCCACATGCCGCGCATCGAGACCCTGCCCGGGGAAGAGACCGGTGATCATCGCTTCCTCTTCTTGCGCGCTATCGAGTAGATGGCGAGAGCCGAGGCGCCCGTCGCTCCGGCCAGAGCGGTGATGTCCGCGCCGGACAGGTTCTTGCGGAGCCGAGCGCGGGCACGGTGGAGCAGCTGTCGGACGGCTCCCGGCGACCGCCGCGTGGTCTCGGCTATCTCATCGACGGTGAGGTCGTCCCAGTAGCGCAGCAGGATCACTTCGCGCTGCGCGGCCGGAAGCTCGTAAACCGTTGCGGTGATCTCGTCGGGTTCGGGCTCGACGGGGGCATCGGAGGCCGCGATCTCTTCGTGGATCTCGGGGATCGGTATCTCCGCGTTACGCCGGCGCGCCCTCCACGTCGTGACCGTGTTCCGCGCGATCTGGAATATCCACGCGCGATAGCTGCCCTCACCTCGGAACGTCCGCGCCGAGATCAGGCTCTTGTAGAAGACCTGCGCGGTGAGATCCTCTGCGGTCGCCGCGTCCGGTACCTGCGATCGCACGTAACGGTGAACGGGGAAGAGGTAACGCTCATACAACTCGGCGAATGCAGCAGATTCCTTGGCGGCGTCGAGCGCGAGCGTCTCGTCGTCGAGTGCGACCGAACGTTCGGCCGCGTCGATGCTCATCGTAGATCTGGCCTCCCATGCCGAGGGTCTTAGTTCTAGAGACTCGTCGGCGCACGCGCGTGTTACGGCTTTGAACCACATTGATCGATCTCGACTGGACCGCGCGGTCAAGCGCAGGCGGTAACGCGCGAGCTCGCGCGAAAAAGAATCCGAAGTTGACCGCGCGGTCTATGTCTCGCGGTCGATGCGCTCTTTCACGCGTTGTCGAATGACCTCATCCACGATCGCGGAGCGCGCTCTGGATCGGCGAACCGATGGCGGAGTGCGCGCGGTTGCCGTTACCACGAGGGAAGGAGTAACCTTTCCGACGTGAGAGCTCGAGGTTGACACTGCCCCCGTGCACCGCCGCCCGTCGCTGAGCAACGGGCCCTCTTTCCGCGCACGTCCGCACGGATCAACCTTCTAGGAGCCTCATGTCTGCCATCGATCTATCCAGTTCCACGCCCGTCGGTCCTCGCGTTATGACCGCGCCTGCCGTGCGCGTGCACGAGCTGGGCAAGACCTTCTGGCGCCGCTCCAAGAAGCGCGGCTTCGTCGGGCGCAAGAAGGCGAAAGTAGCCCTGCACGACGTCACCTTCGATATCGGACGTGGCGAGTGCGTCGCGATCCTCGGGCAGAACGGCTCGGGCAAATCGACGCTCGTTCGGCTGCTGTCGACATTGCTGATGAACGACGGGGGTTCCGCCACCGTGTTCGGCCACGACGTCTTCGAGGATCCGAAAGCGATCCGCCCGCTCGTGAACCGCGTTTCGGTAGAAGCGTCGTTCTTCAAGAAGATGTCGGCGACCGAGAACCTCAGCTACGCGTCACGCTTCTACGGCATGACGCCATCGCAGACGCGCAAGGAGATCCCCCGGATCCTGGGGAAGGTCGGGTTCCCGGACGACCGTCGCAACGAGGCGATGGAGAACCTGTCGCGCGGCATGCAGCAGAAGGTCGCGCTGGCGCGCGCCCTTCTCACGTCGCCGGTCCTCCTGTTGTTGGACGAGCCGACGACGGGACTCGACCCTCGCTCGAAGCTCGAGGTGCAGAACTTCATCCGAGAGATGCGGGCAGAGCACGACACGACGATCCTGTTGTGCACGCACGACCTCGCGGAGGCCGAGGCACTCGCAGAGCGGATCGGGATCCTCGACGAAGGCAAACTTCTCGCGCTCGAAACCGCCGGCGAACTGATGCTTCGCTACGGCGTTAGGACGCTCGAAGAGGCGTTCTTCGCCGCCACCGGCCGCGAGTTCGTACAAGAAGAGGAAGAGGTAGACGACTGATGAGAGGCGCAGCGAGCACGCTGAGGGCCGAGTTCATCGGTCTCGGCGGCGTCATCGAGAGGAACATCTATCTCGTCAAGAGATATTTCGTGTGGGAGATCGCGTTCTTCATCTGGACGGTCGCGAACTCCCTGACGATCGTCTTCATCGCGCGGGGCGTCGAAGCCTCGGGCGGGCAGATAGACGTGAACCGCTACACGACGATCCTGCTGATCGGCGCGGTCATCTGGGCGTACCTCGGGATCATCTTCGAGATCCTCACCGAGACCGTGGCCTGGGAGCGGTGGGAAGGAACGATCGAGTACACGTTCATGGCCCCACTGTCGCGCGGCGTGCATCTCGTCGGCGTCGGTATCTTCGCGATCGCCTACGGGGTCGTCCGAGCGGCATTGCTGTTCAGCGTCGTCGCGTTCTTCTTCGATCTCGAGATGCCGCAAGCCGATTTCGTATCCGCGATGGTGGTGCTCGCGGTGGCGTCGGTGTCGTTCATCGGCCTCGGGATCATGACCGCTGTGCTCCCGCTGATCTCACCCGAGAAGGGCGCGCAGCTTGGCTTCATCGCGCAGGGGATGCTGCTCGTCGTTTCGGGTATCTACTACCCGGTCGAGATCCTGCCGGAGCCGATGCAGTGGCTCGCGACGATCTCGCCGGCGACCTACGCGCTCGAGGGGATACGCGATGCGATCCTCGAGGGTGCCGGCGTCGGCTCGCTCGGCGGCGAGCTTGCCGCGCTCGCGGTGATCGGCGTGATCTCGATCCCACTCGGCGTCTGGATCTTCAGGCGCGGCGAGGCCTACGCGAAGCGCCATGGCAAGCTGAAGCGCTCGGGCTAGACGCTCGCGCGGTCCCAGAGCGCGCGCAGCATGGGAGCCAGAGCCTCGGGCTCGACCCGGTGCGGAGGATCGAAATGGTGGCGCTCTTCGAACACCTCCAGGGTGAAGTCGGGGAACAGCGTCTCCAGGCGCGTCGCGATCTCCAGGTACTGCGCTGGATGGCTCTTACCACCGAGCACGAACAGGACCGGTCGCTCGAAGGCGCGCAACCTCTTGTTGTCGAGCGGGAACGTCTCGAACGACCGCACGATCGCGTCCAGGCCCGCGGGACGTTGCGCCATCCACGGAGGTGGGGGACCGGGCGGAGGGGGCGGCGGTTCCACTCCTTCTTTCAGTTGCGCGCGGACGAACGCCGGCATCATCTCGTGGGGAGGCAAGGTCATGATCCGATCGAACTCCGCCGCTTGCTCGAGCTCGAGCTCGGATCTCCCCTCGCGACCGGCCCATGCCGGTTCGAGGAGCGTCAGGCTGAGCAGGTCCTCGGGGTGTGTTGCGCAGTAGGCAACGGACGCCGCGCCGCCGGCCGAGTACCCGACGAGATGGAACTCCTCGAAGCCCGCGTCGCGGGCGAACCGGCGGATCCCCTGGACCTCGGTACCGAGTCCGTAGGCGGGCGGAGGCGCGTCGGCCGCGTAGACCTCGAGGTCCTTGTAGCGCGCCTCGACCTCGGGACCCAACGCGTCCACGAGATCGGTGTACGCGAGGCCCGCGGGCATCACGGCCCCAGGGACCAGCACCACCGGGATCCGGCCGGATCCGTTCACACCTCCGAGTCTACGGAGCTCACAGGACCGCGGCCCACCTAAGTCGTTCGATCAACTCGGCCCAATGTGCGAGCTCGGGATCAGAAGGTTTGCTCGTCATGGACCTCGATCACCCCCGTGGCCACAACGGGGCCGGGTAGCGATAACCGAACCTGAGCACGATCGGAGCACCCTTCAGGAATACCTCGTCGTCGAGCACGTGGAACGCGAACGCATCGGCGAGCCGGTCGAGGACGTTGAAGACCGTGGCCACATCAAAGACGTGCTCGATCGCCACGTCCGTCAGACCGGTGGCGCGTGCCCGGCGGATGTCGTGGACCGAAAGCTCCTCGGGTCCGAGCGTGAATCCTTCGATCAACGCGAGCGCCGCCTTCAAGGCCGGGTCCACCGGCGCGCCGGCTCCCTGCTCCAGCACCGACTGGACCAAGGAGGGATCCATCGCAACCGACGCGACCGCGCCGTGAGCGCCCGTTCAGAAGGGGCATTGGTTCAGCCGCGACGTATAGGCGGCGAAGAGTTCGCGTTCTCCGACCGACCAAGGTGACGGGCCGCGCATGATCTCGTGCAGGATGGCCGAGAACTTGCGCCCGAAGAACTCCGGGCGATACATAGTGGTCTTGAAGACGTCCGGTACGCGGCCGCGCAGCATGAAGAAGAGCAGGCGAACGCGACCTCTATGGCCGTGGTCGAGGACCGAGAGTCGCATCAGGGCCTTACCTCTTTAAATAACCGGCAGGCGTGCTCCAATCGGGACAGGCCGGCGCCCAACGCCGTTGCGACGGTAAGTTCGAAGATGTCGTCTTCGGACCACCGGGCCGCCCTCAGCTCGTCGATGTCGCGGTCGACCACCTTGTACGCGTGGTGACGAACCTTGTCGGTATAGGCACGCGCGACTGCAGGTACGGCCGACCCGGCGGCCGCCGCACGCCGCACCGCTGGTGATAACTCCCCCGAGCCTTCTGTCACGCGGCCCCGAAGTTCATTTAGCCGCGCGAGCTCGGGATGCGAGCGCTCGTCGCTCATACGAAGTAGACCTTCACACCGAGGGACGCGATCGATGCGGCGGTCGCACGAGCACCTGTAAGTCCGGCCGCTTGGCGTACCGGCCGTCGCCGGAGGACCGCCCCGTGAGCCGGCGATGTATCCACGGCACCAAGAACGTCCGCGCCCACCGCAACTCTTCGGTGATGCGCCGGCGATCAGCACCGATCGACGCGACCGGAGCATCTCCGGTATCCGACAATCCGAGAGTACGCGCCGTCGCTCTCGCTAATCCACGATGACCCTCCGGACTCAGGTGCAGCCGGTCGTCGCACCACATGCTCCGGTCCGCAAGGATCGGGAAGTCTTCTGCTTCCACCAGCAGCGCACCGCTCTTCGACGCCATGATTCGCAACCCGTCGTTGAAGTGCTGTAGACGCCGGCGCGCCAGGCGAGCCACGGGGTTGATCGGGGACACGTCGGGAAACGTCGCGGTGACCACGGTCGCTCCGGTGGCGCGTAGGTCACGCAGCATCTCGTCCATGTGGACGAGCGCCGCATCGAGGTCGGTGCGCGGTCGGATGATGTCGTTGATACCCGCCACGACGGTCGCTAGATCGGGCTCGAGCTCCAGCGCGGGGCCGAGCTGCTGTTCGTGTACTTCGGCCGCTCGACGACCGCGCACGGCGAGGTTCGCGTAGAGCAGCTGCGGACTCGCGTCGGCTAGAACCTCAGCAAGGCGGTCGGCCCAGCCGCGCTCGGAACCATCCGGATGCGGTTCGTCTCCCACGCCCTCCGTCCCACTGTCACCGAGAGCCACATAACGGTGCCACACCCGTGGCGAGTTCGAGTTCGTGGGCACGCTCAAGCCTCGGAGTGCATTCGAACTACGCCGCACCCTTTGCGGGTTCCGCATCGCCGAGCATGTGGCGTCGGGAAAAGACCTTCCCGAGGCGCTTCACAGCGGGCCGGTCGCCGACGACCGACAAGGCGCCGGCCGCGGTCGCCGAGGAGGCCTTGGTCTTGCCGGCGGCGATGTCTGCCCAAGTGTCTTTGTCGGTAGTCACGACGACGGCGGGATCCTCGGCACGGCCGTCATGAAGCTCGATCGAGCCGTCGTCGACGACGAAGTAAAAGGCCTGCGTTCCGACGAAGTACTGGTAGGTCTCGCTCACCCCCTTGGCCGCGTCGCGGTCCGCGAGACCAACCATCGCAACCGCGGTCCCACGGGGACTGATGAACTCTTCCGGTTGGCGATCGCCGAGAAGCCTCGCCCCCCACGCGATCAGCGGCGCCATCGCCGTGGCGAGCTCGCAGCCGTCCTGGGTGAGCTCGTAGACCTGTCGAGCGGCCGGAGGCGGCAGCTCTCGTCGCGTGATGATGCTGTCTCGTTCGAGGTCGCGCAGCCGCTCGGTGAGGAGCTTGCGGCTGATCCCGGGCAGGGCGTCGACCAGGTCGGTGAAGCGCCGCGGTCCCGGCCCCAGTTCCCGAATGATCAGAAGTGTCCACCGATTCCCGACCGCGTCGAGTGCCTTGGCAAGGGCGCAGTACTGGTGGTAACGGTGCTCGCTCATGGTTTAATTTTAATACCATATGGTATCTATCTTGTACACCACCTAGACGCGGGAGGCGAAGGCACGATGGCGACGGCAGCGGCATTGCGGGCACCCATCACCGAAGCGGCGCGCGTTCGCCGCGCCCACGTGATCACCGGCTTGCTCGTGTTGTGGATGACGGTCGGCACCTACATCGATGGATGGGCTCACACCCATCTCATCTCCACGCAGGAGAGCTTCCTGACTCCATGGCACGGCATCCTGTATTCCGGGTGGCTCGGAGCCGCGGCGTGGATCTATCTCCACCGCGATCTGCCCGGCTACCGACTCGGATTGATGGGAGCGATCGCGTTCGGCGTGGGCGGCATCGTCGACTTCGCCTGGCATTCCGCGTTCGGGATCGAGGTCGACATGGAGGCTCTGCTAAGTCCTCCCCATCTGTTCCTTGTCACCAGCCACCTGGTGATCATCTCGACACCGTTGCTCGCAGCATGGAACTCGGACATGCCGCGCCGGATCGGGTGGCGCGACTTCACTCCGGTGGCGTTGTCGCTCATCGCCGGCGTCGCGCTGGTGAGCTTCATCACCCCATACGGATCCCCATTCAACGACCACGTGCCGAGCGTGCTGTTCTCCGAAGGCACGTTCGCGGCTGAGACGCGGTTCCGTCTCGCGCAGGAAGATGGAGTGTTGACCTTCTGGGTATCGACGTTGATCTATGTATTGCCGCTCCTCGCGATCCTGAAGCGATGGCGTCCTCCGTTCGGTACCGCAACGCTCGTGATGGGATTGTCCGCGGTCGGCGTCATGGTCGTCGACCCACTGCTGCTAGGAGCCCCCATCCTTGCGCTGCCCGGCGTCGCAGCGGGCGTGTTCGCCGACATCCTCATCGCCGAGTTCGATCCCGGGCCCGAACGTAGGAAGTCGTTACTCGCGTTCGGCGCGTTGACACCTCTGCCACTCGTAGCGCTGAGCTTGCTGGCGATCGAACTCGAGTGGGGCCTGGGGTGGGACGTGAACTTCGTCACCGGCTCGATGGTCATCGCATCCTTGGTGGGATTCGGACTGGCGCTCGCGCTATCGGTTCCCGAGAGAAGAGAGGTGACTGCGTGAAGCTTGCGAACTCACGCCTCGTGCTTTACGCGACGCTGGCCGCGACGAAGCTCCTCGGCCGCTACTCCGCACGCCTCGCCGGTGCGCCCGCCTATCTGCTGTGGTTCATCCCCTGGAGGGTTCCCGTCGGCGAGCGTGGGCTGCAGAAACAAGCGCGCTGGTTGGAGCCGACGCAGCCGTTCACGTTGAGGACGAGTGTTGGGCGCATCGCCGGGTTCACCTCCGGGGACGGCCCGCTCGTCATGCTGGTCCACGGATGGGGCGAGCGCGCCGCGGGACTCGGTGGCTTCATCGCTCCCCTCACCGACGCCGGCTTCCGTGTCCTGGGGTTCGATCTCCCCGCGCACGGCAACAGCAACGGGCAGATGACCCATGGTCCCATCGATGCGGCTGCTGCTACGCGCGAGATAGCCGACCACTTCGGCGGCGCCCATGCGGTCATCGCACACTCGTTAGGCGCGAACGCCGCGCTGTTGGCGATGAAGGATGGCCTCGTGGTGAAGCGCGCGGTCTTGATCGCTCCGAACGTCGATGTTTCCTACGCGCTGGAGACGTTCCAGACGATGTTCGGCCTACCACCGAAGGCGATGGCTGGTCTCAAACGCAAGATCGAGCGGCGCTTCGGTCCGAGCATCTGGCGTGACGTCAACGTCGATCACCTCGGCGGGCGCCTCGAGGCGAGCGGGCTCGTCTTCCAGGATCCCGACGACCCCCAGGTTCCCTTCGTGGGATCGGAGAGGCTCGTAGACGCGTGGACGCGGTCGAACCTGATCGAGGCCCCCGGGCTCGGACACGGAGCCATCACGCGCGACCCTTCGGTGATCGAGCGCGCGGTGGCATCCGTTAAAGAACCCGCGCTGCAGGCGGCTACGAGCCGGTCTGCCTAGAGCCCTCTGGCGTGTCTACTGGTCCGGTGGGTTCCGGTACCCGTACACGGCCCCCTTCTTCGTAAAGACATCCGGCGCCGAGCGCGGCCACTCGCCCCACTGGTACCTGTGCCCACCTCTCACGTACCAGTAGGTCCCGGTGCGCCCGTTGGGATCCTGTTGATCCGGGTCCCACCAGATCTCGGTCATGTCGTCGTAGGAATTCACGTCCCAGAACGTCACCCCGCCGGCGCCCTTCGGGCCGTAGTCACGTCGGGGCAACGTGACGGTGCCGCCACGCGGGAGCGCCTTCTGCATCGCGGACGCGAATGAGCGCGGGTGCAGGTTCGGGCCCGCTAGATGCACGCCCGTGTAGAAGAGGATGAACGGCGCCAGCACGATGGGAGCCTCTTCCCTCGGCTCGCCGCTCTCCCGCATCTCCTTGTACATCTTGAACCAGTAGTCGGCCTCGTTGCGGACGTCGGGCTGCAGCATCGACACACCGAAGGCGCGGTCCCACTGGTTCTGGTTGTAGAGCCGGCCGAAGTTGTTCGTATCGGTGAGCGCGGATCCGGTGACGATCCATTCCCACTGCGCGTTCTGGGATTCTGCCGCGCGCGTGAGGTGGATCGGGCATATCGGATCGCCGGAGAAGATCAGCGATGTGATGCCGGCGACCTGCATCTGGTTGACGATGTTGGTCGCGTCGATCTGACAACCCTCGATGTTCGTGTACGGGATGATCTTCTTCAATCGCACGTTGTATTTGGCGAGTTGTTGCTGGAAGAACCGGACGCCCGCCTTGTAGTCGCCCCGCGAGTTGTCGAAGTAGACGAGCCCGAATGTCCGCTTCTGCTCGCGCAACAGGTCGCTCCCCGCGTACTTCGCGTTGCGGCCCGCGAGACGCTTGCCGATGTACTCGGCGCGGTGGATGTAGGCCTGGCTCGAGGACATCAAGGTGCTCCACACGTAGGGGAAGGTCTCCGCGTAGTACTCCTCGGGGAGGGACACCGTGCAGAAACACATGATCCCCTTCGAGACGAGCTCTTCCGCGTAGACGGTGCTCGCCTGGTTCGGGCCGCCGAGCGCCGCGAACACCGCCGGCTCGATCGACGCGATCCGGCGAGCGTCGTCGCGCGCGGCCTGTTCGTCGGACTCGGCTCCCGATCCCTCGATGTAGACGGGCTCGATGCGGCGTCCGTACATCTCGTAGTACTTCTCGAACCAATCGATGTACGCGCTCGCGTAGTCCTTGTGGCACTCGGTGCTACCACAGCCGCCCGCGGCCCTCGTCGCGCTGACGACGACGGGGTCCTTGGTGATGTAGACCGCGACCCGGATGCGGTCCCGGTAGACCCCGCGGTAGGTCTCGCCGCCGTTGTCGCCGTTGAACTGAGGCACGCACTGTGGCGCCCACGGGAACTGGACGACGTTGCCGGTGTCGATCACCTTGCCGCCGCACACATTCGCGGTGGCCGGACCTTCGATCTGGGCCGCGCGCGCGGTCGGGATCTTCTCGGGCAGCGCCGAGGACCCGCGGGTCTCGCCCTGCGCGAGGTCGCCGGAGCCGCCATCGCCGTTGCCGCCTCCGCCCTTGGAGTTTTTGCCGCCCTTGCCCTTCTTGCCGGTGCCGCCGGACAGGTCGCCGCCCACGGTCCCGTCGTCGGACGGGAGTCCCGTCTCCGACGCGGTCGGCTCGCCGCCGCGCGGCGTACACGCGGCGACCATCGTCGTCGCCACCATCAATGCCACCGCCGTCCGACCGATCGATCGCCAGGCAGAAGTCATGTCGGTCACCCCCTATTGATCGCTTGTCGCCAACACTCGTTCGGTTCCTAAGTACGCGGCTACCACCGCGGGATCGCTTACGACGTCATCGGGACTACCCCGGGCGATGATCCGTCCGAGGTCGAGCGCGATGAGCTCGTCGGCAAGTCTCGTGACGAGGCTCATGTCGTGCTCGATCACCAGAAGCGTGCAGCCGATGTCGTTGCGCACCTTGAAGAGGACGTCGCCGAGCGCGCGCGTCTCGGCCTGCGCGATCCCCGACGACGGCTCGTCGAGGATCAGCACCTGCGGGCGATGCGCCACGGCGCACGCGAGGTCGACTATCCGACGCGTGCCGGTGGACAGCTCGGAGACGAACTTGTCCCGGTAGGCCGACAGCCCCAACCTCTCGATCAGCTCGTCCGCGCGGGCCGCCGTCTTCTTCTCGGCGATCCGCACGTGGGGAAGCACGAGCGCCGCCCCGAGCGCGTTGCGCGCAGGTAGGTGACGCTCGAGCGCGACCGCGAGGTTCTCCGCGACGGTAAGCGACGGGAACAGCCGGGCCTGCTGGAACGAGCGCCCGAGGCCACGGCGCGCCCGCGCGTGTGCGGACATAGATGTCACGTCCTTGCCCGCGTAGTGGATCCGTCCGACATCGGATGGGATGAAGCCGGATATCAGATCGAAGATCGTTGTCTTGCCGGCCCCGTTCGGGCCGATCATCCCGAGGATCTGTCCTTCGACGACCGAGAAGCTGACGTCGTCGACCGCGGCGACGCCGCCGTAGGACTTGCTCACATCGGTGAGCTCGAGGACCGTCGTGTGCTCGCCGCCGAGGTCGATAGTCGCTTCACCGTTGCCGTCCGCCGGCGCCGGGGGCGTCTCGTGTATCTGGATCCGGCCGACGGCTGCCGCGCCGTTGCCGTCCTCGCGGGCGGCTCCCTCCAGGAACACCGAGCGCAGGAGGTCGTGGCGTCCGGCCAGGTCGCGCGCAGGGCCGGAGAAGCGCACCTCGCCCTTCTCCATGAAATAGGCGCGGTGCGCGACCTGCAAAGCGATCGTCGCCGACTGCTCGACGAGGACGATCGTGGTGCCGCGGGCGTGGATCTTCTTGACCGTCTCGATGAGCTGTTGCACGACCACCGGGGCGAGGCCGAGTGAGAGCTCGTCGATCATGAGCAGCTTGGGGCGCGCGATGAGGGCCTGGGCG
>JBOGWY010000003.1:0-1867 GCA_050694015.1 Actinomycetota bacterium | reverse complement strand
CGTCGATGTCGATCGTTATCTCATCGCCGTCCCGGACGATCGCGATCGGGCCGCCCCGGCTCGCCTCCGGGGCGATGTGACCCACCATCAGTCCGTGCGTCGCTCCGCTGAAGCGTCCGTCGGTGATCAATCCGATCGAATCCCCGAGGCCCTCGCCGACGAGGGCCGCGGTGACGTGCAGCATCTCTCGCATGCCCGGCCCCCCCGCCGGACCCTCGAAGCGGATAACGACGACGTCGCCGGCGGTGATCTGCCGTGCCTTTACCGCCTCGAAGCACGCCTCCTCGGAGTCGAAGACGCGGGCCGGGCCGCGGAAGAAATGGTGCTCGTGGCCGGCGAGTTTCACCACGCAGCCTTCGGGAGCAAGGTTGCCGCGCAGGATCGCCAGGCCCCCGCTCTCTTTGAACGGAGCCGAGGCCGGGCTCACGACCTCCTGCCCCGGCGCTTCGACCGCGGCGGCCGCGATCTCGCCCATCGTGCGCCCGTCGACGGTGCGCGCACTTCCGTCGAGACGACCGACCTCGAGTAGGCGCGCGGCCAGCAGAGCACTGCCCCCGGCCCGGTGCATGTCGGTGGCGACGAATTCTCCGCCCGGCTTCAAGCTCGCGAGCGTCGGTGTCGAAGCTGCGATCCGGTCGAAGTCGTCGATCGACAGCTCGACGTCGAGTTCGCGAGCGATCGCGATCAGGTGCAGCACCGCGTTCGTGGAGCCCCCCGTCGCCGCGACGCAGGCGATCGCGTTCTCCAGCGATGCACGGGTAACGAGCGAACGCGCGGTGACCCCCTGCCGGACGAGTTCGACCACCATCCGGCCCGCCTCCTCGGCCGCCTTCGGCTTGCCGGGATCGGTCGCCGGTATGCTCGAGAGCCCGATCGGGCTGAGGCCGAGGAAGTCCATCGCCGTCGCCATCGTGTTGGCCGTGAACTGGCCCCCACACGCACCCGCGCCGGGACACGCCACGTTCTCGAGGTCGTGCAGCTCCTGCGAGGTCATCGCGCCGACCGCGTGTTGGCCGACGGCCTCGAAAACGTCCTGGACCGTGACGTCGCGGCCCCGGAAGCGCCCGGGATCGATCGAACCCGAATAGAGGATCAGGCCCGGGATGTCGAGTCGAGACAGCGCCATGGCGGAGCCGGGGATCGTCTTGTCGCAGCCGACGAGGCACACGACGCCGTCGAAGTGGTGCCCGCGGCAGACGAGCTCGATCGAGTCCGCGATCACCTCGCGGCTGACGAGCGACGCCCGCATGCCCTCGGTGCCCATCGTGACCCCGTCGGAGATCGAGATCGTGTTGAACTCCATCGGCGTGGCGCCGGCGGCTCGGATGCCCTTCTTGACCTCGCGAGCCAGCTCCCGCTGGTTGTAGTTGCACGGCATCGTCTCGATCCACGTCGTGGCAACGCCGATGATCGGCTTGGCGAGATCGTCGTCGTCGAAACCGACGGCCTTCAGCATGGCTCGTGCCGGGGCACGGTCGGGCCCGTCGGTCAGTGACGCGCTGTGACGCTTCGCGGGGTCTGTCTCTTTTGAGTAGGGATCGTCGGTGGCGTTCAAGGAAAACCTCGTCTCTGCCGATTGACTTCGTTAACGACCTTCGTATAATCGCCCACCAACGCCTCGTCAATGTTGCCGGGGTTCCGGTAGGCCAGATGTGAGGAACTCGATGAGCGCAACAGCCGTGACGAAGACCCCCACCACGATGACGCATAGTCGCGTCCTTCGTCGCGTCTCGCTCTTCCTTCTCGTCCTCGTACTTATTACCTAGGCGCGCCCGTCGTCGGACATCTCGTCCGCCGACCACAGTGCGCGCCGACCTCCCAGCAGGGAGGTTTTTTTGTTTCCCGGAAACACCGCACAGCGCCGTGC
>JBOGWY010000002.1:0-4821 GCA_050694015.1 Actinomycetota bacterium | reverse complement strand
ACGTCCCACAGCACGTAGTCGAGGGCCGCCGAGAACGTGCCGGCCGGGCTCTCGATCGCACCGTCGCGGGTGACCGTGTACTCGTGCGCTCCGGAGGTCGCCCGGAAGGCCTCGTAGACCGTCTCGCCGGGCCGCGATGAGATCGCGCCTGTCGGCGCGGTCGCGCGGCGGTGCGACGCGAGCAGATCGTCGAGCACCTCGGCGAGGTCGTCGAACTCGGTACGGAACCGGAACGCGTACTCACCGAGCGCGTAGCTCCGATCCGACGATGCTTTTCTCATCACGCGCAGAGGCGCCGATCTCTCGGCGCCTCTGGTGGTCATCTTGGGAGTGATAGCTCCCTACCTTTCGTTCTTAGTGTTGGGCCTCGGGACCGGCGTCGATGCAGCCGCCGTTGTTGCTGGGGTGCGTCGGCAGGCAACCGAACGGGTTCGGACCGGCCTGGAACTCGTTCGAGTCGAAGCCCAGAGCGGTGCAGTGCTCGACACAGTGCTGCAGGTTGGCGCTGTGACCGTCGGGGAAGAACCCACCGTCCGAAAGGCAGTAGCCCGAGGTCAGCGTGACCGTGCTCGTCTTGGCGTCGGCGTTGAAGCAGTGGCAGCAGAAGTGGTTCACGGGGCTGACGACGTGTGCGAACGCAGGCGGCGAGAGGCTCTGGATGACGGGAGCGGCCCAGATCAGCGTGCCCCCGACGACGGCGCCCCTCTTCATGAGGCCACGCCGGGTGATCCCCAGCTCCCGCTTCAGATCGTGGTTCTCGTGATTCTCGTGGTCTGTCATCTCTGCCGTTCCCTCCCTTTGACGAACCGTCCGATTGGTCGGACTGCCCAGCGGCAAAACCAAGGCTAGGGGCGCTGAAAAGGTGCCGGATTGCACGTCCGCAGTATCTTTTCTGCGACCCCACCGGAAAGTTGCCTACGGCGCACGGCTTAGCCATCCGAGGGCGATCCCCCACCGCTTCAGGTACGAGCGATGACCGTCCGATGCGCGGGCGTCGAGGAAGTCACGGTCCGGTACGAGCAGCGAACGCGCGTAGCTCGCCTTCCCCCTGAGCGTCGGGATCGCGCTGAGCGTGCGGACCGACATGCCTCCTCGCTGCCTCCGGTCCGTCGTGTATCCCAACAGCGCTTTGGTCTCCGCCCGTGTCGACGTCACGCGCCGGCCGATGTCGTCCAGCTGCGCGACCGCGACGTCCAGGCGCAGTCGCAGCGCCACCGACGTGTGCTCGATCACCGCTCCCAGGCGCCACCTACTCACAAGATCCGCGAACCGCTCCCAGTCCACGTCACCGCGGCTCGCTATCTCGGCCACATCGCGGAGTGGGATCGGCAGCGGAGGACGGGCACCGAGCGCCGCGTGGACGCACGCGTGCACCAGCAGGGCGGTGTCGTCGAGCCTCCGTAGCGACTGCCCGCCGAGCTCGAACCAGCTCGTGTTCTCGAAGAGCTCATCGGACCGAGCCCACAGGCCGAAGGGCCCGAGGACGAGGGTGCGATGGAGATCTAGTTGCTGTCCCAGTTGATCGCGGTGCAGGGCCGCCTTGCCGAAGCGCTCGTCGAAGCCGGCTTTCGGCTCGGGAAGCCCGCGCCGGAATCCTAGGGCGGCGAGGACACCGCACGCCGTGCGCCAGTCGTCCGAGTGCACGAGCAGGTCGATGTCGAGGAACGGCCGCAGCGACGGATCTGCATAGATCGTGTTCGCCAGTACCGGGCCCTTGAGCACGATCGCCGCGATGCCCTCGGACGCGAACGCGTCGTAGACCTGCAGCATGCGACGCTCGAGCGCCAGCGCCCGGAGCATGTTGGTCGTGTGCCGCGCCTCGATCTCCTCGGCGTGCGCCGGCGCGATCGACAGTCCACCGTCGGTGATCGCGGCGAGCGCGAGACCGGTGAGCCGGTAGGCGGTTATCGCGCCGATGAACGCCGGCCACTGCTCGTCGGAAACGACGATCTCGGTATCTTGCTCCCCGCCCGCCCCCGGCAGCCCGCGGGCCGCGACCGCCAGGGCTTCGTTGAGCGCGGCTTCACCCATCGTTTCCCACCTCCGCCCCCTGGGCCACCTCTACGAGACCTCGTGCGGCGAAGACCTCGAGCATGTTGGAGACGGGTCCGGCCACCTCGGTGGCGGCCACCCCGTAGATACGCGCCAGCTCGTCGATCAGCTCGGGTGCCGTCTGCGGCTCCTCGAGCAGGTGCCACGCGACCGACGACGTGCCGTCCAGCTTCTCGAACCCCTCGCGCTCGGGTATCGCGATCAACACGACGTCACCGACGGTGCGCGTGAGCGCCCTCGTGGAGCGGCGGTAGCGCGCGAGGCCGTTCATGCGACTACAAGCGGACCACGTTGGGGCGACGGTCGTCTTCGTACGCGTTGCGCGAGTCGAAGATCACGTTCGCGTGCTCGGCGATCCAGGACAGGTCGTAGGTGCTGTGCGGGGTCAGGATCGCGACGCAGTCGGCCGCCGCGATCGCCTTACGCGTGAGCGGAACGCTGTAAAGCAAGTGGTCGTCGACACGCACGGCCGAGATCGTTGGGTCGTGGTAGGTCACCTGCGCGCCCCGCTTCATGAGATAGATCATCACTTCGAGGGCCGGGGACTCGCGGACGTCACCCACGTCGGGCTTGTAGGCGATCCCGAGCACGAGGATGTCGGCTCCGCGCACCGACTTGCCCTCGTCGTTCAGGGCGTCGGCGATGCGCGACCCCACGTAGCGAGGCATCTGGGTGTTGATGTCCTGAGCCTGTTCGAGGATCCGAAAGTGCCGTCCCGCGTCGCGGCGCACCTGCCACGCGAGATAGGTCGGGTCGAGCGGGATGCAGTGGCCCCCGACGCCCGGGCCCGGCTTGAACGGCATGAACCCGAACGGCTTGGTCTCGGCGGCATGGATGACCTCCCACACGTCGATCCCGGTCTCGTGACAGAGCATCGCCATCTCGTTGACGAGAGCGACGTTGACGTGGCGGAACGTGTTCTCGAGCAGCTTGGCGAGCTCCGCCGCGCGGCACGAACCGACCTGCACGACCTTGTCGACGATCTGGCCGTAGAAGAGGCTCGCGGCCCCCGTCGACTCGGCCGAGAGTCCGCCCACGATGCGCGGGATCTGCCGGAAGTCGTACTCCTCGTTACCGGGGTCGATCCGTTCGGGCGAATACGCGAGCAGGAAGTCGCGGCCGGCCATGAGGCCCGAGCTCTCGAGGATCGGCCGTACGAGCTCGTCGGTCGTCCCCGGGTAGGTCGTCGATTCCAGGATCACGAGCTGTCCCGGGCTGAGCCGGTCGGCGACCATGTGGCTGGCGTGCTCCACATAGGACAGGTCGGGCGTCTGGTCGCGCACCGGGGTGGGCACGCAGATCACGATGATGTCGGTACCGATCATGGAATCGGGGTCGCTCGAGAAACCGAGCTTCCCTGAGTTAACACCGGTCTCGAAGACCTGCTCGTTCACGCCGGGTACGACGAGAACCCCGCTGGAAAGCCCGTCGATCCGCGGCTCATCGATGTCCATGCCGGTGACGTCGAAGCCGGCGTCGGCCGCGACGGCGGCAAGCGTGAGCCCGACGTAACCCTGTCCCACGACTCCCATCGAAGCCTTGCGGTTGAGGATCTTGCGTCGAAGCGAAGCGGTGTGTTTGATCGGAGTTTCCTTTCTCTCTATATGCGGATCGCGTCGTCGACGGCGACCGGCGTCTCTTGCGCGTAGATCTTGATGGCCGTCTTCAGCTCATCCATGCGTCCCTGATGCGCGAGCTCTTCGAGGCTGCGGATCGCTTGCTTGAGTGCGGCACGATCGGGTTGCGGGGGCCGCGCCGCGGTGATCGCGGGGTGGCCCGAGGGGATCTGTTCCTCGTCGGCGTTGACGAGATCCTCGTAGAGCTTCTCGCCCGGGCGGCGGCCCACGACCTTGATCTCGACGTCCTTGCCCGGCACGCGACCCGAGAGACGGATCAGTTCGCGAGCGAGCTCCATGATGTTGACCGGCTCGCCCATGTCGAGCGTGAAGACCTCGCCGCCCTGCGACAGCGCAGCGGCCTGCAGCACGAGCTGCACGGCCTCCTGCACGCTCATGAAGTAACGCGTCATAGTTGGATCGGTCACGGTGACCGGACCGCCGCGTTCGATCTGGCGGAAGAAAGTCGGGATCACGCTGCCGCGGCTCCCGAGCACGTTGCCGAAGCGGACCGCTGTGAAGCGCGTGCCGTTGCCGCTCGCGCACCAGATCGATTGCTCCGAGAACCACTTGGACGCGCCCATCACGCTCGACGGCTTGACGGCCTTGTCGGTCGAGATCAGCACGAACTGGCTCGCGTGCGCGGCGGCGGCCGCGTCGGCGACGTTGGCGGTGCCGATCACGTTGGTGAAAAGAGCTTCCTCGGGGTAGTCCTCGAGAACCGGCACATGCTTGTGCGCGGCGGCATGGAAGATCACGTGCGGCGAGTGCTTCATCATCGCCGCCATCAACTTGCCCTGATCCCGCACGTCGGCCAGCAGGCTCTCGACCCGTGGGTCGCCGTCGAGCTCCGTGTAGAGGTCGTGCAGATGGGTCTCGTCGTGGTCGAGGATCACGAGCTTCTCGGGATCGAAGGCCAGCACCTGACGCACGATCTCGGACCCGATCGAACCACCGGCCCCGGTTACGAGGATGCGGCGGCCGCGCAGGATGCGGGCGACGGCATCGAGGTCGGTGGACACCTGCTGTCGTCCGAGGAGGTCTTCGATCCTCAGGTCGCGCAGGTCGCGCGCGGTGACGCGTCCGGCCATCGTCTCCCCCATCGACGGGAGCACGCGCATGACGGCGCCTGCCTTCTCGCACGCCGCGGCCA
>JBOGWY010000001.1:0-5789 GCA_050694015.1 Actinomycetota bacterium | reverse complement strand
TCGCGTAGGTGTGGATCGGGTACGTCGGCTCGGGAACGATGACCGAGTCACCGGGACCGAGCAACACCCACGCGAGGTGTGTCAGCCCTTCCTTGGCTCCGATCGTGACAACGGCTTCCGTGTCGGGGTCGAGAGTGACATCCCAACCGCGTTCGTAAAGATCGCATATCGCCCGGCGGAGCTTGGGGATGCCGCGCGATGCCGAGTAGCGATGGTTGCGCGGGTTGTCGACGGCTTCCTTGAGCTTCTCGACAACTGGCTCGGGCGTAGGGATATCGGGATTGCCCATCCCGAGATCGATGATGTCCTCGCCTTGGTGTCGAGCTGCAGCTTTCAGCTCGTTGACGATAGAGAAGACGTACGGCGGAAAACGTTCGATCCGGCGGAACTCCATGGCCCCACGCTAGCAGGGCAGCACTGAGATACTCAGACCACGGGACCCGCGGCCCTCACCTTCTCGACCTCGGAGAACGCGCTGCGCAACTCATCGATCCATTCCTTCTGTTTGTCGGCAACGAGCCGCGCGCACCACGCGAGCGCGTCGCTCCGGCTACGAGCCACACCTGCGTCGACCAGCGTGTCGAGTACCGCACGCTCGCGCGCCCGCAGACGGGTCATCACGGGGACGTTGAGATGAGCGAACAGCCTGCCTTCGTCCCCGCAGCGCGCTCCCCACGAGACCTTGCGACCGAAGCCGATCTCGGCCTCCCGGGCGATGTCCATCCGCTCCCGGCGGGTCTCTTCCCGCCACTCGGCGATGCGGTTCGCCCGGGCCACCCGGGGGGAGCCCCCCGGCACATCGCCAACATCGGGCAACCTCCCGATCACCTGCATCTCGTCCCGGGCCACGGTGACCTCGAGGTCCTCGAACCAGCCCTCGGGGATCTTCGATTCGAACCAGTCCCTGATCTCCTGCTCGGTGGGCTCGGTCATGGCTTGCCTCCTTAACTCCGTATGTATGATTACAATATTACATGGATACCGAAGAGCGAGACCCCGCCGAGATAGCCGCCCTGGACGCCTATTCACAGGTGGTCGTGACCGTCGCCGAGCGCCTCGGTGCATCGGTGGCGAGCCTCCGCCTGACCAAACAGACGCGCTACGGGCGCGAGGCCGCGGGGGCGGGATCCGCCGTGGCCGTCACCCCCGACGGGTTCCTGGTGACGTCGGCGCACGTCGTCGCGGGATCGAGCCATGGTTCGGCGACCTTCACCGACGGCCGGGCGTTCGACTTCGACGTCGTCGGCACCGATCCCCTCTCCGATCTCGCCGTCGTGCGGGTCCAGGTCGGCGACCTGACCGCCGCGAACCTGGGCGACGCCGATCACTTGCGCGTGGGGCAACTCGTCGTAGCCATCGGCAACCCGATGGGCTTCCATGGATCCGTAACCGCCGGCGTCGTCAGCGCTCTGGGACGTTCGTTCCCCACCCGGTCTCGCTCGGTCATGCGCGTCGTCGAGAACGTGATCCAAACGGATGCCGCGCTCAACCCCGGCAACTCGGGAGGTGCGCTCGTCACGGCGCGTGGGGATGTGGTCGGCATCAACACCGCGGTCGCGGGCGTGGGATTGGGCCTTGCCGTCCCGATCAATCCGACGACCCGCAAGATCATCGGGACCCTGATGAACGAAGGGCGCTTCCGCCGCTCCTACCTCGGAGTGGCCGGAGGAACCCGGCCCCTGCCGCCACGCGTCGCACGCGATCTCGAGCGCGAACGAGCGATCGAAGTGGTCGAGGTCGTCGAAGGCAGCCCCGCCGCGGTCGCGGGCATCCGTAACGAGGATCTCATCCTCGACGTGGACGGGATGCCGGTCACCGACGCCGGCGATCTACAACGACTGATGGTCGGCGAGCTGATCGGCCAGTCGGTGACGATGCGCCTCGTGCGCAACGGCGAACTGATCGACGTCGCCGTGGTCCCCATCGAGCTCGACGGCTGAACCACGCTGGTGTGTCCAACGGGTGGCGTGTGCATCAGAGGTGCTCTGAAATTGTCAGAAATTTTTCTGAAAATTTCCCAGGCCTAGTCGTTGGGGTCGTCTAGGTCGGTCGTGTTGCCGTCGAGGCGATGGAGATCGCTCAGAACCAGTATGCCGTCGTCCAGGTGAGCCTTCACCGAGACGATCGCACCGTTTCCCAGACCGCGGATGCGACGTGACCGGTACTCGTCGTAGCCGAGCGCTTCGGCGCTGATCCACCGGATCGTGCCTCCATGGCTGACGATCACGACATGGTCGTCGGCGTGTGCCGCGACGATGTCGCTCAGCGCCTCCAGCGACCGGTCGCGCACCTGCTGCGGTGATTCGCCGCCGGGCCGCGCGCTGTAATGACGGGCCGGCCCCCATAGGTCGGGCCATTTGGCGCTGATCTCTTCGACCGTCAGGCCCTCCCACTCCCCCTGGTCGATCTCACGGAGTCGTTTGTCGAGCTTCACCTCGAGACCGTGGGCCGCAGCGATCGGGGTAGCCGTGTCGACAGCGCGCTTGAGGTCGCTCGCGTAGACCGCATCGATCTCGAGATGGCCGAGCTCTTGCGCGGCAGTGCTCGCCTGGCGGTGTCCCTCGGCATTGAGATCGATGTCGGCATGTCCCTGGGCGCGCTTGTAGATGTTCCAGTCGGTCGCCCCGTGGCGGACCAGGAATATCGTCGTCATCGCTCCCCCTTGAGCGCCTGTGACAGCCGCGTCGCGGAACCTCCGAGGTTATGCACCTCTTTGAGCTCTGCCAACCATCCTTCCTCGGGCGGGTGCGCGTCGGTGGCGTCGATCGGGGCGTCGGTTACGAGACCGACCACCGTCTTCATCGCTTCGAGATAGGCGCGCCCCTCATCGAATGCATCCCTCTGACGCGGCGGAAGCTCGTGGAGGTGCTCGAGGATCGTCTCGACCGAACCGTGCTTGGTTAACAGCGCGACCGCTCGCTTGGGACCGATGCCGGAGATGCCGGGCAACCCGTCGGACGGATCTCCGCGCAAGGTGGCGAGTTGCGGGTACAGCCGCGGAGGCACGCCGTACTTCGCCTCGATATCGGCCTCGGCGAACTCCGTCATCTCCTTCGTCCCCTTCACCGGGAACAGAGCCTTCACGTCCGGATCGCGCACGAGCGCGAGCAGGTCTCGATCGCCGGTCACGATGACGATCTCACCGTCGATCTGGCCCACGAGCGTGGCTATGGCGTCGTCCGCCTCCAGGCCGGCGGACTCGACCCGCTCGATGCCGGCCGCATCCAGTACTTCGGCGAGCACGTGGAACTGACGCGGGAGCTCGGGTGGATCCTCGGGGCGCTGCGCCTTGTATCCGGGATACGCGGCGACGCGGAAATCGGGCCGGAAGTTCGAATCGAACACGGCCACGAGGCGATCCGGTCTGCGATCGATGATCAAGCGGGTGACCATCTCCATGAATCCCCGCACGGCGTTCACCGGATTTCCTCGCTCGTCGGTGACCGAGGTCGGATACGAGAAGAACGCGCGATAGACGAGGCTCGGTGCGTCTAGGAGGAAGGTCGTCACGCCCGGAGGCTAAAGCGTTTCAGCCTCAGGGCATTGAGCACCACGCTGACCGAAGAGAACGCCATCGCAGCGGCCGCGATCATCGGGTTCAGCAGACCGAATGCTGCGAGTGGGATCGCGGCGACGTTGTATCCGAACGCCCAGCCGAGATTCTGCTTGATCGTCCGGAGCGTCCGCCGGGACAGATCGACCGACGCGGGAACGAGCCGGGGATCGTCTCCCACGATAGTCAGGTCGGCCGCTTCGATCGCGACGTCGGCTCCACTGCCGATCGCGATCCCTAGATCGGCTTGCGCAAGCGCGGGTGCATCGTTGATGCCATCGCCGACCATCGCGACCCGGCGTCCTCGAGCCTGCAGTTCCTTGATGACATCGACCTTCCCTCCGGGCAGAACCTCCGCTATTACATCGTCGATGCCGACGGCTTCTGCCACCGAACGCGCTGCCCGTTCGTTGTCGCCGGTCAGCAGAACCGTGTCCAACCCGAGCCGGTGGAGTACGCCGACGGCGGAGCGTGCGGCTTCCTTGGGAGAATCCTGCACCGCGACGATCCCCAGAACCCTGCGGTTTTCGCCTATCCACACGACGGTCTTTCCGTCGCTCTCCAAACGATCGGCCGCTTCGGCGACCTCGGCGCACGCGATCGCGTCCTCCAGCGAGTTGCGCCGCCCGATCCGGATCCGACGCCCACCGACCTCGCCCTCCACGCCGATGCCCCCGTGGGAAGCGAACGACGCGGCCTCATCGATAGCGATCCCACGCTCCCGCACGCCGGCAACGATCGCTTGCGCGATCGGATGCTCCGACAAAGCCTCGACCGAGGCGACCAGTTGCAGCAGCTCCTGCTCAGTGGGGCCACCTTCGTTGGTGTCCCGGACCACATCGGTAAGGCTCATCTCGCCGGTGGTGACCGTGCCGGTCTTGTCGAGGACGACAACGTCGATCTCGCCCGAGCGCTCGAGGACGTCGCCGCCCCTCATCAGGATCCCGAGCTGCGCGCCGCGCCCGCTGCCGACCATGATCGCGGCCGGGGTCGCGAGACCCATGGCGCACGGGCACGCGATTATCAGAACCGCCACCGCTGCGACGAGAGCCTTCTCCAGAGAGTGATCGGTCAGCATCCATGTCAAGAAAGTCACCGCCGCGATCGCGATCACGATCGGTACGAAGATCGACGACACACGATCCGCTAGATGCTCGATCGGCGCTTTGCGGCCCTGAGCATCTGCAACGAGCCGCGCAATCTGAGCGAGTGCTGTATCACCACCGACGCGCGTGGCTTCGATCAAGAGCGCGCCGGAGGAGTTGATGGTGGCCCCGAAGACTTCGTCACCCTGAGCCTTGTCGACCGGCACCGATTCCCCGGTCAGCATGGACTCGTCGACTGCGCTCGCGCCTTTCTTCACCGTCCCGTCGGTCGGGACCTTCTCGCCGGGCCTAACGCGCACCAGGTCGCCGACGCGCACCTCTTCGATTCTTACGTCGACCTCGACTCCATCACGCAGGACGCGCGCGTTCTTTGCGCCGAGCTCCATCAACGCGCGCAACGCATGACCGGCACGGCTCTTTGAACGATGCTCGAAGTACTTGCCCAAGAGGAGGAACGTGAGGATCACCGAGGCCGTTTCGAAATAGATCGCGCCCTCGCCGAACAGGGAGTAGGTCGAATATCCGTAGGCCGCGAGCGTTCCGAGCGCCACCAGCGTGTCCATGTTCGTCGCGCGATGGCGGGCCTGCTTCAACGCGCTGGTGAGGAACGGACGCCCGGCCCAGAACAGCACCGGGGTCGCAAACAGGAACTGGACCCACGGAATCCACTCGGCGTCAATCCCACCGAACCACTCGGCCCCCATGCCCAGAACGACGTTGGGAACGGTGAGCGCGGCCGCGATAACGAACCGGCGCCACGCCCTCTTGGTGAGCCCTTGCTCCTCGCCCACCCGGATGCCGTGGTCGTGGCTACCGGAGGCGTCCGACGGGTCGCCGTGACCATCCTGAGAGATAGCCGGATCGTCGACAACGACGAGCTCGTAGCCCGCGCGATCGACGGCCTCGACCAGCGACGACACCTCGACGTCGGGCTCCGTCGCCACCGTCACGCGTTCGAGAGCGAAGTTCACGCCCGCCTCGGTCACGCCCGGGTGAGACGCGAGAGCGCGCTCCACCCTCCGCGCACACGACGCGCAGGTCATGCCACGGACCGGGAAGCTCCGGGTCTCGGTGGGGTCGGAAACCGTCTCGTGGGCGTGCGTTGCCATGTCCACAGTATACCCCCCCGG